>NZ_JBXAHA010000029.1:0-104003 GCF_058794615.1 Cupriavidus sp. GW823-FHT07A04
CACCATCTCCCGGGCCACCTGCTCCGACAGGCACGCCACCGACGCGCCCCGGCGCGGCTCGATGCGAACCAGCGCCTTGGCCAGCCCGCGCGCGCTGGTTCAGCTGCGCTGGAATGTAAAGCTGTCGGCGTAGATATGCGCGCCGCTGGCGCCGAGCCCGAGAAAGGTCTCGCGGGCGTCGCGGATCATGTCGGGCGAGCCGCACAGGTAGATGGCATGCTCGGACAGGTCCGGCAGGTCGGCGGCAACGGCGTGCTGCACGTGGCCGCGCCGGCCGCTCCATGCGCCGTCGGCACGCGAGAGCACCGGCACGTACTGGAAATCGTAGAGCCGCGCGCCCCACGCCTGGATCTGTTCGTGCAGGTACAGGTCCGCCTGGGTGCGCATGCCCCAGTACAGCGAGACCGGCGGGCAATCGGGATCGTCCATCAGCGATTCGAGGATGCTCTTGATCGGCGCCAGCCCGGTGCCCGTGGCCACCATCACCAGCGGGCGATAGTCGTCCTTGCGGAAATAGAAGCCGCCCAGCGGCAACTCCACGTCGAGCTGGTCATCGGAGCGCAGTCCCGCCAGCAAGCGCTCGGTGAAGTAGCCGCCAGGAATACGGCGCACGTGCAGGTCCACCGTGCGGTCCTTGGGAACCGACGCCATCGAGAAACTGCGCGCGATGCCGTCACCGGTAAAGATCTTGAGGTACTGGCCGGGACGGTAGTCAAGCGCCTGCGCCTGCGGCAGCTCCAGCGTCAGGTGCACCACGTCGGCGCTGAGCGGCGCGATCTTGCGGATCACCGCGGTGTGGCGCGCGGGCTCGGCGCATGGCTCGCCTGGCCGCGCGGTGCTGATCACCAGGTCGCTGGTGGGCCGCGCCTGGCACGCCAGCGCAAAGCCTTCGGCCTCTTCTTCCGGGGTCAGGCCCATGGGGTACTCGTCATAGGTCACCGCGCCTTCGACCAGCCTGACGCGGCACGTTGCGCAGCCGCCGAAGCGGCAGTCGTGTGCCATCTGCACATTGGCGCGCAGGGCGCCGTCCAGTACCGTTTCGCCGGCGCTGGTTTCGAACGATTGCTGGGATTCGAAGAGATGGATGCGGTAGGACATGGTGGACTCGGAATGCGTGGGGGGATGGGCTTCTAGATCTAAAACCTAAAACCCAAAGCCTAAAGTCAAAGGCCGTTTCACCACCCCTGCGGGGCGGCGACCTACTTTCTTGTCTTGCCAAGAAAGTAGGCAAAGAAGGCGCGCCGGATGGGGCGACACCCCCTCGTCGGCAGGCACCCCATACGGCCTGGTACACCTACGCCGCTCGCTTCGCATCGCTGCTCTTGCGCGGTTTTCGGGGCTGTTGCTAGGTCTGGATTTACTTCTTGATATCGGCCTCTGCCAGCACCTTCAGGTCGTCGCCGGCCAGCAGTTCCTGCAGGGCCTGCAGCGCTGCCACGCCTGCGGCGGTGTCCTGCTCGCCGTTGCCGCCGCTCAGGCCGATGCCGCCGATGACTTCGCCGTTGACCACGATCGGGAAGCCGCCTACGAACACGGCGAACTTGCCTTCGAAGCTCCACTGGATGCCGAAGGCTTCATTACCCGGCAGCGCGGGGCCGTTCGGCGCCTGGTTGAACAGGTGGGTCGAGCGCTTGTGGCCGGCGGCGGTGAAAGCCTTGTTCCAGGCGATCTGCGGGCCGGTGATGCGCGCGCCGTCCATGCGCTCCAGCACCAGCGGGTAGCCGCCGTCGTCGACCACGCAGATCGATTCCAGCACGCCGATTTCCTCGGACTTGCGGATGGCAGCCGCCACCATGTGACGGGCTTCCTTCAGTTCCAGCTTGATGGCTTTTCTCATGTCCTGCTCCTGCTCGATACGTGAATGCTGCGTGAATGCCCGTTGGTTTGCGGGCGCGCTGGTTCAGCAGCCGCGGTAGACGGTCTTGATCTGCGTGTAGAACTCCAGCCCTGCCCGGCCCGACTCGCGGAAGGTGGAAGTGCTGGATTGCTTGAGGCCGCCGAACGGCGCGTTGATCAGGTTGCCCGTGGTGGTGCGGTTGATCTTGACCGTGCCCGACTGGATGTCATGCGCGAAATCATGCGCATAGCGTGGGTTGCTGGTCACGATGGCGGCCGACAAGCCGTACTCGGTGTCATTGGCCTTGGCGATGGCGTCGGCGTAGCTGCTGACCTCGATGATGGCGATCACCGGCCCGAAGATTTCCTCGCGGGCAATGCGCATCTGCTGGGTAACGCCGGTGAAGACGGCCGGCGAGACATAGAAGCCCTTGTCGTATGCCTCGCCGCCCAGGCGGTCGCCACCGCACAGGTGCGTGGCTTCGGCCTTGCCCGCTTCCACATAGCCGAGCACCGTTTCGAGCTGCTTGCGGGTGGCGAGCGGGCCCACGTCCATGCCGGGCGTCATGCCGCTGCCGATCTTCAGGGTCTTGACCTTGGCCAGCAATTTCTCCGTGTAGGCGGCCTTGACCGAAGCCATCACCAGCACGCGGCTGGTGCCGGTGCAGGCCTGGCCGCTGAGCGACAAGCCACCCTTGATGGTGAGGTCCACCGCGCGATCCAGGTCGGCGTCTTCCATCACGATCAGCGGGTTCTTGCCGCCGAGCTCCATCTGCGTGCGCGTGCTCAGCGACACCGAGCGATGGATATGCTGGCCAGCCGCCGTGGAGCCGGTAAAGGAGATCGCACGCACCGCTGGGGCTTCGGTAATGGCCGCACCCACGTCGCCGGCACGGCCGGTGATGAAATTGAGCACGCCCTTGGGGATGCCGGCTTCGACAAACGCCTGCGCCAGCCGGTAGCCGCTCAGCGGCGCGTCCGACGAAGGCTTGAACACCACGGTGTTGCCCGCGATCAGCGCCGGGGCAATCTTGCGCGCCGGGATCGACACCGGAAAATTCCACGGCGAGATCACGGTCACCACGCCCAGTGGCTCGCGCTGGCTGTAGACGATCATGTCGGGATCGTCCTGGGGATAGGTCTCGCCGGAGAAAGACTGTCCTTCCACAGCATAGAAGCGGATGGTCTGCGCCGAGCGCAGCACTTCATCCTTGCTCAGGTTGAGTGCCTTGCCTTCTTCGCGGGTCAGTTCCTCGGCGATCTGTTCGGCGTTGGCTTCCAGGTAATCGGCGGCGCCGTTGAGGATCTTGGCGCGTTTCGAGATGGGGGTTTTCTTCCAGGCGTCGAACGCGGCTGCGGCAGCGGCCACGGCGGCCTGCGCGTCATCCGCGGTCGAGGCCTGGAAACGGCCGACGATATCGCCGGTATCGGCCGGGTTGACGTTGTCGAAGGTGCACCCGCTGGCGCTCTTCGACCATTCGCCGTTGATGTAGTTGTTGAATTCGTCTGTCTTTGCCACTGCCATGATGTCCAAGCCTTTCATCCGGTCAGGCCCCGGGCGGGGCCGTCAATACCAATGCAATGCCGCGATTCCGCCCAGGGGCAGGCTCAGGCAGCCATGTCCAGTTCAGGCAGGGGGATTTCCTGCGCGACATAGTCGTGATAGAGGGCGGTGGTGTAGAGCAGGCGCATCTGGGCACCGATCTCGCAGATCTTGAGGCAGCGCTGCTGCAGCTCCGGGGTGTTGGCGTGTTCCAGCACGATCTGGTAGCCGCGTTCGCCGTGGATTTCATCCGAGACGATATGCAGGTCGAAGAATTCGACTTCTTCGTCGGTGAAGTTGTACTTGTCGCGCAGGGTGGGGGTCTGCTTGCGGTAGATCGACGGCACTTGGGACTCCAGGCCAACGACCAGTCCGGCGACGGCCACGACGGGGTCTTCGCGCATGGCCACGGCGTAGCACCAGCTTTGCAGGCCACGGGTGGTGGGTGACATGTTGTCGGGGTCGACCACGCGCTCGCGGGTGGTGCCGCAGGCTTCGGCAAAGCGGATCAGGAGGTCGGTGTGGCGGTCGCCGCCGATTTCTTCCTCATACATATTGGCCAGCAGGAAGTCCTTGGCTTCGGTGAAGCGGTCGGGGGTGCGGGCGTAGATGTAGGCGAGGTAGTCGGCGAAGGGGCCGACGTAGTGATAGTGGTTCTCGGCCCAGCGGGCGAGGTGGTCGCGGGAGAGCTTGCCGCTGGCCCAGGCCACGCTGAAGGGGGCTTTGTTGGCGCTCTTGCCCTTGATGGCATTTTCAAGGGCGGCGCGGAAATCATCACGGTTCATCAGTTCGGCCATCGGGGGCTCCTGGGGGAACGAGTTCAAGGTTGTGGGGACTGCGTAGCGTGGTCCGGGTGGCTTTAGCCGTGCCATCCGATACCTTTATGTAGATTGTATACTATCTACTGTTTTTGTGAAGAGAGTATTCGCGCTTCAGGAATAAAAAAGCGAGGCACGGATGGCCTCGCTTCTTGCCGCTCAGTGCGACAGGTTCAGCGCCAGAGGAACATGGCGCAAACGGTGGATACGCACAGCCCGATCAGCACCGGCAACAGCAAGGCGCGCACCGCATCGAGCACCGGCACCCGGGCAAATCCGGCCACCGCAATCAGGGAGGACCATGCGATCAGCGTGCCGCCGCCCGTCCACACCGCGCCCATCTGCCCGATTGCCGCCAGCGTGGCGGAATCGAATCCCACCACCGGGCCCAGCGCGCCGGCCAGCGTGCCGGTCAGCGGCAAGCCGGCAAAACCCGAGCCGTCGATGCCAGTGATCATGCCCACCAGCAGCACGCCGAACGCCACCAGCACATGGTTATCCGGAATCATGTGCTGGTAAGCCTGGATCAGCTCGAACAGCAGGCTGGGGGCTTTGTCGGCGCTGACGCCCAGGATCTGCGCCGCGGTCTCGCCGGCGCCGACAAAGAAAAAGCCGGCGATTGGCAGCACCGAGCCCATGGCCTTGAAGGCGAAGACAAAGCCATCGGTGATGTGCTCGGGGCACACATCGAGCATCTTGCGCGGGCCTTCCGCCGCCAGCGTGGCCAGCATCATCAGCAGCGCCGCAACGCCGCCAACCAGCGCGGCCGCATCGCCGCCCTTCAACTCCGGCAGGCCCGAACCCATCTTCGGCAGCACCATCACGGCCACCACCGCCAGGAAGGCCAGCGGCGTCACCACCGCGAAGCACTTCGACCACTTGACGCGGCGCAACGCCACCATGGCCAGGCTGCGCTCGATATTGGCATCGGTGACGAGTGGCTCGTCGTGCTCGGTGCCGCGCGCGATCTCGGCCTTGTCGAAGGTGCCTGCGTGCTCGGCCTTTTCCACGGCGCCGCCCGCGCGCGCTTGCCAATGGGTCAGCAAGGCGCCGCTGGCAGGCACGATGTGCTTGCGCATCGACAGATAGGCCAGGGTCAGCGCGATGGCGCCGGTAATGATCGACAGCACCAGCGCGCGATCAGCGACCACCACCGCGCTGACCGCGGCGCCGGCTGCCTTGGCGCTGATCCCCGGCGCCACGCCAATCACATAGTCGGACGACAACGCCATGCCCTGCCCCGCAATCGCGATGGCCATGGCGCCCGCCAGCGGCGGCAGGCCGGCCGCGATCGCTGCCGGCAGCAGGATGGCCGAGACCAGCGGCACCGCCGGCGTGGGCCAGAAGAACAGCGAAATCACGTAGGTAATGCCGGCCAGGATGAAGAACGCGGAATGGCCGTTTTTCATCACCACCCGGAACGGCTCCACCATGCGGATATCCGAGCGCAGCGTCTTCAGCGAGTTGAGCAGCGCCGTCATGAAAGCGATGACCAGGAAGATGTTGAACAACTCCTTGGCCGCCACCAGGCTTGCCGAAAAAATGCCTCCCAGCGCCGAGACCGGGCTACCGGTCAGCGCGAACACCACCAGAAACGTACCCAGAATCGACGGCACGACCACATTGGCTCGCAGGATCATGGTCAGGACGATCACCGCCACGCCTGCCAGGTAGATCCAGTGTGCTGCGCCAATCACCGCTTCGTGTTGCATGTATTCCCCTTGGATCTTTATCTGTAGAGACCATCGTTTTTGTCTTGCGGGGCTATGGCTGCCCCATTAACGTATACTATATTCTTGATCTGCATCAAAACAAGCGAAATCTACCGGGACTAGGGAATCCACCCAATCTGGTGCAAACCCTTATTTTTCGCGCTAAAACGGGGATGTCAGGCACCTTTTGCGAGCCAGCGGCGTCCATTCTGCCTATTCAAGATGTCTTCCACTTGAATTTTATGTAGACTGTATACCAAATCATCGCACCATCAAGATGCCATCGCCGATGGCGCAGCGTGCGATCCCTGACTTCAATCCAAGCCGCCATGACACTTTCCACCCTTCTTCCCGCCGGCACCACCGCCTGGCAATTCGGCCTGATGGGTGCGCTGATCCTGTGCGGCGCCTGCCTGCAAGGCGTGGGCGGGATCGGCTTCTCGATGGTGTCGGCGCCGGTGGCCGTGCTGTTTTTCCCGCAACTGGCCCCGGGCCCCTTGCTAGCCATGGGCGGGCTGGTCTCGTTGCTGGGTGCGATACGCGAGTTCCGTGCCATTGCCTGGCGCACGGCGGGCAATGCGCTGGCTGGCCGTGCGGCGGGCACGGTGGTGGCGGTGGCGGCGATGACGCAACTGCCGGCCGAAGTGCTGGCGCTGGTGTTCGCGCTGTCGATCCTGGCTGCAGTGGCGCTGAGCCTGCTGGGCTGGCGGGTGCAGGCATCCGGCCTGAACATGGCGGTGGCGGGTGCCGCCTCCGGCTTCATGGGCACGGTCACCTCGGCGGGCGCGCCGCCCTTTGCCATCGTCATGCAGCACCTGCCGCCGCCGCAATTGCGCGCCACCATCGGCTGCATCCTGTGCGCCGGTGCGGCGTTTTCGCTAGCCATGCTGGCTGCCGCCGGCCGTTTCGGGCTGGTGGACCTGTGGCTCAGCCTGAGCCTGTCGCCCATGCTGCTGATCGGCTTTGCGGTGTCCAATCACCTCAAGAACCGCTTTTCGGCCAAGGCCGTGCGCAAGCTGCTGCTGGCGCTGTGCACGGCCGGCGCCATTGGCGTGCTGGTCAAGCTCGCCCTGCCCGCCTGACGCCTCTTCCCGCCTCACCTTAGACCCTACGCTCCCCTCCATTCCCGCTACGCCAGGAAACAGACCATGCTGCATATCACCGATGAGATGATCGACCGCCACGTCAGCCCCGCTGACGCCCAGCAAGTGATGCTGGACGCTTTCCGCAGCTTCGGCCAAGGCAAGGCCGCCATGCAGGAGCGTATCCGTACCGAGGCCGGCGGCGTCAAGCTGTCCACGCTGGGCGCGGTGATTCCCGAGCAGCAGGTGGCCGGCGCCAAGGTCTACACCACCATCAAGGGACAGTTTTCCTTTGTCATCCTGATCTTCTCCACCGAGGACGGCCGGCCGCTGGCATCGTTCGATGCGGGCGCGATCACCCGGCTGCGCACCGCTGCCTGCTCGGTGCTGGCCGCCCGGCACCTGGCGCGGCCGGGAGCCGAAGTGCTGGCGCTGTTCGGCGCCGGCACGCAAGGCGTGCAGCATGCCCGGCAGCTCGCCGCCGCCCTGCCGCTCAAGCGCATCCTGCTGTCCGACCCGTATGCCGATGCCGCCATGCCCGAGCGCCTGGCGCGGCACTGCGGCATCCCGGTCGACCTTGCCGAGCCGGACCAGGCCGTGGCCCAGGCCGATATCGTGGTCACCGCCTCGCGCTCTACCACGCCGTTGTTCTCCGGCCATTCCCTCAAGCCCGGCGCCTTCGTCGCGGCCATCGGGTCCAGCCTGCCGCACACCCGCGAGCTGGACGACGTGGCGCTCTCCCGCGCGGCCCGGCTGGTGGTGGAGTGGCGCCCCCAATCCATGCGCGAGGCCGGGGACATCGTGCTGGCGGATCCCGCCGTGCTGCCGGCCGACAAGGTCGTCGAGCTAGCCGATGTGGTGACCGGCAGCGTGAAGCCGCGCGGCAATGACACGGACATCCTGATCTACAAGTCCGTGGGCGTGGGACTGGAAGACGTGGCGCTGGCGGGCTTCGCCTACCGGCAGATCGAGGCCGCGGGTGAAGCCAGAGCCTCTTGATTCACGTTACGCGGGCCTGCCGGCATGCGGCCTGCATATTGTCATCATCGACCACTACCCCCTTTCTTCTAATTGTAGATAGTATACAATTATCAAAACGATGACCGGTCAAGCAGATCGCTTCCGGACGATGCTACGCAGTCCCCCACAACCCTGAACTCGTTCCCCCAGGAGCCCCCGATGGCCGAACTGATGAACCGTGATGATTTCCGCGCCGCCCTTGAAAATGCCATCAAGGGCAAGAGCGCCAACAAAGCCCCCTTCAGCGTGGCCTGGGCCAGCGGCAAGCTCTCCCGCGACCACCTCGCCCGCTGGGCCGAGAACCACTATCACTACGTCGGCCCCTTCGCCGACTACCTCGCCTACATCTACGCCCGCACCCCCGACCGCTTCACCGAAGCCAAGGACTTCCTGCTGGCCAATATGTATGAGGAAGAAATCGGTGGCGACCGCCACACCGACCTCCTGATCCGCTTTGCCGAAGCCTGCGGCACCACCCGCGAGCGCGTGGTCGACCCCGACAACATGTCACCCACCACCCGTGGCCTGCAAAGCTGGTGCTACGCCGTGGCCATGCGCGAAGACCCCGTCGTGGCCGTCGCCGGACTGGTCGTTGGCCTGGAATCCCAAGTGCCGTCGATCTACCGCAAGCAGACCCCCACCCTGCGCGACAAGTACAACTTCACCGACGAAGAAGTCGAATTCTTCGACCTGCATATCGTCTCGGATGAAATCCACGGCGAACGTGGCTACCAGATCGTGCTGGAACACGCCAACACCCCGGAGCTGCAGCAGCGCTGCCTCAAGATCTGCGAGATCGGTGCCCAGATGCGCCTGCTCTACACCACCGCCCTCTATCACGACTATGTCGCGCAGGAAATCCCCCTGCCTGAACTGGATATGGCTGCCTGAAGCAGCCGCCAGATCGTGCGATGACGCGCGGCCGGTGCGCATCCGCCCGGCCGCCCCTGACAGACCAGACCGCTTGCGGAAACGTTGTATGCCTAAAGTCGTATTTCACAAGAACGGCCAGACCTTCGAGGATGAGGTCAAGCCCAGCACCAACCTGGTGGTGCGCGCCGGGATCAAGCAGTTTCCGTATCCGAACCTGCGCTACGAGTGCGGCATGGGCAAGTGCTCCAAATGCGCGTGCCGCGTGATCGCCGGCGCCGAGCACCTGCCGCCGCCGAACTGGAAGGAAAAGAAGCAGCTCGGAGAACGGCTGGAGCAAGGCTATCGCCTGACCTGCCAGATCTGGCTGGAGCATGACATCGAGCTGATCCAGGACGAACTGCCAGTGCAAAGCGCAGCCACCGCCAGCGGCGGGGCCAATGTCCTGCAAGCCAGCGTCCCGGGCAACGCGCAGTAATCCATCAGCACCCACCAGGCAGCGCAGTCATGTACGTAATACTCAGCAGCAAGCCGGGGCAGTTTCGCACCGAACTGGTAGAGGGGCTGGTGGCCGTCGAGGCTTACGACTATCTCTTCTACGGCCGCAGGACGGCGCACTTCGTCATCGCCGAAATAGCGCACCCGGTAAAGGTGAAGGTTGTGGAGGAGTTCGGCGAAGACGTCGATGCCGCGAGCCGCCCGGCCCCCACCATCAACTACGTGCCCTCCAAGTTTCTCGAGCAGTTCGAGACGCTGCAGGGCGCACGCGACGAGCTCACGCGCCTGGCCACCTTCGGCAGCATGGACATCACGCTGGTCAAGCGTGATGTCCATGCGCGTGACTGGCGAGCGACCGACTGAATCCACCGAGTATGACCGGCACAGCGCCGGGCAGCCCCCTCATGCCATCGGACCGTTTCCATGATTGAAATCACCTTTGTCAGCAACGACGGCAAGGTCGTCAGCGCCCCCGAGAACAGCAACCTGCTGCGCGTTTCCCTGCGCGAGAAAGGCGGCATCCCCTTCAAGTGCGGCGGCGGCCTGTGCGGCACCTGCAAGTGCAAGATCGAGCGCGGGCTCGAGTTCACCGACGCCATCAAGCCAAAAGAGCGCAAGCACCTGTCGGAGGCGCAATTTGGCGAGGGCTACCGCATGGCCTGCCAGACCTTCGTCACCGGCGACATCGCCGTGTCCTGGGAAGCCCAGGCGAGCCCGGCCAAGGCTGCCGTTCCGGTCACCGGGACGGTGGCCGGAGCTGCGGCCGAATAGGTCCGCGGCGCCAGGCCTGCTACGGCGCTGCTACGGCGCGGACCGGCAGGCCTGGCGGCATCGACGGCGTGCGCGGTGGCCTTGAGGCGCTGCGTTGCCGCTCACGCACGCCATTGTGTCAAACCCGATTGATCTGATCCTCCTGGAGCGCCACGCATGACAACCACAGCTTGCGCCAGCCGTGCCAACACCACCGAGGGCGTGCGCGCGCCGCACTGCATGGTCGCCACCGGCCACCCGCTCGCTGCCGAGGCCGCGCTGCAGGTGCTGCGTGAAGGTGGCAGCGCCATTGACGCGGCGCTCGCGGCCGATGCCATCCTGGGCGTGGTGGAGCCGATGGCAACGGGCATCGGCGGCGACATGCTGGCGATGATCGTCGAGCCCGACGGCCACGCGGTCAGCTACAACGGCACCGGGCGCACGCCGGCCGCGTTCCCCATGCATGCGCTGGCGGCCCTGCCCGGCCAGCGCATCCCCGAGCGCCACGCCCTATCGCTGACCACGCCCGGCGCGGTGCGTGGCTGGGAGGACCTGCACCGCCGCTACGGCCGGCTGGAATGGAAACGGCTGTTCGCGCCCGCCATTGCGCTAGCGCGCGACGGCTTTGCGCTCGCGCCGGTAGCCGCGCGGGAATGGGCGCTGTTCGACCGCGTGCTGCACCATGACCCGGTCTGCGCCGCGCTCTATCGCGCCGGCCGCCCACCTGCGTCCGGCGAGACCTTCAGCAATCCGGAGCTGGCCGCCACGCTGGCCGCCATCGCCGCCGAGGGTGCCGATGCGTACTACCTCGGCCAGCCCGCCCAGGCCGCCGAAATGGCGAGCCGCATCGCCGGCGGCGCGCTGGCTGCCGCCGACTTCGCCGCCCACCGGGGCGATTTCTGCACGCCCGTATCCACGGATTTCCGCGGACTGACGGTGCTGGAATGCCCGCCCAATACGCACGGCGTGGCCATCCTGCACGCGCTGGACGAACTCGGCGAACTCGATCCTGCCATGCTGGCCGAGGACGATCCCGCAGCCGTGCTGCGCACGGTGCGGGCCATGGGCCGCGCCATGCAGTACGCCAAGGAAACCGTGGCAGACCCGGCCGGCAACACCGTATGCACCGTGGTGGTGGACCGCGACGGCCTGGCGGTCACGCTGATGACCAGCATCTTCAAGCGCTTCGGCTCGGGCATCGCCGTGCCCGGCTGCGGCTTCGTGCTGCAGAACCGCGGCTTCGGCTTTGCCGGGCCGGGCCATATCAACAGCCCTGCTCCGGCCAAGCGCCCGTATCACACAGTAGTGCCCGGCGCGGCCCTGCGCGGCGGGCGCTTCCACGCGGGCTTCGGCGTGGTGGGCGGGCTGATGCAGCCGCAAGGCCAGTTGCAGTTGCTGGTAAGGCTGGCGGCCTGGCAGCAACCCCTGCAAGCCGCGCTGGATGCCCCTCGCTGGCGGCTGGAATCCGACACCGCCCTGGCCATCGAAGCCGGCATGCCGCCGGCCATCGTGCAAGCCCTGCGCGATGCAGGCTACAGCGATCCCGCCGGCCTTGGCGAACTGGGCGGGCGCAGCGACTTCGGCGGCGCCCAGATCGTCATGCGCAGTGCATGCGGCGACCTGCTCGGCGCATCGGACAAACGCAAGGATGGCATTGCGCTGGGGGAGTAAGCCCTGCCGGCGTTGCCCAAGCCCTACAGCGGAAACCTCTGCATGTAATACGCCTGCCACTCATGCAGGTGCTCCTGCATGGCGCGGCTGGCGGCGTCGCCATCGCGCGCGGCCAGTGCGTCGAGGATCTTGCGGTGCTCGGCCAGCGCCTGTGGAATCAGCTCGGCACGCATGCGCAGCTGGTTGAGGCCGTGGTGCAGCAGGCGGTAGCGCAGGATGTCCTCGCGCAGGCGCTTGCTGCCGCAAGCGTCTGCGATAGCCAGGTGGAAGTTGTCGTCGAAATCGGCCCAGCGCACCAGTGCCTCGGCATCGTCCACGCTGGTGGCGGCGCCGGCATCCATGGCGTCGGCCGCGTCGGACAGCGCCTTGAGCGTGACGCGGTCCAGCTGCGCGGCGGCGATGCGAGCCGCCTCGCTCTCCAGCAGCTTGCGCATATCGAACACCTCGCGGATATCTTCGCGCGAGAAGCGCGCCACCACCGGGCGCCGGTTCGCCTCCTGGGTGATGAGCCCATCCTTGACCAGTTCGCGAATCGCCGTGTGTACCGGCGTGCGGCTGACGCCGAGCTCCTGCGCGAGCCGGATTTCGTTGACCACCTCCCCCGGCTTTAGCTGCCCGCTGATGATGGCCGACAACATGGCCTGGTAGACCCGTTGCGAAAGCGGCTGGTCGTCCTGGTCCGGCGGGAGCGCGGGCAATTCCTGTGACATCTCTGCGATCGACATTTCTGGTGGGAAGAAGGCCCGGCATCGCTGCCCTTTGCGGGCGGTTGGACCGGACTGGCGAAAGCATTATGCAGCAAAGGCCAATGGCTGCGCATTTTTCGCCAGTTGAATGCCAAACCAAATAATTGCATGCATTTTTTTGATTTGGCGTGTAATATCGACTGAATGCTGAGGTTTGCCGCACGGAAACAGCACGACAGAGTGCTCAAAAAACCATATTTCACCGGGATACGGCAAACCAGCAAGTGAGACAGGCAGGGGCGCAGGAGACACCATCCCCCATGCCTTCCCCCTTGATTCATCAAGCTCAGACCCATGCCAACAGCCGTGCCCCCACCAAGGTTCGCCGCCGTGCGCATCGTTGCCGACGATCTTTCCGGCGCGTGCGACAGCGTGGCGGCGTTCGCCGGCAATGGCAGCGGCGAAGTGCGGATGCGCGCGCACGGTGCGGCGGCCGGTGCGGCTTGCGCGGCATGGGACGGGCGGATCCAGGCGCTCGATGCCCACTCGCGGGCACGCCCCGCCGCCGAGGCCGCGCAGGTGTTCGCCCAGGCCTTTGCCGATGGCTTCGGCCCGCTCAGGCCGGATAGCGCAGCGGCCATGGACTGCCTGCATTTCCACAAGCTCGATTCCACGCTGCGCGGCCATATCGGCGCCGAGCTGGTAGCGGCGCGCAACGCCGTTGGGGCCGCTGGCCCGATCTGGGTCTGTCCGGCGTTTCCGGCGCAGGGCCGCACGCTGCGCGAAGGCCGGGCCTACCTGGATGGCAGGCCGCTGTCGGGCACCAGGCTGTGGTCCACGCTGGGCCTTGCCAGCGATCACCTGCCGACGCTGCTCCGCACGGCCGGCCTGCGGGTCAGCGTGCTGACGCTGCCGGCTTTGCGGGCACTAGGCAACGCCGGTGCCGCACCACTTGGCCTGGATCACGCATGCGACGCACTCGTGTGCGATGCGCAAACCGACGACGATCTCGCGTTGCTGGCCACGCTGATCGCGTCCCGGCCCGGGCCCGTGCTGGCCGCTGGCTCCGCCGGGCTCGCGCGGCAACTGGCCGCGCATGTGGCGATGCCGCCCGCGGAAACAAACCCCGACAGCACACGCGTGGCCGGCGCGACGGCGCCGGCTACCACTGGCCGGCTCGCTGTCATCGGCAGCATGTCGGCGCTTGCCGCCGAACAGGTCCAGGCGCTGTGCGCCACCTGCCTGCCGGTGCCCTGCTCGCCGCGCCTGCTGGTTGACGGCGCGGCATCCAACGCCTGGCTCGCGCAGCGCCAGCAAGCCGCTAACGCGCTGGCGCTGGGCCGCGATGTGGTGATCCACGTCGAAGGCCCGGCCGACCCGGCATTGGACGGCAGCACCTTGTGCGCCGCGCTGGCCCGCTTTGCCGCCCCGCTGGCGCAGGTGGCGACGGGGCTGGTGCTGTCTGGCGGGGAAAGCGCGCGCGCCGTGCTGGAGATGCTGGGCGTGAGCCAGCTCACCAACGTGCGCGCACTGGTGCCCGGCGTGACCAGCGCCCGCGCGCAGCTGCGCGACGCAACGGGCACGGCAGGCGCGGCAGGCCTCGATCACGACAACAACACGGTGCCGGTCTGCATCAAGGCCGGCGCCTTTGGCCAGCGCGACACGCTGCTGGCCTGCATGGCGCACCTGCGCCAGACCACCGCGCCGGCGTCTCCTGCCGATGCCATGCGCGCCAGCCCCACGCATCCGGAGCAGGCCGGCCCTGCCAACACCCGCCTCAGCGAGCCCTCCATGTATCGACCGAGAATTGCCATCACCATGGGTGACGCCGCCGGCGTTGGCCCCGAGATCATCGTCAAGTGCCTGGCCGACGGCACGCTCTATGCGCAATGCCGGCCTTTCGTGGTGGGCGACGCCGCGCGCCTGGAAGACGCCTGCCGCCGCACCGGCACCGCGCTGCGCATCGCGCGGGTGACGGACCCCGACGAAGCCACGTTCGAGCCCGGCACCCTCGCCTGCATCGACCTGGCGCTGATCCCCGCCGACACGCCTTACGGCAAGGTCTCGGCCATCTGCGGCGATGCCGCCTACCGCTATATCGCGCGCGCCGTCGAGTTCGTGCAGGCCGGCATGGTCGATGCGATCTGCACCGCGCCGCTCAACAAGGAGGCCCTGCACCTGGGCGGCCACCGCTACCCCGGCCACACGGAGATGCTGGCCGCGCTCACGGGCACCGAAGAGGTCTCGATGATGCTGCTGGCGCCGAACCTGCGGGTGATCCATGTCACCACGCACATCGGCATCCTGGATGCGGTGGAGAAGATCAACGCTGGCCTGGTCGAGCGCACCATCGCGCGCGGCGTGCAGGCCTTGCAAAAGAGCGGCATCGCCCAGCCGCGCGTGGCGGTGTGCGGCATCAACCCGCACGCCGGCGAGAACGGCTTGTTCGGGCGCGGCGAGGAAGCCGGGAAAATCGCCCCTGCCGTGGCAGCCTGCCGTGCACGCGGCTGGCTGGTGGATGGCCCGCTGCCGGCCGACACGCTCTTCTACCGCGCCACCCGCGGCGACTTCGACCTGGTCGTGGCGATGTATCACGACCAGGGCCACGGGCCGGTCAAGGTGCTGGGGCTGGAAGCCGGCGTCAACGTCACTATCGGCCTGCCGGCGGTGCGCACCTCGGTGGACCACGGCACCGCGTTCGACATTGCCGGCAAGGGCGTGGCCGATCCGCGCAGCATGACCGAAGCCATGCTGCAGGCGATCGCGATGGCGCCAAAGCCGCAGCAAACAGCCTGAAAAAAACCAAAAGAACAAAGGAGACAACCATGCTGCGCAAATGGATCACCCTGCTGGCGGCCGCATCGCTCACCGCGCTGGCGCTGCCGGCCAGCGCCGATGGCCCCGCGCCCTGGCCGCAGCGCCCGGTGCGCGTGGTGGTGCCCTATGCGCCGGGCGGTGCCTCCGACGTGCTGGCCCGCCTGCTCGGCAGCAAGCTGCAGGAGACCTGGAAACAGCCCGTGGTGGTGGAGAACCGCACCGGCGCCGGCGGCAATATCGGCACGGACAACGTCGCCAAAAGCGCGCCCGATGGCTACACCCTGCTGCTGGGCGACCTGTCCAACTTCGTGATCGCGCCGGTGGCCTACAAGAACCTGCCGTACGACGTGATCAAGGATTTCAGCGCGGTGGTCACGCTGACCTACTCGCCCTACATGCTGCTGGTCTCGCCGCAGACCAAGGCGAGCTCGCTCAAGGAGCTCGTGGACTACGCCCGCGCGCATCCGGGCAAGCTCAACTGGGCCACCACCGGCATCGGCAGCGGCCCGCACCTGGCCGGCCTGCAGTTCGCCCGCAAGCTCGGCATCGACTGGCTCTACCTGCCCAACAAGGGCGGCGCGCAGGCCAATCTGGACGTGATGGGCGGGCAGGCCGACCTGATGTTCAACAGCATGGTGGCCAGCGCGTCCTACGTGCGCGGCGGCAAGCTGCGCGTGCTGGCCTTCACCAGCCGCGAGCGTAATCCCGAATGGCCTAACGTGCCGACCGTGGCGGAGGCCGTGCCGGGCTTTACCGCCGGCGGCTGGCAGGGCATGCTCGCGCCCGCTGGCACCCCGCCGGAGGTGATCCGCAAGATCAACGCCGATGTGGTGCGCATCCTGCAGCAGCCCGAGATCCGCCAGCGCCTGGCGCAGCTCGGCGCGGAGCCGGTCGGCAATACGCCCGAAGCCACGCAGGCGTTTGTCCGCGAAGAGAAAACACGCTGGGCCGACCTGATCCGCGAGAGCGGCCTGAAGCTGGACATGTAGGCGCGCACGCCAGCACGCCAGCACGCCAGTACAGGGCCGCACCTTCAACAACCGACCCCCCGGAGACTTTCCATGCAACTTCCCGTCAACGCCTTCAAGCAAGCCATTCTCGCCGACCAGCCGCAGATTGGCCTGTGGTGCTCGCTGTCTTCCTATCAGGTGGTGGAACTGGTGGCGCGCTCGCAGTTCGACTGGCTGCTGCTCGACATGGAGCATGCTCCCAATGACATCTCCACCCTGCACACGCAATTGATGGCCACCGAAGGGACCAAGAGCCATCCCGTGGTGCGCCCGCCCTGGAACGACATGCTGTGGATCAAGCGCTGCCTGGATATCGGCGCGCAATCGCTGCTGCTGCCCTATGTGCAAAACGCCGAGGAAGCCGCCAATGCCGTGGCGTGGAGCCGCTTTCCCAAGGGCGGCATGCGCGGTGTGGCCAGCGGCACGCGCGCCGGCGGCTTTGGCCGCATCAAGGATTTCCTGCATAACGTGCAGGAGCAGACCTGCGTGCTGGTGCAGCTCGAATCGATGGAAGCCATCCGCAACGTCGACGCGATCTGCGCGCTGGACGGCGTGGACGGCGTGTTCATCGGCCCGAGCGATCTCTCCGCCGACATGAACCACCTCGGCGACATCCAGCACCCCGAGGTGCAGGAAACCATCGCCGCCGCGATCCGCCGCATCCGCGCCAACGGCAAGGCCGCTGGCATTCTCACCACCGAAGCGCAGGGCCAGCAGTACATCGACATGGGCGCGCGCTTTGTCGCGGTGGGGACCGACATGACCCTGCTGCGCCTGGCCACCGACGCGCTGGCGGCGCGCTTCAAGCAGGCGCAATAAGCCGGATAAGCCAGAACCGGCCACAACAGGCCCGCACCGCATTTATTTCTCTCCTGGAAGATTCGAGATGTCTGACTTCAAGATGCAATACCGGCGCCTGGGCGCCAGCAACCTGCAGGTGTCCGCCCTGTGCCTGGGCACCATGATGTTTGGCGACCAGACCGACGAGGCCGAGGCCGGCCGCATCGTCGACAGCGCCCGCGCGCATGGCGTCAATTTCATCGATACCGCCGACATGTACAGCCTGGGCGGGTCGGAAACGATGGTGGGCAAGCTGCTGGCGGGCGATCGCCAGGACTGGGTCCTGGCCAGCAAGCTGGGCAACCCGATGCAGGCCGCCCCCAACCACTCGCACTACTCGCGCGTCTGGATCATGCGCGCCGTGGAAGACAGCCTGCGCCGCCTGGCCACGGACTATCTCGACATCCTCTACCTGCACCGCGACTACGCCGGCGAGAACCTCGAAGAAGCCGTGCGTGCCATGGGCGACCTGATCCGCGCCGGCAAGATCCGCTACTGGGCCGTGTCGAACTTCCGCGGCTGGCGCATCGCTGAGATCGCGCGCCTGTGCGACATGCTCAACGTGCCCCGCCCTGCGGTCTGCCAGCCTTACTACAACCTGCTCAACCGCATGCCCGAAGTGGAGATCCTGCCGGCCTGCGAGCATTTCGGGCTGGGCGTGGTGTCCTACAGCCCGATCGCGCGTGGCGTGCTGACGGGCAAGTACCTGCCCGGCCAGCAACCGCCGCGGGACTCGCGCGCCGGCCGGGCGGACCGCCGCATGATGGAGACCGAGTTCCGCGAGGAGTCGCTGGTGATTGCGCAGACGCTGAAGCAGCATGCGCAGGCGCGCGACCTCAAGCTGGGCCAGTTCGCCACCGCCTGGGTGCTCGCCAACCCCATCATCAGCTCGGTGATCGCCGGGCCGCGCACGCTGGCCCAGTTCGAGGACTACTTCGGCGCCGTGGGCGTGGCGATCTCACCGCAAGAGGAAGCCATGGTCGACGCCCTGGTGCGCCCCGGCCATGCGTCCACGCCGGGCTACAGCGACCCCAGCTATCCGCTCACGGGGCGGCCGGTGGCGGTATCGGAAGGCTGATCCCCTTGGGCACTGGCTAAAGCAAAAAGTGCAAAAAGCGCAAAAAGAGCAAAAAGACAGACCTGACCCACCCTGGCAACGGGGGAGGAGACAAGATGACTGCAAGACGATTTCCCGCATTGGCGGCAGCGGCGCTGGCCACGGCCGTCACCGCCCTCGCTTTGGTGCCGGCCGCCGCCCGCGCCGATGACTACCCCAACCGCCCGATCAAGCTGATCGTGCCCTTCCCGCCCGGCGGCGGCAACGACAATGTGGCGCGCCCGATCGCCCAGAAACTGTCCGACGCGCTCGGCCAGCAGGTGATCATCGACAACCGCCCCGGCGCCGGCACCATGATCGGCGCGGAAGCCGCGGCCCATGCCGCGCCGGACGGCTACACGCTGTTCCTCGGCTCGATTGCCTCGCACGCCATCAGCCCCAACCTGTATGCGCGGGTGCCCTACGATCCGATCAAGGATTTCGAGCCGGTATCGCTGCTGGCGTCGGCGCCGACGCTGCTGGTGGTCAACACGCATACGCCCTACAAGACCTTGAAGGATGTGCTGGTGGCCGCCAAGGCCAGCCCCGGCAAGCTGACTTACGGCTCCGCCGGCAGCGGCACGCCGCCGCACCTGTCCGGCGAGATCTTTCGCGGCCAGGCCGGGATCGACCTGCTGCATGTGCCCTACAAGGGAGGATCGGGGCTGCTGCCTGATGTGATCGCGGGCCGGGTCGACATGATCTTCGATACCGCGGCATCCGCCATGCCCCACGTGCGCAGCGGCAACCTGCGCGCCATCGCCATTGCCCGCGCCACGCGCCAGCCGGACCTGCCGGATGTGCCCACCTTCGCCGAACAAGGGTTTCCCAAGTTCCAGACCTCAGGCTGGTACGGCATCCTGGCGCCCGCGAAGACGCCCAAGCCGGTGATCGACAAGCTCTACGCCGCGTTGCAGAAAGCCATGGTGCAGCCGGAGGTGACAAGCCGGCTGAAGACGCTCGGGGTGGATCCCATCGTCAGTACCCCGCAGGAGTTCGGCACCTTTATCCGCGCGGAGCTGGACAAGTACAAGCAGGTGATCCGCCAGGCGGATATCAAGGAATGACGGCGTAATCGCACACAATCACAATCACAATCACAAGCCAGCGAAGGCTGCCTAAGCGGCGGCCTTTTGCACTTCCTTACTTTCTTCCCTTCTCTCTTCCCTGCTCTCCTCCTTGCGCGCTTCCTTGCGCCCCTCCTTGCGCCGCCCATACCAGCCACCAATCACCAGCAACAGCGCCACGGCCACGATATCGCCACCCAGCGCGATCGGCCGCGACGGCCGGCCGCCGGCAATGCCATAGGTAAAGCCCTCGATCACCACCGACACCACCGCGCCAAAGACAAAGCAGAACAAGCTGTGGCGGCCAATCTGCACCACCGGCCCCATCACCGACGCCAGCCGCGCTACCCAGCCCGCGCGGACAGCCAGATAGCACAGCCAGGCCAGCCCGAGGAAACTCACGATGCGCAGCGCCGCCAGGCTCTTCTTGGGCAGCGGGAAAACCATGGCCGGCAGCCACGTGGGCAACCATGGCTCGTACACATGCGGACGCATCCACAGGTAAGCCAGCAGCACGCCGGCCAGCGTCACCGCCACGGCGAGCACCGTCACCACCCAGCGCACCAGCGCCTGGCGCGGCAGGATCACATCGGGGCGCAGGCGCGCCATCAGGCCCAGGCCAAACAGCAGTTGCCACGCGAAGGGGTTGAAGCTCCAGCCGTTGCCATCGCTGCTAGGCAGCAGCGGCGTGAGCATCGGCGCCATCAGCCACAGCAACCCGCTGGCGCCGACAAACGTCAGTGGCACCGCGCGCGCCATGCGGATCGCCAGCGGCGCAAACAGGATGAAGACTGCGTACATCGGCAGCACGTCCGACACAAAAGGCTGCCGCGCCACGCTGAACACCTCAATCAGCGTGCTGAACGGATGCGCCATGAAGATCGGCGCCTCCGTGGACCGGATCGCGGGCGCCGGCACCTTGGCCAGCGCCAGCAACAGGCCGAACACCAGCATCAGCACGCCGGTCAGTACGAACGCCTTGTAGATCTCCCAGCTACGGCGGATCAGGCGGTTCTGCGCGGCGGAGGCACCGTGCCGCGCCTCCATGGCGACGTAGGCCGCCCCTGCCGAATAGCCGGCCAGGAAGACAAAGATCTCCGCCGCATCGAAGAACGCGAAATTGCGGATGGTGTAATCGGCCAGCACGCTGCCGTTCACATGGTCAACCACGATGAAAATCAGCGCGATGCCGCGAATCAGGTCAACCTCAGTTCTACGCTGGGTTTCGTTCATGGACAAAAGCAACTCCTGCAATACCTGGCAATCCGGGCGCCCCGACAAAGCGTCCGGATGTCTCCGAGGCCACTTATCAGTGGCCTCTGTTTATTCAATGTGAGCAAAACCGCACCCAGGGGAGGCGATCTGGCGCCCGGCAGGCTGCCGGCGCACCTTGGCTTTGTCCCGGATTTCCTGAAAAAGTGCGATGGGGCACGCTCGCAGCCCAAAGACGGCAAAACGCCCGGCAGCGCGACGCCCGGGCGTGATGATACGGTATATTGGGGATTACCCTAGGAAGAGGTCGCCAGGGATTGGAAAGGAAAAAGCAAGCGGGCCTTGTTGCGGCCCCGGTCAGCGAATTCCTGGCTCCCGTTCGATGATGGGCGCCAGCGCGCCAGCACCCTGCCGCGGCGCTCGCGCGCGGCAGGATGGCATTGCCAATGCCTATTGCGCCGTGGCACCCGAAGACACAGCGGCGCTTGTGGCCGTTGTCATCTGCTCCATAAACAACGCCGCGCGCAGTTTCGAGGTTGCAGCCCGCGTGCTCGCGTCCACCGACTTCATCAGGTTGCTATATTCCGGCGCGTCATCCCATTCGCCGGTCACGGGCGTGTTGACTGTCACCGGCTCGTACCATTGCAGCCGATTGGTATGCAGATCGATCAACTGCCCCACCAGCGATACATAGCCCTCCGGCGCTCCCAGCGGCATGAAACCATAGTAGCTGCGCGAAGTGCCCAGCCAGCGCGACGCCACCAGCAGCAACCGATCCGCGCCATACTGCTTAGCCAAAGGCCGGTAGTCCATCTCCGCAATACCGTCACCGGAACCTTCCGTGAACTTCTTCAACTGCTCCGTATCCACGGGAGCCGCCACCAGCACGACCTTGACCTGGCGGGACTCCAGCCCCTTCGCCAGTTCCTGCGGCAGCCCCTTTACCAGCGAGAAGTCTTGCCGCTGCAAACGCTCCACGATTGCCTGTGCATTGGCCTTGTTGATGGCGTAGTCAAGGATCCCCTGCGCCCCGATCATGTTCTGGTTAGGTTCTGGCAGCTTTTGCACTGCCACCGCGACCGTGCTCGTCCGATCATCAAAGAGCTTCGCGGAAGCAGGAATTGGCTTCTGCACGACCGCACAACCAGCCAACGAACACAACGCCAGGAACAGCCCGGCAAGACGGATACGACCCATGATTCTCCTGTTTTATCTAAGCCACAACTTACGGGGGCGATAAGCACGCCGCTGCCCCGCTTGGATAACGGCGGGAAACCAACTGCCCAATACCCCACCGAAGTCTGGCTTGACGGCTACCGCGCTCACTCGATGGCCCTTGCGGCTAGCTTGGGGAGCGCTGCGCTGGTTTTCCCCGGCATTCGCAAAACAGAAATTAATTCAATTACCAATAAATAATAATTTAATTATATTAAATTATTATTTTTGAAAATTCATTTAATAAATAGACACCCAGACCTACAACGCCAAATGTCTCGGTCGTTTACGAATGACTGTCGTTGCTTAGTTTTCCCCTACGGCCGCCCTCACCCAATCACCTCCCCCGCCAACTCCGTCTCCAGCCAGGCCCGGAACCGCTCCACCCCGGGCCGCACCACGCTGGACGTCACGATCTGATAGGTCGGCCCGTCAGCCACATGCTTTGGCAGCACCACCTGCAACTGCCCGCTCTTGAGCATCGGCAACACCATCGGCGTACGCCCTATCGCAATGCCCGCCTGTTGCGCGGCGGCATTCAGCACGTGCGCGTACTGCGAGAAGTACAGGCATGCCTGCTTGGACGAGCGCATCAGCCCGAGGCGCTGATACCACTGCGTCCATGACATCCAGTCAAAGCGGGCGCCGGGGTCATGGAACACCAGCAGCGGCGTATCGAGTATCTGCCGGGCGTCGGCAATGCGCGCGGCCACGGCAGGCGCGGCGACCAGCATCAGGCGCTCCTGCAGCAGCGGGCGCGGACCGTCGGGGTCCAGGGGCTGTGTGTTGAGACGGATGGCGAGGTCGATGCCCTCGCGCTCCAGGTTGAGCATGGGCTCGGAAGCATCGATGCGCACGTCGATGCCGGGCTCGGCGGCCTGGAAGCGGGCGAGCTTGGGCACCAGCCAGAGCGACGCGAAGGACGGCGTGGTGGTGACGGCGATGGATATGCGGTCAACGGCGAGCAGGCGGTCGATGGCCGCGCCGAGCTGGCCGATGGACAGGCGCGCCGCCTCGTAAAGCTGGCGGCCTTCCGGGGTCAGGCTCAGGCCTTTGCCGCCGCGCAGGAAGAGCGCGGTGCCGAGCACGTCTTCGAGGCTCTTGACCTGTTTGCTGACGGCGGACTGGGTGATGAAGAGTTCTTCGGCGGCGGCGGTGAAGCTGAGGTGGCGTGCGGCGGATTCGAAGCCGCGCAGGGCTTCAAGCGACATGGCGCGCAGCGCATTGGTGGAGGCTCGGCTCAGGATTGACATGACAGCCAGGCATACCCTTCATGAAAAGGCTTCCGGGCAGCGTTGGCTGTTCCCCGCAAGAATGCAAGCACCGTTGCAGAAATTGGCGGGCTAGCCAGGAGGCGATCGTGAGCACAAGACAAGGCAATTGGATCCTCGGCCCGGATGCGCTGCGGATCCCGCTCGGGTTGGGATCTTACCTGATCTGCGTGGAGGGCATCGTGTGGCTCACGCAGCAGTCGGCCATGCTGGAGGCGGCTTGCCGCGACACGGTACTGGTGAGCGGCGAGCGCTTTTGCGCCAGGCAGGAGGCCATTGTCTTTGTCTCCGGCTTTCGCGGCCACCCGGCGCGCATCGCCGTTCGGACAATCGACTAACCGCACCGGCAAGCCTTGCAAACAATCAGGACAACAAAACAACAAGACAACCAGGACCTACCGAAGATGAACAGCCTATCCGACATGACCAACGCAAACGACTTGGTGTGCTATGAACGATCCGGCCAGCATGCACTGCTGGTGCTGAACCGCCCCGACAAGCTCAATGCCCTGAGCTACGCGCTGATCGACGCGCTGATGGTCCGGCTCGATGCGATTGAGGCAGATCCCGCGGTGCGCTGCGTGATCCTGACCGGCCGCGGCTCGCGGGCCTTCAGCGCGGGGGCCGACATTGCCGGCTTCGCGCCTGACATCGCGGCCTCCCCCGAGCAGGCGCAGCGCCGCTTCCTGCTGCGGGGACAAGCCATGACGCGGCGCATCGAAATGTTTCCGAAGCCGGTCATCGCTGCGGTCAATGGCCTGGCCTTCGGCGGTGGCTGCGAGATCGTGGAGGCTTGCAGCCTGGCCATCGCGGCCGGGCATGCCACCTTTGCCAAGCCTGAGATCAAGCTGGGCTTCCCGCCCACGTTTGGCGGCACACAGCGCCTGCCGCGTCACGTGGGCCGCAAGCGGGCAAACGAAATGATCCTTGCCGGCGAGGCAATCGATGCCGACAGCGCATTGCGGTTCGGCCTGCTCAACGACGTTGTGAGCGCCGCCGACCTGCTGCCCGCCTGCCTGCGGCTGGCCGAACGGATCGCTCGGCATTCCGCGATTGCGGTCACCGCGTCGCTGCGCGCGGTCACGCGCGGCATCAACCTGCCCATCGATGAGGGGCTGGCGGTGGAGGCGATGCAGTTCATGATCGCCGCGGCGTCGCAAGACGCGCGGGAAGGCACCAGCGCTTTCGTGGAGAAGCGCCCGGCCATGTTTCGCGGCGCCTGAGTATCGGGCGAGGCGCCGGGGGGTGCCTGGCGGCTCGCGCCTCACACATGCGGGACTGGCGCTGGCGGCTTGCAAGGCATATATTGACCAGCACAAGCGCGCCCGCACAGGCTAGCCGACCTTTCGCGAAAGGCGGCGGATAGCCGGGACGTCGTGGCGAAGGAGACTGGCGATGCAAGCGGAAATGGCAGGCGCGGCAGTGCCTGGATCCTCAAAGCTGGGCGCGGTCCTGCGGGTTACCAGCGGTAACTTCCTCGAACAGTTCGACTTCTTCCTGTTCGGTTTCTACGCCACCTACATCGCTCACACCTTCTTTCCGGCAAACAGCGAGTTCGCCTCGCTGATGCTGACTTTCGCCGTGTTTGGCGCAGGCTTCCTGATGCGCCCGCTCGGCGCCATCCTGCTGGGTGCCTATATCGACAAGGTGGGACGCCGCAGGGGCCTGATCGTGACGCTGTCGCTCATGGCCTGCGGGACCATCCTGATCGCGCTCGTGCCGGGCTATGCCAGCATCGGCGTGCTGGCGCCGCTGCTGGTGCTGATCGGGCGACTGCTGCAGGGCTTCTCGGCGGGCGCCGAGCTGGGCGGCGTATCGGTCTACCTGGCCGAAATGGCCACACCCGGCCATAAGGGCTTTTATACCGCCTGGCAGTCGGCCAGCCAGCAGATCGCCATCGTGGTCGCGGCCGGGCTTGGCTTTGGGCTGAACCACTGGCTGACGACCGATGAACTGGGCGCATGGGGCTGGCGTATTCCGTTCTTTATCGGCTGCCTGATCGTGCCGTTCCTCTTCGTGTTGCGCCGCTCGCTGCAGGAGACCGAAGAGTTCCGTACGCGCCGGCACCATCCGAGCACGCGCGAAGTATTCGACTCCATGCTGCGCAACTGGCGCACGGTGCTGGCCGGCATGCTGCTGGTGGCAATGACCACGACCACCTTCTACCTGATCACTGTCTATACGCCCACGTTCGGCAAGACGGTGCTCAAGCTCAGCACGGCCGACAGCCTGGCCGTCACGCTCTGCGTAGGCATTTCCAACTTTATCTGGCTGCCCATCGGCGGTGCCCTGTCCGACCGCATTGGCCGCCGCCCTATCCTGCTGACCATTTCGGCCATCGCGCTGGTCACCGCCTATCCCGCGTTGTCGTGGCTGGCGGGCGCGCCGAGCTTCGAGCGCATGCTGATCGTGCTGCTGTGGCTGTCCTTCCTCTTTGGCATGTACAACGGCGCCATGGTGGTGGCCCTGACCGAGGTGATGCCGGTGGAGGTGCGCGTGGCCGGCTTCTCGCTGGCTTACAGCCTTGCCACGGCGGTGTTTGGCGGCTTTACGCCGGCGGTCTCGACCTACCTGATCGAGGTGACCGGCGACAAGGCCGCGCCGGGCTACTGGATGAGTTTTGCCGCGGCATGCGGGCTGCTGGCCACCCTCATCCTTTATCGCAAGGCGCGTCCCGTAGCATCGGCTTTTTGAGCTCCATCATCAACTTATTGCTGTATTTGGCGCCGCCAGCATCACAAAATTACCTGTATTGCCCTACAGATCCGCTTCACGAGTTCGTTAATTCCGGGTACCCAGGTGCGCCGCGCGCGGCCGCCTCCCGTGCGTTCGCGCACTACCTGAAGGAATCAACCCGATGAGCACGATCGATCCGGCGTCCTCCACCGGCGGCCAGTTTGCCGCCACCACGGCCCTGGCCGGCGCAGCCAGCCTTGCCACCGCCAGCCACGCAACGCCCGCCAGCCAGTCGGGCGGCGGCAAGCCGTCCGATGGCATCCATGTCGATCTTTCTTCGGCTGGCCGCACGCTGGCGTCAGGCAAGCCGGCCGGCTCCAGCGGCCGCAACAGTGATATCGACAACAGCAACCTGCCGGATACGGCCAAGGACCTGCTCAAGCGAATCCGTGAATTGCGCGACGAACTGGCGCGCAAGCAGCAGGAACTGCAAGCCGTGGCCTCGGCCCAGAACCTCTCTGCCGACCAGAAGCAGGTCCGCCTGGCAGCGCTGAACCAGGCCATGAGTTCGCTTACCGGTGCCATATCCAGCGCCAGTGGCGCGCTGGCCAAGTCCATGGAAAAGACCTCGCCCGAGCAGCAGATGAGCGCGGCGGCCTTGGCCATGGGCTGATTCCGCCATAGGGTGGCTCCATCGAGGGCCACCCCGCACGTTGGTTTTCACTCCGTCTCCCCGCGCAGCGCCCCTCCCCTAGCTTGTCCCCTAGCTTGTCCCCTGGCTTGCCCCTTCCGCGCCATTTTGTGCGCCGCAACAACGATTCCCGGCAAGCCCCTCTTCCAAAAAGCCAAATTGTCGAACCCGGCACAAGGCGCGACACTCTTTCACAGCCGCGGCAGGCCGGCCATGAATGAGACACCCAAGCACACCCCAAGAGCCCAACGGCAGCCCTATGTCACCGACAAGCACTGACTTCACCCCTCTCGCCGCCCTCGTCGACGCCCAAGCCGCGCTGCGGCCGCGGCATCCGGCCGTGGTGCTGGATGAACGCAGCGTGGATTTCGCCAGCCTCAACCGGCTTGCCGACCGCGTTGCCGCCGCGCTGCAGCGAGACGGTGTGCCGGCGCAAGGCGCCGTCGCCATCTGCGCCGCGACGTCGATCGAATACGTTGCCGCCTTCCTCGGCTGCCTGCGGGCAGGCGTAGCGGTGGCACCACTGTCGCCCTCGCTCAACCCGCAGACGCTGCGCGGCATGGTGCAGGACTCGGGGGCGCGCCGGCTGTTGATCGATGCCAGCACGCGCCAGGCCCTGCACGGGCTGGAGGCCGAGCTCGGCATTCCCTGCATCGCACTGGACGACAGCCACGCGGGCCTTGCCTTTGGCCAGTGGCTGGCCCCCGAAGATGCCCGGCCGGCTCCGGTCAACGTTCAGCCCGACTGGGCTTTCAACCTGATCTATTCATCCGGCACCACCGGCGTGCCCAAGGGCATCATCCAGCCGTTCGGCATGCGCTCGTCGCATGTGCAGCGCGCCACCCAGGGCGGCTATGGCCCGGACACCGTGGCGCTGCTATCCACGCCGCTGTACTCCAACACCACACTGGTCAGCCTGTTCCCCACCTTGTCGCTGGGTGGCACCGTGGTGCTGATGCGCAAGTTCGATGCCGGCCAGTACCTGGCGCTGGCCGCACAATACCGCGTCACCCATACCATGCTGGTGCCGGTGCAATACCAGCGCATCCTGGCCCACCCCGACTTCGCCAGCACCGATCTGTCATCGTTCCGCTATAAGTTCTGCACCAGCGCGCCCTTTGCCGCCGCGCTCAAGGCGCAGGTGCTGGCACGCTGGCCCGGCGCGCTGATCGAGTACTACGGCATGACCGAGGGCGGCGGGCGCTGCGAGCTGCGCGCGCATGAGCACCCGGACAAGCTGCATACGGTCGGGCGCCCCTCGCCGGACACCGATATGCGGCTGCTGGACGATCAAGGCCGCGAGCTCCCCGCCGATGCGCCGCGCGACACCCCAGGCGAGATCGTCGGGCATTCCCCCGCGATGATGTCCGGCTACCACAATCATCCAGCGAAGACCGCCGAGGCCGAGTGGTTCGACGCCACCGGCAAGCGCTTCATCCGCACCGGCGACGTTGGCTACTTCGATGCCGACGGCTTCCTCATCCTGATGGACCGCAAGAAGGACATGGTCATCTCGGGCGGCTTCAACATCTATCCGAGCGACATCGAAGCGGTGCTGCTCGGGCATCCCGACATCGCGGACGCGGCGGTGGTCGGCGTGCCCTCGGAACGCTGGGGCGAGACGCCCGTCGCCTTCGTGGTGCTGCGGCCCGGCGCCATCGCCCAAGCCGCCGCGCTGCTGGACTGGGTGAATGGCCGGCTGGAGAAAATGCAGCGCCTGGCCGCGCTGGAGCTGTCGCAGGAACTACCGCGCAACGCCATCGGCAAGGTGCTCAAGCGCGATCTGCGCGAGCAATACGGGCGCGCACCTTGACACTCGCGGCACCAAACAAGAACACAGGACTTCGGTTATAGCCATAGTTCATAGGCCATAGTTCATAGGCCATAGTCCATAGTCCATAGTCATCACCGCACACCAACTTACCCGGGACAACAACTAGGGAGACCCATGAGCATCAACGGCAAGGCTTATATCGTCGGGGCCTACGAGCACCCGACCCGCAAGGCACCGGACAAATCCGTCGCGCAACTGCACGCCGAATCCGCCAAGGGCGCGCTGGAGGACGCCGGCCTCACCCTGCAGGACGTGGACGGCTACTTTTGCGCGGGTGACGCGCCTGGCCTTGGCGCGCTCAATATGGTCGATTACCTCGGCCTGAAGGTGCGCCACGTCGACTCCACCGATACCGGCGGCTCGGCGTATATCGTCCATGTCTCGCACGCCGCGCAGGCCATCGCCGCCGGCAAGTGCAATGTGGCGCTGATCACGCTGGCAGGCCGCCCACGCTCGGAAGGCTCGAGCGGCACGCAGGCGCGCAACTGGGGCGCGAACCTGCCCGACCAGCCGTTCGAGGCGCCGTTCAGCCCGGTGACCGTGAACCTGTACGCGATGGTGGCGATGCGCCATATGTTCCAGTACGGCACCACCGCCGAACAGCTTGCCTGGATCAAGGTAGCGGCCTCGCACCACGCGCAGCACAATCCCCACGCCATGTTGCGCGATGTGGTGACGGTGGAGGACGTATTGAATTCGCCGATGATCTCGGATCCGCTGCGCAAGCTCGACTGCTGCGTGGTGTCCGATGGCGGCGGCGCGCTGATCGTCGCCCGCCCGGAAATCGCGGCCAAGCTCAAGCGCCCCATGGTGAAGATCCGCGGCGCCGGCGAAGCCGTCAAAGGCCAGCTCGGCGGCATGGTCGACCTGAGCTGGTCGGGCGCCGCCATCTCCGGCCCGATCGCGTTTGAAGAGGCCGGCATCCGCCCGTCCGACATCAAGTACGCCTCGATCTACGACAGCTTCACCATCACCGTGCTGATGCAGCTGGAAGACCTGGGCTTCTGCAAGAAGGGCGAAGGCGGCAAGTTCGTGGCCGACGGCAACCTGATCTCCGGCGTGGGCAAGCTGCCCTTCAACACCGACGGCGGTGGCCTGTGCAACAACCACCCGGCCAACCGCGGCGGCATCACCAAGGTGATCGAAGCGGTGCGCCAGCTGCGCGGCGAAGCCCATCCCGCCGTGCAGGTCAAGAACTGCGACCTGGCCCTGGCCCAAGGCACCGGCGGCTACCTCGGCTCGCGCCACGGCAGCGCCACCGTCATCCTGGAACGGGAGTAATAAGATGAGCACACCTTACACCGCCACTCCCCTCAAAGCACCGCAGGTCGCCCCGGACAACACCGAGTTCTGGGAAGCCGCCCGCGCGGGCCGCCTGCTGGTCAAGCACTGCAAATCCTGCGGCAAGCCCCACTGGTACCCGCGCACGCTGTGCCCGTTCTGCATGGGCGAGACCGAATGGAAGCAGGCCTCGGGACGCGGCACCATCTACTCGTTCAGCGTCACCCGCCGTGCCGGCCCCACGCCCTTCTGCATTGCCTATGTGACGCTGGAAGAAGGCGTGACCATGATGACCAACATCGTGGATTGCGACCTGGATACCGTGCGCATCGGGCAGGAAGTGACGCTGACGTTCACGCCGACGGACGACGGGCCGCCGGTGCCTACCTTCACGCCGCGCTGAGCGGCATCAACGCAAGAAGGCCCGCGGCCAAGCCGCGGCGCCATTCACATGGGGTGTCAGTCCCCATCAGTCCACGCTGGCTCCGGACGACCTGACCGCGCTGCCCCAGGTGCCGATCTGCGCGACGATGAACTTGCCGAAGTCCGCCCGGGTAAGCGTGCCGGCTTCGGCTCCCTCCTGCGCCAGCCGCTTCCTGACCTCGGGCACGACCAGAGTTGCGGCAATCGCCTTGCTCAGCTTGTCCAGCACCGGCGGTGGCGTACCGGCAGGCGCCACCACGCCATGCCACGACACGGCCTGGAAACCCGGCAGTCCCGATTCCGCCATGGTCGGCACCGCGGGCAGCGCCGCACTGCGCGCCGGCGAGGTCACGGCCAGTGCCCGCACCGCACCCGCCTTGATATGCGGCAGCACAGCCGGCACCGTGGTGAACATGAAATCTATCTGGCCGCCAACCAGATCCGTAATGGCTGGCGCGCCGCCCTTGTAGGGCACATGCAGGAATGACAATGCCGCCTCATCCTTGTACATCTCACCCGCCAGATGCCCCGGCGTGCCGGCGCCGGCCGAACCCATATTGGCCCCTCCCGCCTTCGATTTGATGTAGCGGGTCAACTCAGGCAGGTTCCGGACCGGAACGCGCTTGCCCACCACCAGCACGTTCGGCACGGTGGCCAGCAGCGCGACGGGTGCGAAGTCCTTCGCCGCATCGTAGGAAATCTTCCGGTACAGCGTGGGATTGATGCCGTGCGTGCTGGCGGTGGCCAGCAACAAGGTGTAGCCGTCTGGCGCGGCCTGCGCAACCTGCTTGGCGGCAATGGTGCCGTTGGCCCCACCCCGGTTTTCCACCAGCACGGTCTGCCCGAGGGTCTTGCCGATCTCAGCGGCAACGGTGCGGGCAAGAATGTCGGATGTCCCGCCAGCGGGGTGCGGCACAACCAGGGTGATCGGCCTGGCCGGATACTCCTGGGCGCCGGCTGGCAGGGCCAGCATGGCCGCGGCCAGCGCGCAGGCCGCGATGCCAAAGGTGCAGATTCGCTTCATGGATGTCTCCTGTGTATTTCGTGTATTCGAATGGGTATCGGGAGGGGATGGCAGTCGCTACGACAATGCGGGTGGCCGGCGGCGCTGTTGCCTCCTATGCAGGCGGCTCCGGCCCGCTGATCCGGCCGTGGCCGCGGATTTCAGTCCGAGCCAAGCGCCAGGTTGCTGGGCCGGCGTTTTTCGATATTCCATTTGAGCAGCGCCGCGCTGCGGTAGATGCCGTGCGCGAACTTGCCGTAAGGCAACGTCAGGAACAACGCCATCACCACGCCCAGGTGCACCGCCAGCAGCAGCGCCATGGCCTCGGTGTCGCGCCAGGCCAGCAGCGCCAGCCCCGTCAGGCTGGTGAAAAACAGCAGCGCGATAAAGCCGCGGTCCATCGGCTTCTGAGCGGCATCGCCGGTGCGCGGGTCGCGCTTCAGGTTGAGCCAGAGCAGGCCCGCCGGGCCGATCAGCAAGCCGATGCCGCCGGCCGTGCCCAGCAACACCGGCAGGCTGGTGGGCGCATACGGTGCATGCAGGCCCAGCAGGTAGTGGTACAGGGTGGCGACCGCCGTGGCGGCAAAGCACAGCATGAAGCCATAGAACGTGAAATGGTGGAAGCGCCGGCGCCACAGCGTGAACGTGTCGTCCGCGTTGTTGCAGCCCTGGCCGTGGCCGCCGTCCAGATAGCGCAGCCGCAATGCATCGTGCGCGGCGCCGCCGATGGCCGGGCCGCGCGCCTCGCCTTGCAGCTCGCCGGGCGAGACCCTGCGCCAGAAGCGCGTCACGCCCACGCCCAGCGCCAGCACCGCGCAGCCGAACACCAGGCCGAACATCGCCGCCAGCAGGTTGTGCGGGAAGATGGCGTAGAAGTTGCCGGCCAGCGGTGCGTGCAGCAGGCTGCCACGCATGGCAAGCACCATCGCCAGGAACAACGCCAGCCCGGCTGCCAGCGCCAGCGCGGTGGCCAGGCCAGCGCGGCGGTACAGGCTACCGAGCGCGGCGGGCCAGGCGTAGTCGGAATACGTCTGGACCCGCACCTTGGCCATGGCCTGCGGCACGTTGACCGCGAACTCGTGCGGTGGCGCGTACTGGCAGGCGTGATAGCAAGCGCCGCAGTTGTGGCACAGGTTGGACAAGTAGTGGATATCGGCCTTGCCGAACTCCAGCCGGCGCGTCATGGCGGGAAACACCGCGCAAAAACCTTCGCAATAACGGCAGGCATTGCAGATCTGCATGACGCGGCCCACCTCGGCCTCGTCCCTGCTGAGCGGCAGCGCGCCCTGGGCCAGTGCCGCCGCTTCGCGCGTCAGCGCTTCAAGATGTTGCATGCTGCTCTTCCTGGAATGCGTTGTGGTTTGGCCGCCCGAGCGCGGCGGCGGCGGCCTGGGTGCCGGCGATGCGCCCGAAGGCGGTGCCGATGGCCATGCCGACACCTGCCGTATAGCCCTTGCCGAGCACGTTGCCGGCCATCATCTCGCCGGCAACGAACAGGTTGGCGCTGGGCTTGCCGCCGAAGTGCACGGCGGCGTGCTCGTTCACCTTGAGGCCGAGGTAGGTAAAGGTGATGCCGGGGCGCAGGGCGTAGCCGAAGAACGGCGCGGTATCGATCGGCCGCGCCCAGTGGGTCTTGGCCGGGGCGATGCCCTCGGTGTGGCAGTCGTCCAGCACGGTGTGGTCGAATGTGCCGACACGGCACGCCGCGTTGTAAGCCTCGATGGTGCGCATGAAGGTGGCCTCGTCCAGCCCGAGCTGGCGCGCCAGTTCCGGCAGCGTGTTGGCGCGCACCCCCGGAAACACGGGCGGCATGAAGCGGCCCACGGCCTTGGCGTCGATGATCGAATAGCCGATCTGTCCGGGCTGCTGCGCGACCAGCCGCCCCCAGATGGCGTAGCGCTTGGGCCAGAAATCCTCGCCTTCGTCGTAGAAGCGCTCGGCATTGCGGTTGAGCATCACGCCCAGCGAGACGCAGTCCACCCGCGTGCAGATGCCGCCGTCGTACAGCGGCGCGCGCGCGTCGATGGCCACGCAGTGCGATTGGGAAGGGTCGCCGATGGCGTCGGCGCCGGCTTCGATCATGAACTTGAGCAGCACGCCCATGTTGAAGCGCGTGCCGCGAATCAGGAAGTTGTCGGCCGGCCAGTCACCATCGGCGTTCTGGCCCCAGGCCTCGCGCAGCCATGCGCGGTTGGACTCGAAGCCGCCGGCGGCCAGCACGCAGCTGCGCGCCTCGATGCGCTCGCTGCCGATGCGAGCGGCTTTGAAGCGCCCGCCGTCCAGCTCGATGGCGTCCACCGGGGCGTTGTAGCGCACCTTGACGCCAAGGGCTTCGGCGCTGCGGAAGTACGCGTTGACCAGCGCCTTGCCGCCGCCCATGAAGAAGGCATTGGTGCGCGCCACATGCAGCGCGCCTGACAGCGGCGGCTGGAAGTGCACGCCGTGGCTGCGCATCCAGTCGCGGCAGGTCGACGAGGCGCGGATGGCCAGGCGGGCCAGGCGCTCGTCGGTCAGGCCGCCGGTGACCTTAAGCAGGTCTTGCCAGTATTCCTCTTCGGGATAGGCCTCGATCAGGACGTCTTGCGGCGCGTCGTGCATGCAGCGCAGATTGCGGGTGTGCTGGGAGTTGCCGCCGCGCCACTCGCGGGGCGCGGCTTCCAGCAGCAGCACGCTGGCGCCGGCTTCGCGCGCCATCAGGGCCGCGCACAAGGCGGCATTGCCGCCGCCGATGACCAGGACGTCGATCATGGGTGCGCGCCTCCGGCAAGGCTCGGGAGAGCCGGCAGGGGCGGCTCCAGGATTTGAATGATGGACAGCACGATGAGGGTTCCGGTGGGGATGCCCGCACTGTAGCGGCCCGCTAGCGTCCTGCTAAGCCCCCGGATCGCATGGGGGCATCACGAATCGTGATACCCCCCGGGGCACGTGCATCATCCCTCCGGCCCAAGCAGCCGAGCCCCCCGCCAGGCGCCGGAGCGCACCAGTTCGCGGGCGCAGTCGGCCAGTACCACGCGCAAGGCCAGCGCGGCGGGCGATAGTTCGTCGTCGGAGAGGCTGCACAGCACGTTCTGGCGCCGCACCTTGGGGTCCGCGATCTCGGCCAGGTGGAAACGCGCTTGCGCATCGGCATAGCGCCCCACCGCGGCCCAGGGCTGCAGGGTGGCGCCAAACCCGAGGTCCACGGCGTCCATCAGCATGGCCAGCGAATCCACCTCCTGCACCACCTGCGGCACGATCTTCACGCGGGCGAAGGCGGCATCGAGCGTGCTGCGCAGCCCATGCAGGCCGGTGGGCATGATCAGCGGCACGTCCCGCAACTGCGCCATGCGCAGCCGAAGCGGCGCCTCGGCGTCAACCTCGGCCGGCAGCGCGCGGCGCGAGCGGATCAGGAACAGGGTTTCCTCAAGCAGCGGCGTCACGCTCCAGCGGCGCGCTACAACGGTGTCGAACAGCACGGCCAGGTCGAGCTGGCGGGCGTTGAGCATGGCGCCGAGGTGGCCGGACAGGCTCTCCACCATATGCAGGCGCACATCCGGATAGCGCTCACGCATGGCGCGCATCAGCGGCACTCCGATGACCGAAGCCGTGGTGGGCGCCAGCCCCACGCTGACCGTGCCGGACAGCCGCGCATGGTGGGCGGCGCGCTTGGCCTGCTCGGCATGGCGCAGCGCCAATTGAGCCTCGCGGAAGAAGGCCAGCCCGGCCTCGGTGGGCGTCACGCCGCGCGTGGTCCGGCGCAGCAGCCGGGTGGCCAGCTCGCTCTCCAGACGGCTGATCTGCTGGCTCATGGCGGATTGCACCATATCGAGGTCGAGCGCCGCGCGGCTCATGCTGCCAAGCTCCACCACGCGGACGAAATACTGAAGCTGGCGCAGTTCCATCGGGTTCCCCGGCCTGGATTCGTGTCTGGAATCGTGTCTGGATTTGTGTCTGCGACGCTTATACCAGATAGCGAACCGGCTGCGGCCGCCCGGTCAGGCCTCGTCGAAACCGCTGTACCAGTCCACGGTCTGGTCGGCGTACACCAGGCCCTTGGCCGCCAGCGCCTCGCGCATCTGGTACATGTCCAGCCCCAGCACGCCGGAGGCCAGCGTAGTGCGCTTACCCTCCTCCATGGCACCGCGCTCGGCGGCACGGAGCGCGGTCTCGGCAGCGAGCGGGCGCGGCACCACCACCACGCCGTCGTCGTCGGCCACGATCACGTCGCCGGGCCGCACGTGGGCGCCGGCGCAGACCACCGGCACATTGACCGCGCCCACGGTTTCCTTGACCGCGCCCTGCGCCGAAACCGCCCGCGACCAGACCGGGAAGCCCATGGCATTGAGCGTGGCCACATCGCGCACGCCGCCGTCGATCACCAGGCCGCGCGCGCCGCGCGCCTTGAGCGAGGTGGCCAGCAGGTCGCCGAACAAGCCATCGGTGCAGTCGCTGACCAGCGCCACCACCAGGACGTCGCCGGGCTGCACCAGTTCCACCGCGACGTGGATCATCCAGTTGTCACCGGGATGCATCAGCACCGTCACGGCGCTGCCGGCAATGGCGGCGCGGGCCTGGATTGGCCGCATGTATGGCTTCATCAGCCCGGTGCGGCGCTGCGCCTCGTGCACCGTGGCGACACCGGCGGTGCCCAGTGCGTCGATGTCCGCGGCGGCCGCGCGCAGGATGTTGCGATAGGCGATGGTCTTCATGACAGGCTCTGTGCTACCTGCGGGAACACGCGCGCATAGCCTTCTCCGTACTTCACCTTGCGATCGGAGTTGCGCGCGGCCTGCGCGCCGCGCTGCAGCGCCACGCGGGTGTAGTACTCCCACAGGTGCTCCTGCGCCGCCATGGTGGCGAAGGCGCGCTGCTTCTTTTCCCACACCGAGGAGATATCGAGCAGCACGTCGGGCTTCCAGTTGCATTGCTCAGGCTGATGCGGCTCGAACAGGAACACAGGCGGCGCGCCGATCACCGGCACCTCGGGCTTATAGCCATGCGCCTGGGCGATGACCCGCGCTTCCTGCGCGACGTGCGTGGCGAGCGGATGGTCAAAGTTGTAGATGTCCTCGCGCGAGTGGCTCAACACCAGTTCGGGCCGCAGCGCGCGGTAGAGATCGGCCAGGCGTAGCAGCGCTGCGTCGGTCACGCGCATGGGGTAGTCGCCCAGGTCGAAGCACTCCAGCGTCGCGCCCAGGATGTCGGCGGCCTGCTGCGCTTCTTCATGCCGAGCCGCCTTGACGCGCTCGATGGTCATGCCCGGCTGGCGCCACATCTTGGCGGACTCGCCGCGCTCGCCAAAGGACAGGCAGACGATTTTGACGTTGTAGCCGCGCTCGGCGTACAGGGCGATGGCGCCGCCGGCACGCCAGACAAAATCGGCGGCGTGCGCGCTGACCACCAGGATCGAGGGACGCTGCGCGTCCGGCTGGGCTTGGGCTTGGATGTCGGACATGGGGACTCTCTTGGATCTTGTTAGGTCGTATTGGATCGTATTGGGTCGTGTCGGATCGTAGGATCGTCGGATGCGCGTGAGGCCTCAGTCGGCCGTGATGCCCGCCTTGCGGATGACGCCGTTCCAGGTGGCGGTTTCGCCGCGCACGAACTGGCCGAAAGCTTCAGGCGTGCCCGGCAGGATGGTTACGCCCAGTTGCGCGAGCTGTTTGCGCACATCGGGGTCGGCCAGCGCAGCATTGGCGGCGGTATTGAGCTCATGGATCACGGCCGGCGGCGTCTTGGCCGGCGCCACCAGCCCCCACCAGACCGAGGCGGTGAAGCCCGGCAAGCCTTGCTCGCGCGAGGTCGGCACGTCCGGCAGCAGCAGCGTGCGCTGGTCGCTTGCCACCGCGATGGCGCGCAGCGTGCCGGCGCGGATATGGGTGATGACTTCGAGCGGGTTGATCGGCATGAACGAAATGCGCTCGCCTAGCAGGTCGGTGATCGCGGGCGCGCCGCCCTTGTAAGGCACATGCAGCACGTCGATGTGTGCCGCTTCCTTGAACAGCTCGCCGGCGAGATGGCCCGAGCTGCCGTTGCCGGCCGAGGCATAGCTGAACTTGCCCGGCTGGGCCTGCGCCTGGGAAACCAGGCCCTTGAGCGACGTCACGCTGGATTTTGCCGGCACCACCAGCACCAGCGAGGCCTGTCCCACGCGCGCCACCGGCGTGAAATCCCGTGCGGGGTCGAACGGCAGCTTGGCGAACAGCGCCGCATTGGTGGCCAGGCTATTGGACGCCATCATGATGGTGTAGCCGTCCGGCGCGGCCTTGGCCACGGCCTCCATGCCGATATTGGTGCTGGCGCCCGGGCGGTTGTCGACGATGATGGGCTGCTTGAGCAGCACGCTCATCTTTTGCCCGACCGAGCGCGCCACGATGTCCACCGCGCCACCGGCGGCATAAGGCACGACCAGCCGGATGGGCTTGGCCGGGTAGGTCTGGGCGCTGGCGGCCAGCGAGAGCGCGGCGGCCAGGAAGCCGGCAAGGTAGGGGCGGCGCAGCATGGTTGTCTCCTGATGGTGCAATTTGTCGTTCGGCTCAAGGCCGCTTGCGTGCATTCTGGGCAGCTGCCGTGATACTGTCCAATACGTTTTCAAACCCCTTGTTATTTCACTTCGATATAAGCAATGGATTTCCGCCAGCTCCGCTATTTCGTCGCCGTGGCCGAAGCGCTGAGCTTCAGCGAGGCCGCGCGCAAGCTCCATATCAGCCAGCCGCCGCTGAGCACCCAGATCAAGGCGCTGGAGGACGAACTCGGCAGCCCGCTGCTGGACCGGTCCCGCCACCATGTGGCGCTCACGCCGGCGGGAACGCTGTTCCTGGACAAGGCCAGGGCGGCGCTCGCCAACCTGGAGCAGGCCCGCGAGGTGGTCAGGCAGGTTGCCGCCGGCGAGGCGGGCGAGATCCGCGTGGCCTTTACCGCCTCGGTGCCGATGCAGGACGCGTTTCCGCGCGCGGTGCAGCAGTTCCGCGTGGACCACCCGCGCGCCATGCTGGAGCTGGTGCATATGTCCACCGGCCAGCAGTTGCAAGGACTGGAGAAAGGTGAGATCGACATTGGCTTCCTGCGACCGTCGCCCCAGTTCTACCCGCCCGCCAGCGTCACCGTGCACGAAGTGCTGGCCGACCGCCTGGTCGCCGTGCTGCCTGCCTCGCACGCACTGGCAAACCCGGTGGACGACGCCGGGATCGATATCGGCGCGCTGTCCGCACAGCCTTTCCTGCTGTTCCCCCGCGGGCTGGGCTGCGGGCTGTTCGACCACGTCACCACGCTTTGCAACCGGGCGGGTTTTGCCCCGCGCATCGGCCAGGAGGCGCGCGAGGCGACCACCATCATTGGTCTGGTAGCGAGCGGCGCCGGCGTATCGGTGCTGCCGGAGATCTACGCGCGCACCGGCATCCCCGGCGTGACGTATCGGCCACTGGCTGGCCAGGATGCCGCCAGCCGTGTGCTGGTGGCGCATCGCACCGGGGCGCTGTCACCCATCATGCGTCGGTTCCTGGCATTTTTTGAGGTTGGCGGCTGAGGTAAGGCCGGTGCGGAAACTGAGTCCCGTTGCGCAATAGCGGCGTATTCACCACGCCGCGGGGCGCCGCCATGCACTAGTACGGCGAAATGTCTGCACATTGCCGTTTCACCCCTACAGTTCCCCTCCAGCCTTCCGTTAGCCGGGGCATGCTGGCCGACAACAAAATTGTCGGAGGCCTTTTTTAACCACCGCCCCCTACCCAACGCGCATGCTTCTCTCGCTCCGTACACGCATTACGGCGACCTGTGTCGCCATCGTTGTCACCGCCTTGTCGGCATCCACCGGCATCACCTACGTAGTCACGAAGCACAGCGACGAACGCACGCTGCGGCAAAACCTCGCTACCATCACCCAAGGCAACGCGCAAGCCATCACCGAGTGGCTGACCGCGCGGGCCGACATGGTGCAAGCCGTATCCCCGGAGAGCCTTTCCACCGATCCCATGTCCGCGGTCACGCAGCTGGAAAGATCCGGCGGCTTTGTCGTGGCCTATGCGGGCTACCCGGACAAGCATGCGGTGTTTTCCCGCGACCTCGGCATCCCGGCCGACTACGATCCCACGGGCCGCCCGTGGTACCAGGCCGCCGTCAGCGCCGGCAAGCTGGTCATCACGCAGCCGTATGAAGATGTCGCGAGCAAGAAGCTTGTGGTGACACTGGCCCTGCCTGTGCTGGCCAATGGCCAGTTGAAGGCCGTGGTGGCTGCCGATGTGAACCTGGACGCCGTGACCTCCACCGTGAACGGCATCCACCCCACCCCGGCCAGCTTTGCCTTCCTGGCCGACAAGAGCGGGCGCATCGTGGCGCATCCGGACGCCAAGCTCAACCTCAAGCCGGCCACCGATCTGTCCGCCGACCTGACGGCGAACGCCCTGGCCAGCCTGTCGGATCCCGAGCAGCCCCTCGCAGTCAAGATCGCGGGCGCCACCAAGCTGCTGCATGCAGAGCCGGTCAAGAACTCCGACTGGGAAGTGGTGGTTGCCATGGATGAGGACGAAGCCCTGGCCGGCCTGCGCAATGTGCTGCAAGCCATGTTCATGACCCTGGTGGCGGTGGCCTTCCTCGCCGCGGGAGTCGGCTCGGTCATGACTGCCTCTGCGTTCCGGCGGCTGTCCCAGGTGCGCGAGGCGATGGACGAAATCGGCTCCGGACACGGCGACCTGACCAAGCGCCTGCCGGCCGACGGCAACGATGAGGTCACGCAGATCGCCCGCGCGTTCAACCAGTTTGCCGACAAGCTCGCCACGGTGCTGATCGATATCCGGGACAGCAGCGAATCGGTTCGCACGGCAACCGCCGAAATCTCGCAGGGTAATATCGACCTGTCCTCGCGTACCGAGCAAGCCGCGGCCAGCCTGGAGCAGACAGCGGCTGCCATGGACGAGCTCACCGGCACCGTGCAAAACTCGGCCGAGGCCGCCGTGCGCGCCGGCGAGCTGGCGGCCGCGGCCTCCCAGGTCGCCAACCGGGGGGGCGATGCCGTCTCTCGCGTGGTGACCACCATGCAGGAAATCTCGACCGCCTCCGCCAAGATCCACGACATTATCGGGGTCATCGACGGCATCGCCTTCCAGACCAACATCCTGGCGCTCAACGCTGCCGTGGAAGCCGCCCGCGCCGGCGAACAGGGACGCGGATTCGCCGTGGTGGCTGGCGAAGTCCGCACGCTGGCCCAGCGCAGCGCGCAGGCCGCCAAGGAAATCAAAGGACTGATCAGCCAATCGGTGGCCAAGGTGGACTCGGGCGCGGAACTGGTGCGGGACGCCGGCGAGACCATGAACAGCATCGTGGCCAGCGTGAAGCAGGTCGAGCAGGTGCTGCGCGAAATCTCGAATGCCGGCAGCGAGCAAAGCGTGGGCATCACGCAGGTCAACCAGGCCGTGAGCCAGCTCGACGGGGCAACGCAGCAGAATGCGGCGCTGGTCGAGCAAGCCTCGGCGGCCGCCGGTTTCCTGCATGAGCAAGCCAACAAGCTGGCCGATGCGGTAGGCCAGTTCCGCCTGGCCAGGGCGCATGGCGGCGTGATGGGGTCCGGGGCTTGAACCGCTGACGCAGCGGCGAGCCAGGTAAGCAAGGGGGTTCAGCGGCGGCTGAACCTCTTTTTTTTGTCAGGCGGGCGCCACTTGAAGAAATTTCCCAATTGCTGATATGGTTGATGTGGCACAAAATCCACATAGCGTCGCACCCGACGCGGACTGCCAGTAGTGCCGCTAGTGCCGCTAGTGCCGCTAGTGCTTGTAACGCTTGTAATGCTTGAAACACCCGCATCACCCATCTGCAAGGAGAACTCCCCGCATGACTGTATTCCAAGGGACTGGCGCCCTTTTCACCCTCATCGCCATTTTCGGCGTCATCAACCACCGCTTCATCAAGCTGCCCGACACCCTGGGCATCACCGCCGTCGGGCTGGTGACCTGCCTGAGCGTGTCCATCCTCGGCTTCAACCACCCCGAAATGGTCGCGCAGGCCCGCAAGCTCGTGGCCCAGATCGATTTCTCCGACGTGGTCTTCCACGGCCTGCTCAGCCTGCTGCTGTTCGCCGGCGCCCTGCACGTCGACCTCTCACGCATGCGCCGCCAGCGCCGGGCCGTGGTCATGCTGGCCACGGTCGGCGTGGTGATCTCGACCGCCGCGGTCGGGTTCGGCTTCTTCTATGTCGCACAGTGGCTGGGCCACCCGGTCAGCCTGCTGTGGTGCCTGGTGTTCGGCGCGCTGATTTCCCCTACCGACCCGATCGCCGTGCTCAGCGTGCTCAAGAACGCGGGCGCATCGGAAAGCCTGGAAACCAAGATTGCGGGCGAATCGCTGTTCAACGACGGCACCGCGGTGGTGGCATTCCTGACCCTGGTGGGGCTAGCTACCGGCGCCACCGAATTCTCTGCTTCGCACGTGGCGCTCGCGCTGGTGCGCGAAGTGCTGGGCGCCGTGGTGCTGGGCATTGTGGTGGGCTATGTGGCGTCGGTGCTGCTGCGCGGGATCGACAGCTATCCGGTCGAGATACTGATCACGCTGGCGCTCGCCACCGGCGGCTACAGCCTGGCTGAAGCGGTGCACGTGTCCGCGCCGCTGTCGGTGGTCATCATGGGCCTGGTGATCGGCAACCATAGCACCAGCAAGTCGATGTCGGAGAAGACCCGCGAACACTTGTTCAATTTCTGGGGCCTGCTGGACGAGTTGCTCAACCTGGTGCTGTTTGGCCTGATCGGGCTGGAGATCATCGCGCTGTCGCTGCAGCTGCATATCGTCTGGCTGGGGCTGGCGGCGATTCCCGTGGTGCTGATTGCGCGCGGCATCAGCGTGGCCATCCCGCTGCTGGCGCTGCAGAATTTCCGCCGGCTCAATCCGCACTCGGCCACCATCATGACCTGGGGCGGCCTGCGCGGCGGCATCTCGATTGCGCTGGCGCTATCGCTGCCGGAGTTCCCCGGCCGCGAGATGCTGATCGGCGTGACTTACCTGGTAGTGGTGTTCAGCCTGCTGATCCAGGCCACCACGCTGGGCAAGCTGGTCAAGCACCTGAATGGGCTGAGCCCGAAGCCGTAGCGGATACGCCATCCGCAAGCGGGCGGCGGGACTCACCCGCCGCCTGCGCCTGGCTTACAGGCGGCTCTGGTAGATCTTGTCGAACTCGCCGCCATCGGCAAAATGCCGGCTCTGGGCCTGCGCCCAGCTGCCAAACACGTCGCTGACGGAAAACAGCTGGATCGGCCGGAACAGCGCCGCGTGAGTCTTGAGCACCGCGGCCGAGCGCGGCCGGTAGAACTGGCGGGCGATCACGTCCTGGCCGGCATCGGACCACAGGTATTGCAGATAGGCCGTGGCCACCTTGCGCGTGCCGCGCTTGTCCACCACCTTGTCGACCACAGCCACCGGCGCTTCCGCGATGATCGACTGGCTCGGATACACCACCTCGAAGCTGTCTCCCAGCTCCTTGCGGATCTGGTGCACCTCGCTCTCGAAGGTGGCCAGCACATCGCCAAGCTGGCGCTGCGTGAAGCTGGTGGTCGCGCCCCGGCCGCCGGTATCGAGCACCGGCACATTGCGGAACAGGCGGCCCACCGCATCGCGCGCCTGGGCCTCGCTGCCGCCCTTGCGGATAGCCGCGCCCCACGCCGCCAGGTACGTGTAGCGCCCGTTGCCCGAAGTCTTGGGGTTCGGCACGATCACCTGCACGCCAGCGCGGCCCAGGTCCTCCCAGTCCAGGATGCGCTTGGGATTGCCCTTGCGCACCAGGAACACGATGGTGGAGTAGTACGGCGCCGCGTTGTCCGGCAGGCGCTTCTTCCAGTCCTGCGCCACCACGCCCCGCTGCACCAGGATATCGATGTCGGTCTCCTGGTTCATGGTCACAACGTCGGCCTCCAGGCCATCGGCTACCGAACGCGCCTGCTTGCTCGAGCCGCCATGCGACTGGTTGATGACCAGCGTCTCGCCACTCGCCTGCCTCCAGTTAGCGACAAAGCCGGGGTTGATCTCACGGTACAGCTCGCGGGTGACGTCGTAGCCGGCGTTGAGAATGGCGGTGTCGGCCAGCGCGGAGAACGTGGCGCCGAGCAGCAGGCCAGTGGCAAGAATGCGGAGTAGGGATCGGGGTCGGGACATGAATGGACGCTGGTTGGATCGATCGGATTAATGTCTTGCCGAAAAGACAGGCATGACGCTCGTGATCCTCATTGTCCACAGCAGGGGCATCGCAGCGGAACGAAAGATTCCGCATGTCGATAGACGCGAGCCAAACGGAAGGCGGGTCACGATCTCCTCGCCTTCCGCCGCCTCTCACGCCACCTTCGGGAAATCGATCACCGTATCGTTGACGCGGTTGATCATATTGGTGAACAGGATCGCGCTGATGGCCTGGATGCTCTCGACGATCTGCCGATCGGTGTAGCCGGCTTCGCGCACATTGGCGACGACGCCGGCAGGCACCGTGCCGGAAGTCGTGGCCACGGCCAGTGCGAAGCGGACCAGCGCGTCGATCTTGCTGTCTTGCGGGTACTCGCCGGCGCGCAGCTCACGCGTTTGTTCGACGGTATAGCCGGCCATCTTGCCGGTCATGGTGTGCGCGGCCACGCAATAGTCACAACCCGACGCTTCGCTGACGGCAAGGTTGATCGCTTCGAGCTCGCGGGCGCTGAGCGTAGCATTCTTGAGCAGCGCGCCGGTTTGCAGCGCGTGGGCCAGCACCTCGGGGGCATTGCTGCCAATCACCGCGTAAGCGTTGGGCACCTTGCCCACGGCGCCCTTGATGGCGGCGAACAGTTGGGCGGCCTGGCCGGTGGCTTCGGCGGGGTTGATGGTGTGAAGACGGGACATGACGGCACTCCTTTCCGGTTGGTTGATGGACCCGCGCTGTGTTTGTTGCGCTGCTTCCATGGACTGAAGTCTAGGCGCGCCATATGCGATTTACCGCATATAATCGTCGCATTATCTTGCCCTATCGTCTCAACACGCCGTATCCGTCTTGATGCCACCGTTCCCGCCATGGATAGCTTGACCGAACTTGTGCGCATGCTTTCGCCCGCCGGCACCGTCGACCTGCACTGCCATTTCGCCGGCAACTGGCGGGTGGACAACGCGGCGGCGCCCGCCGGCCACCTGCCGTATCACATCATCCTGAAGGGGCAGGCGCGCGCGCTGGTGGCGCAGGAGGCCATCTCGCTCGATACTGGCGACGTGCTGCTGTTCCCGCACGGCAGCGCGCATACGCTGCGCAGCCTGCCCGACGGGACCGAGGGGGCCGAGGGGGCCGAAGGTGCCGCCGGCGCGCACCGCGCCATGCCGGCCCAGACGACGCGCTTCAATGGCTTGCTGACCGAGGTGACGATGCCCGGCGACGCGCATCCGCTGGACATGCTGTGCGGCACGTTCGTGCTGGGCTTGCCGGGCACGGTGCTGTTGCGCAACCTGCCGCCGGTGCTGCGTGTGGCCACCGCGCGGCGCGCCGATTGCGCCTGGCTGCATGCGCTGATCGACATGATGCGCAACGAGGCGCAGGCGCCCGAGCCAGGTGGCGCGGCGGTCATCGGGCAGCTCTCCACCGCGTTGCTGACCCTGCTGTTGCGCGCGCTGATCGCGCAGGGCGGCGTCACGCATAGCCTGCTGGCGCTGATGGCCGATGCGCGGCTGTCCAAGGCGATCGATGCGGTGCTGCGCGCGCCGGCCGAGCCGTGGTCGGTGGCGTCGCTGGCGGCGGTGTGCAATGTGTCGCGCGCCACGTTCGCGCGGCGCTTCGCCCAGCTCAGCGGCGAGACGCCGCTGCAGTTCGTGACCACCTTGCGCATGGAAATGGCCGCCCGCCTGCTGACGCTGGACCGCGGCTCCGCGGCCAGCATCGGCGATGCATTGCGGCTATGCCTCCGAGGCCGCCTTCGGGCGCACCTTCAAAGCGTACTTTGGCGTGGGGCCGGGCATGTTCCGGCGTGCGGCGCGGGAGCGCCGCGCGGCCGCCGCCGCGCAGGCGGCCTCGGCGCGTTAGGCCGCGGCGCGCTGCGCTTCGTAGACCTGCAGGTGGCTATAGGCGATGCGCACCAGCGGCACCGCATGCCCCAGCCGCGCGGCACGCTGCGCCATGTCGCCGACGATGTCGTACGCCTCCAGGCGGGGCGCGCCCTGCGCGATATCGCGCATCATGGAGGCGGCCCAGGCCGAGTTCTCGTCCAGCAGGCGCGCGGCCATGGCTTGGGCCACCGGCTCGGGCAAGGCGTGCCCGGACAAACGCGCCACCGCCGCGCATTCGTCCATGGCCTGCTGCATCAGCGCCCGGCCGTCCACCGTCCTGACGATCTCGCCGACGGTGCCGCGCATCAGGCAGGTCATCAGCGCACCAGCCGAGATCATCACCCACTTGTTCCATAGCGCCTGGTCGATGGCCGGTGACAACTCACGCGTGCCGGGCGTGCTGGCCGCAAGCGCATGGAAGGCGCTGGCCAGGCCCTGTGCCGACTCGGCACGCGCGCCCACGATGAGCCTGTCGACCGCGCCTTGATGCACCACCGCGCCAGCGGCGTCCAGCGTGGTGGCAATGTACGACACGCCGCCAAGCACCCTGTCGCGGCCGTAGCGCGCGTCCAGCGTCTCATACGCGCGCAACCCGTTGACCAGCGGCAGGATCGCCGCGCGCTTGCCCCCGCTGGCAGAAAGCACCGGGCCCAGCGCGGCCATCGCGCTGTCCAGGTCATAGGTCTTGCATGCCAGCAGAACCAGGTCGTAGTCTGCCTTGGCGTGCTCGGCCAGCACCGTCTTCACGGCGGCGCGGATATCGCCAAGCTCGCTGCGCACGGTCAGGCCGTCTCTCGCCAGCGCTTCGGCGCGCCGTGGCCGCACCAGGAACGTGACATCCGCCCCCGCCTGCATCAGGCGAGCGCCATAGTAGCCACCCATGGCGCCAGCGCCCAGGACCAGAATCTTCATGACGTTCCCCGCTTCAATGTCCGACTTGCTTAACCGTGGTTAACTGCGGCCAACAGTGGCTAACAGTGCAAAGCGCCTACGGCAAGTCGCCGGTGAGCACCGCGTCGCCCGCCTCCCCGGCTTGCTCGGCGCCCCCGAGGAAGCCGGCGGCGGATGCCAGGCGCCGGCGCATGCCGTCCGCGGCGGCCGGGCCGGCCACCAGGGCATGCCGCTTGAAACTCAGCCGCTCGCCCGTGCCGGCATCCACCAGCACGGGATCGACTACCTTGCCGGTTTCCTTGTCGCGCAATTCCACGCTGGGGCCTTCCGGCGCGAAGTGCTTGTTGCCCCAGGCCAGCATGGCCAGCAGCACGGGCAGGAAATCCCGCCCGCATTGCGTCAGCACATACTCGTAGCGCGGTGGCTTCTCCGAGTACTGCTGGCGCTCCAGCAGCCCCTCCTCCACCAGCGCGGTGAGGCGGCGCGTGAGCATATTGGGCGCGATGTCCAGGTTCTTCTGGAAGTCGTCGAAACGCCGCGCGCCATAGAACGCCTCGCGCATCAGCAGCATGCTCCACCACTCGCCAACCCGCTCCAGCCCGCGGGCGATGGGGCATTGCATGTTCCTGAAGGTTTTTCTTTGCATGGTTGAGGACTCCGCTTCGGCATCTTGATACTTTCAACATGATAGCTGGATTGAAACGCCGCAATGCCGTCCCCGCCGGTGCCGTCTAGTCCAGGGCTTCGAGCGCCAGCGCAATGCCCTGCCCGCCCCCGATGCACAGAGTCACGATGCCCCGGCGTAGCCCATGCGCACGCATCGCGTACAGCAGGCGTGTGGTGAGCACCGCCCCGGTTGCGCCGATGGGATGGCCATGCGCGATCGCGCCGCCCTCCACGTTGATGATGTCGAGCGGCAATCCGAGCTCCCCAGCCACTGCCAGGGGCACCGCAGCGAAGGCCTCATTGATCTCGAGCCACTCGACATCGCCCAGCGCCCATTGCGCGCGCTGCAGCGCCTGGCGCACAGCCGGAACGGGCCCAAGGCCGAACAAGCCCGGCTCGACGGCGCCTACGCCATAGGCCACCAGCCGGGCCATCGGCGCCAGCCCGAGGCTCTCGGCCAGCGATCGTTCGGCGACCAGCATGGCGGCCGCGCCGCTATTGAGCCCCGGTGCATTGCCCGCGGTGATGGTGCCGTCCTTGCGAAACGCCGGACGCAGCTTGCTGAGAATCTCGAAGGTGGTATCCGGCCGGTTCGCTTCATCCACGTTGAACGTGGACGTGCCGCCCTTTGCCTTCACGGGCACACCGATGATCTGCTCCACGAAACGGCCTTGCTCCTGCGCGCGGGCAAAGCGGCTTTGCGAGCGTTCGGCCCAGCGGTCCTGTTCGTCGCGGCTGATCTTGTTGCGCGCCACCAGGTCCTCGGTATGCCAGCCGGAGTGCTCACCCGAGAATGCATCCACCAGGCCATCGCGCAGCATGCTGTCCTGCAGTGCCGCGTCGCCCATGCGGCTGCCCCAGCGGGCGGCGGGCATCAGGTAAGGCGCCTGGTCCATATTCTCCATGCCACCGGCAATCGCCACGTCGACATGGCCGAGCCAGATTTCATCGGCGGCACTGGCGATGGCCTGCGCGCCGGAACCGCACACGCGGTTGACCGTCATCGCCGGCAGCGAAACCGGCAGGCCCGCGCCGATGGCCGCCTGCCGGGCGGGATTCATCCTGTTGCCCGCCTGGATCACATTGCCGAAGACCACGCTGCCGATCCGCTCTGGATCGACGCCAGCGCGGCGCACCGTCTCGCGGATGACCGCCGCGCCCAGTTCGGTCGCCGGCGTGGCCTTGAGCGAACCGTTATAGGCGCCGATGGCGGTGCGAACGGGATGGCATAACACAACTTCCCTGGTTTTCATCACAAGCTCCTTGGGGTGGTGGACGAAGCCGGCCGCGCGGCGGCCGGCCATTGCGCTTGTGCATCGCCAGCCGCCGCACCCTGCGGCGCCTTGCAATAGCGGTTGTCGGCGCGGGCGCATCCCACGCCGGCGTCGCGCGGGCGCTCCGTGCCGGCGTGGATGGTTTGGGCCGCCATGGCGGCAAACAGCGCGGCACAGGCCAGCGCGCTAGCTAAACGGGTGTTCATGATCCATCTCCGGGGTGTGGAAGGCCTCAATGCGCATCGGCCGATGGCGCCATGGGCGGCCCCGCCTTGCGCAGCAGCGGCACCATGGCGGTGGCGATGGCAAAGCACACCATGATGACCAGGAAGGCATCGCCAAACGTCTGCGTCTGCGCCTCGCGCCAGGTCAGTGCCCACAGTTGCCTGAGCGCGGCGGACTGCGCATCGGCGACGTCGTGGCCCAGCGCGGCCATATTGCTGCCCACCGCCTGCAGCAGCGCGCCCATGGCCTCGTTGCTGTAGTTCAGGTGCTCAGCCAGGCGCTGGAAATGCAGGTTGGTGCGGTCGTTCAGGATGGTCGCGCAACTGGCAATGCCGATCGCGCCGCCCAGGTTGCGCATCAGGTTGAACAGCCCGGACGCCAGCTTGAGCCGCTCCGGCGCTAGCGACCCCAGCGTGAGCGTGACCGCCGGCGCCACCGAGAACTGCTGCGCCATGCCGCGGAACGCCTGCGGCAGCAACAGTTCCTGCGCGCCCCAGTCATGCGTAATCGGCGCGAACTGCCACATCGAGAAGGCAAAGCAGCCCAGCCCGAACATCATCAGCCAGCGCAGGTCCACACGATTGGCGAAGAAGGCATAGACAGGGATCGACATGACCTGGAACACACCGGTCGAGAACACCGCCAGCCCGATCTGCAGCGCGCTGAAACCACGCACGTGGCCCAGGAACAGCGGCGTGAGATAAATGGTGGCGAAGATGCCCACGCCGGTGATGAACGAGAAGAAGCAGCCGAGTGCGAAGTTGCGGTCCTTGAGCGCGCGCAGGTCCACCACCGGATGGGCGTAGGTCAGGCTGCGCCAGACAAAGCCGACGCCCGCCATGCCCGAGATCCAGGCCGTGGTGAGAATCACATCGTCGCCAAACCAGTCCCAGCGCGGGCCTTCTTCCAGCGTGTACTGCAGGCAGCCGAGGAACAGCGCCATCAGCGTCATGCCGAGATAGTCGGCGCCACGCACCAGCGACCAGTTGGGCTGGTCCACGCGCACCAGCAGCGGCACCGCCACCGTGATGAAGATGCCCGGCACCAGGTTGATGAAGAACAGCCAGTGCCAGGAGTAGTTGTCGGTGATCCAGCCGCCCACGGTGGGCCCGAGCGTGGGCGCCAGCGAGGCCAGGGCACCGATGGTGGCTGCGGCAATCACGCGCTGCTTGCCGCCGAAAAAGGCGAAGGCGGTGGTGAACACCAGCGGAATCATCGAGCCGCCGAGGAAGCCCTGCATGGCGCGAAAGGCGATCATGCTCTGGATGTTCCAGGCGAGGCCGCACAGCAGGCTGGTCAGCGTAAAGCCCGCCGCCGAAACGGCAAACAGCCAGCGTGTGGACATCACGCGCGACAGCCAGCCCGACAGCGGAATCACGATGATCTCGGCGATCAGGTAGCTGGTCTGCACCCACACGGTTTCATCGGTACCCGCCGACAACCCGCCGCCGATGTCGCGCAGCGAGGCCGAGACGATCTGGATATCCAGCAAGGCGATGAACATGCCCACGCACATGGTGGCAAAGGCCAGCACCTTGGCAGCCGTGCTCATGGAGGCCGCGGAATACGCCGGCGCAGACGGCTGCGCGGGCTCGGCTGGCTGCGTGGCCTGCCCGGGCCCGGCCAGGACGCTGCTGCTCATGGTTGCACCTGCGCGTCGGCGCGGGAATCGACTTGCGCCAGCACCGACAAGCCGGGCCGCAGCATGGCCAGCGCGGCCTCGTTGTCATCCAGCATGATGCGCACCGGCACGCGCTGGACGATCTTGGTGAAGTTGCCGGTGGCGTTCTCCGGCGGCAGCACGCTGAACTGTGCCCCCGTGGCCGGCGCCAGGCTGAGTACGCGGCCGTGGAACACGCGGCCGGGCAACACGTCGGCCTCCACGGTGGCACGCATGCCCGGGCGCAGATGCGCAAGCTGCCCTTCCTTGAAATTCGCATCGACCCACAGGCCGCGTGCCGGCACCACCGACAGCAGTTGCGCGCCGCCCGCGGCGTAGGCGCCCACGCGGGCGCGGCGGTTGCCGATGGTGCCGTCGATGGGCGCGCGCAACTCCGTGTAGCCCAGGTTCAATTTGGCGATGTCGCGCTCGGCAACGGCTTGCGCGAGCGCCGCCTGCGCTTGCAGCTTCTGCGTGGCAATCACGTCGACCTGGCGCTGCGCCGCGAGCAGGCTGGCCTGCGCCTTCTGCGTGTTGGCGAGAGCTTGCTTGTAGTCCGAGTCAGCCTTCTGCGAGCTCTGGACCGATACGGCCGATTTGGCAACCAGGCTCTGGTAACGAACCTGGTCGTCGCGCGAGCGCAGGGTGTCGGCATTCACCGCGGTGACCGCCGCCCGGGCCTGGCCGATCACGGCTTCCTGCAAGGAGCGGGTGGCGTCCAGGTTGGCCAGCAGCGCCTGCTGGGCGGCCACCGCCCCTTCCGCCTTGGCCAGCGCGGCGCGGTAGTCGCGGTCATCGATGCGGGCCAGCAAGTCGCCGGCGTGCACCTGCTGGTTGTCGGTCACCAGCACTTGCGCCAGGTAGCCCGGCACCTTCGGCGCAATCACCGTGACTTCACCGCCGACATAAGCATCGTCGGTGCTTTGCAGGAAGCGGCCGTGCGTCCACCAGTGCTGGCCATAGGCGGCGGCGCCAAGGCCGGCGGCGATGAGCACGCCGGTCATGATCAGCCGCTTGCGGCTGATGCGGGGCTTGCTGGTAACGGGGATGGGCGCCGGGCCTGCGCGCTCGGCGGTGATATCGCTTGTCATGACGCTTCCTCTGGTTTTCGCTCTAACTTTTGCTTCAACACGCTAACGCTGCAGCGCTTTCACATATGGACAGTTGCCTGCGGGACATCGGGGATGGTGGCCGCGCGTGCCCGCGCCGACTTTTCGAGCTTGCCGCGGACGCCCTCGCTGGCGGCCGGGCCGGCCACGACCACGTGATCGGCATCGGTAATCGGATGCCCGGTCTGCGCATCCACCAGGATCGGGATAACGGTGGCGCCGGTCTGGCGGTCCACCAGCAGCACGCTCTCGCCCTCGGGCGAGAAGTGGCGGTTGCCCCAGGCCAGCAGCGCCAGCATCACCGGGCGGAATTCGCGGCCCCGGTCAGTCAGCAGGTATTCGAAACGCGGCGGCCGCTCGCAGTACTGGCGCCGCGCAAGCAGGCCCTCGCGCACCAGGGTTTCGAGGCGGCGCGCCAGCATGTTGGGCGCAATGCCCAGCTGCTTCTGGAATTCGTCGAAGCGGCTGTTGCCATAGAACGCCTCGCGCAAGATCAGGATGCTCCACGGCTCACCCACCCGCGCCAGGCTGCGGGCAATGGGGCAAGGCGCGTTGTCGAGCGGCTTTTTCTGCATGTTCGCCACCTCCGGGAAATCAGGTTGCTATCAAGATGAAAGTTAGTATAGAGTTGTAAATATCATCATGCAAGTAACTTGTTGAACAAAACCGCTGGGGCGGCGATCAAGCCGCTTCCTGGTTTCCCTGAATCCCTGAAGGAGATGGACATGAGCCGTACCCCGCCCCGCCCCGGAATCGCGCCTGAACAGCCGCAGCCGCACCAGCACCTGCGCCGGCATGCGGCGCGGGCCACCGCGCTCTGCGCGGCAGCGCTGACGGCGCTGGGCCTGGCGGCTTGCGCCGCGGTAGGCCCGGACTACAAGACGCCCGCAGCCGACACCGCAGCCAGCTACCCGCATGCCGATGCGCTGGCTGCACGCGCCACGCGCCAGCCTGCGCCGCCGCTGGATACCTGGTGGACGGGATTCGACGATCCCGCGCTCACGCGCATCGTCCAGCGCGCGCTGGACCAGAACCTGGACCTGGCCGCCGCGTTTGCCCGCGTGCAGCAGGCGCGGGCCGCTGCCGCCGAGGCCGGTGCGCAGTTGCTGCCCCAAGGCAGTTTGTCGGCGCAGGCGGCCAAGATGCATCAGTCGCTGGAAAGCCCGCTAGGCAAGATCGCGAGCAAGTTCCCCGGCTACGACCGCAATGCCGCGCTCTACGATGTGGGCGCGGGCGCGAGCTGGGAGATCGACCTGTTCGGCGGCCTGCGGCGCGGCGCAGAGGCGGCCGACGCCGAGGCGCAGGCCGCGCAGGCCGACCAGCTCGGCGCGCGCATCTCGGTGGCGGCCGAGGCCGCCGATGCCTACTTCCGCGTGCGCGGCGCGCAGCAGCGCATTGCCATTGCGCAGGAGCAGGTGACGAACAACGGCAAGCTGCTGGACCTGGTGCAATTGCGCTTGCACGACGGGCTTGCGTCCAGCCGCGAGGTAGCCCAGGCGCAAGCGCTGGTGGCGCAGGCGCGCGTCACCATCCCCCCCTTGCGGATCGAGCTGCAAACCCAGTTGAACCGGCTCGATGTGCTGATGGGCGCGCAGCCGGGCACCTACGCAGCCGAGCTTGGCCCCCTGCCGAACGGCGTGGCCGTGCCGGCCATCTCCGTGGCCCAGGGTCCCGCCGACCTGCTGCGCCGCCGCCCCGACGTGATCGCGGCGGAGCGCAGGCTGGCCGCCAGCAGCGCGCGCATCGGCGCGGCCACCGCCGAGTACTACCCCAAGCTATCCCTATCCGCGCTGCTCGGCTTTGAGAGCCTGAGCGGCGGCAAGCTGTTTTCCGCTGCCGCGTTCCAGCCGGTGGCGGCAGCGGGCTTGCGCTGGCGCCTGTTCGACTTCGGCCGTGTGGATGCCGAGGTGGCGCAAGCCAAGGGCGCCAACGCCGAGGCGCTGGTCAACTACCGCAAGGCCATGCTGCGCGCCACCGAAGACGTCGAGAACGCCATCGTCACGCTGACAGAGCTCGAATCGCAGGGCAAGGAGCTGAGCACCGAGATCGACGCCCACGAACGCGCGCGCGGCGCTTCCGAAGATGCGTACAAGGGCGGGGCCGTGAGCCTGTTCGAGGTGTTGGATGAGGAGCGCCAGTTGCTGGCCGCGCGCGACCAGCAGGCCCGCGTGCACGCCGACAACGCGCGTGCCGCGGTGGCGACGTTCCGCGCGCTGGGCGGTGGGTGGTGATCGGGTCAGGCCGGGCTTGGCGCGGGAACCCGTTCTCTTGGCAAGGTGGAAACGTCCTCCGAAGCGAGCGGCCCGGAGAACAAGTAGCCCGCGCCGAAATCGTCGATGCTGATGCACATGCTCAGGCCGCGCAGCCCTTTCTCGGCAAGGGCCTCGGCCTCCACGCGCGCCTTGCACACGCAGCCTGAGCACTTTGCCGGCAGCGCTCGCCGCACCACTGCCGTGCACTTGCACTCGCCAGCGGCATAAGCCGCGCCCAACTGGTGCGCGCCCAGCCCGGGCCAAGGCCGTTTTGCGTACAAAAACTGCACATCACGCTTGTATATCAGTCTGGCATACCTCTTGCGTCTGAGGCTGGCATGACTTTCGCCGCTCCCTCCATGCCAGCCTTCAGCGATACCGCCGGCCACGCCCGCGGCAGCACTTCCGCCGAGATTGCCGAACGCATCACGCAATCGATCCTGGCCCAGCGCCTGGCGCCCGGCACGCGGCTGGGCGAGCAGGCGCTGGCCGGGCTGTTCAGCGTCAGCCGCACGCTGGTGCGCGAAGCCCTGACCCGGCTGGCGGCGCGCGGCATTGTCACGGTGTCCGCCCGGCGCGGCTGGTTTGTGATCGAGCCGTCGCGGCAGGAAGCCCGCCAGGCATTTGCCGCCCGGCGCGCGATCGAGCTTGGCTTGCTGCGCTATGCGGCGCCGGTCTCCGCCGCTGCCATCGGCCGGTTGCAGGAGCACGTGGCGCAGGAGCAGCGCGCGCTGAGCGCCGACGACACCGCCCTGCGCAGCTACCTGCTGGGCGACTTCCATGTGTGCCTGGGCGAATGCGTGGGCAATGTGCTGCTGGCCGACACGCTGCGCGACCTGACGGCGCGCACCACGCTGATTGCCATGCGTTACCAGTCCAGCCACCAGGCCAACGAGTCCTGCGCCGAGCATGTGCTGATCGTGGCAGCGCTGGCCGCGGGCGATACCGAGCGCGCCATCGCGCTGATGGACGCCCACCTGTGCCACGTCGAGGCCGGCCTGAGCGCCGCCACGCCGGCGGACCCGCCCGATCCGCTGCGCCAGGCGCTGAGCCCGCTGGGGCATGCGGCCTGAGCACGCGGGCAACCGCTAGATAGCAACGACCTGCTTCTTCGATTTCGATTTCGATTCTTTGAATTTCCACCCCAACGGCAAGCTAGCAAGGACCCCTATGAAGCTCTCCAAACTCCTCCTCGGCCTCGGTGCCGCTGCCCTCGCCTTCTCGATGCAAACCGCCGGCGCCGAAGCGCTGGACGATGTGGTCAAGGCCGGCGTGCTCAAGGTCGCGGTGCCGCAGGACTTTCCGCCGTTCGGCTCGGTCAACGCCGAGATGAAGCCCCAGGGCCTGGACATCGACGTGGCGGCGCTGATCGCCAAGAAGATGGGCGTGAAGCTGGAACTGGTGCCCGTGACCAGCACCAACCGCGTGCCCTACCTGCAGACCAGGAAGGTGGACCTGGTGATCTCCAGCATGGGCAAGAACGCCGAGCGCGAGAAGGCCATCGATTTCAGCGAGGCTTACGCACCGTTTTATAACGGCGTGTTTGGCCCGGCCGACCAGAAAGTGACCGGTGCCGCCGAACTGGCCGGCAAGACCATCGGCGTGACGCGCGGCGCGGTGGAGGACCTGGAACTGACCAAGATCGCCCCGGCGACGGCCACCATCAAGCGCTACGAAGACAACAACGGCACCATCAGCGCGTTCCTGTCCGGCCAGGTGCAACTGGTGGCGACGGGCAACGTGGTGGCAGCCGCCATCCTCGCCAAGAACCCGCCCAAGAAGCCAGAGCCGAAGTTCCTGATCAAGAACTCGCCCTGCTTCATCGGCCTGAACAAGGGCGAGCCCAAGCTGCAAGCCAAGGTCAACGCCATCCTGGCGGAAGTGAAAAAGGACGGCGAGCTCAATGCGATCACGGTGAAGTGGCTGGGCATGCCGCTGCCGGCCACGCTTTGATGCGTTGATGCATTGATGCACTGACGGCCCAAGCCACGCGAAGCCGTGCCCGGCGGGCAGCCGCTGCGGCATGGCGTACTGCGCCAGCTCCGCGCTCATGAGCGCCCCAACCGGGCGCCTCCACCGATCGCTACCGCATGTCCTACCAATTCGATTTCCTCTCGGCCTTCGACTACGCCGGCGTATTCGCGCACGGCGTCAAAGTCACGGCTGAACTCACCGCCATGGGCGGCGTGCTGGGGGTGACCCTCGGCATCGCCTGCGCATGGGCGCGCACCCAGGGCCCGGCCTGGCTGGCGGCCGTCGCGGGCGGCTATGTGGAGCTGATCCGCAATACGCCATTCCTGATCCAGCTGTTCTTTATCTTCTTCGGCCTGCCCAGCGCGGGCGTGCAACTGGGAGAAATGCAGGCCGCCATCCTGGCCATGGTGATCAATCTTGGCGCCTACAGCGCGGAGATTGTCCGCGCGGGCATCGCGGCCGTGCCGCGCGGCCAGCTTGAAGCGGGCGCCAGCCTGGCGATGTCGCCCTTCCTGGTGTTTCGCCACGTGGTGCTGCGCCCCGCCCTGAAGAAGATCTGGCCGGCGCTGTCCAGCCAGGTGGTGATCGTCATGCTGGGCTCGGCGGTGTGCTCGCAGATCGCGGTCGAGGACCTGACCTTTGCCGCCAACTTCGTCCAGGGCCGGAATTTCCGCGCGTTCGAGGTCTACCTGCTGACCACCGCCATCTACCTGCTGCTCGCCATCGGGCTGCGCCAGGTGCTGCGCGGCATCGGCGGCATGCTGTTCCGGAGGGCGTCATGACCGATTTTTCAACCTGGGACATCCTGCGCAACCTGCTGATGGCGGTGCGCTGGACCGTGGTGCTGTCGCTGGTGGCCTTTGCCGGCGGTGCCGTCATCGGGCTGCTGGTGCTGCTGATGCGCATCAGCCGGCGCGCGCCGCTGCGCCGCGCGGCGTGGGCCTTTATCGAAGTGTTCCAGGGCACGCCGCTGCTGATGCAGCTGTTCCTGGCGTTCTTCGGCCTGGCGCTGTTCGGCGTGGAGATCCCGGCCTGGCTGGCCGCTGGCCTGGCGTTGTCGCTGTGGTCCGGCGCCTACCTGGCGGAGATCTGGCGCGGCTGCGTCGAGGCCATCCCCAAGGGCCAGTGGGAAGCCGCCGGCTGCCTCTCGCTGGGCCACCTGCAGCAGATGCGCTACGTGATCCTGCCGCAGGCGCTGCGCATTGCCATTGCGCCCACGGTGGGGTTCGTGGTGCAGATCATCAAGGGCACGGCGCTGGCGTCCATCATCGGCTTTGTCGAGCTGTCCAAGGCGGGCACGGTCATCACCAACGCCACCTTCAGCCCCTTTACCGTCTACGCGCTGGTCGCGCTGATCTACTTTGCGCTGTGCTGGCCGCTATCCCGCTACAGCCGTCACCTGGAAAGGAAGCTCAATGTCGCTCATCGCCATTGAAAACGTAAAGAAGCGCTTCGGCGCGAACGAAGTGCTCAAGGGCATCGACCTGAAGGTGGAGGCCGGCGAGGTGATTGCCATCATCGGCAAGAGCGGCTCGGGCAAGAGCACCTTGCTGCGCTGTATCAACGGCCTGGAGAGCATCGACGAAGGCAACATCACCGTGGCAGGCGCCAAGCTCGGCAGCAGCGAGCTGGAGCTGCGCGCGCTGCGGCGCAAGGTCGGCATGATCTTCCAGCAGTTCAACCTGTTCCCGCACCTGAGCGCGGGGCGCAACGTGATGCTGGCGCCCACCGTGGCGGCCGGCGTCAAAGAGCCGGAAGCATTGAGCCGCGCGCGCGAGTGCCTGGCCAAGGTGGCGCTGGGGGAGAAGTTCGACAGCTATCCCGACCAGCTTTCCGGCGGGCAGCAGCAGCGGGTGGCGATTGCGCGCGCGCTGGCCATGCAGCCACGGGCGCTGCTATGCGACGAGATTACCTCGGCGCTGGACCCGGAGCTGGTGGTGGAGGTGCTGAACGTGGTGCGCCAGCTGGCCAGCGAGGGCATGACGCTGCTGATGGTGACGCACGAAATGCGCTTTGCGCGCGAGGTGTGCAATCGGGTGGTGTTCATGCATCAGGGGCGCGTGCATGAGATCGGGCCGCCGGAGCAGCTGTTCAGCAACCCGGCTACGCCCGAGCTGCAGCAGTTCCTGGGAATGGCGGCCTGAGTTGGCCTGCTGACAAACCAGAGGCATTCGCCGAAGCCGCCGAATGGGCCAACGCCGAGCGCCATGACGAAGGCTGTTTTCTCCCTCTCCCCTCATGGGGAGAGGGCCGGGGAGAGGGGCGGTTTGGCTAGGAGCCACTTGAAGCGAAGCCAACGGTATTATCCCGCCCGCCCTCTCCCCCCTGCCCCTCCCACAAGCATCAACGTGCCAGCACGCCCCGGATCGTATCCGCCAGGTCCTTCGCCAGGAACTTCGACACGTAAGCATCGGCCCCCACCTTGCGCACGTGGTCTTCGCTGGCCGTCCCGGACAGCGAGGAGTGGATCACCACCGGGATCGACTTGAAGCGCGCGTCCGCCTTGATCTTGCGGGTCAGCGTGAAACCGTCCATCTCGGGCATTTCCAGGTCTGTCAGCACCAGCGCGATCTCGTCCTGCACGGTGCGGCCGTTGGCGGCGGCATGATCGGCGATCTCGCCCAGTTGCTGCCAGGCTTCCTGGCCGGTCTTGGTCATCAGCACCGGCACGCCCATGGCCTTGAGGCCTTGCTCGATCAGGCTGCGGGCAAAAGCGGAATCGTCGGCGGCCAGGATCTTGGTGCCGGGGCGCAGCGTCAGTTGCGGCCCGACCGTCTTGGGGTCCACTTCCGGCTGGCGGGTCGGCAGCACGTCGCGCAGGATCTGCTCCACGTCCAGCACCTGGACCAGGCGCGGGTTCGCGGGATCGGCCTCGTTATGGAGCTTGGCGATGCTGGTCACCATATCGCCCCGGACACTGGTCTCGGCCGAGACCACCTGGTTCCACTCCAGGCGCACGATTTCTTCCACGGCTTCCACGGCAAAGCCTTGCGTGGAGCGCGCGTATTCGGTCACCAGCAGGATGTTCAGGCCGCTGCGCGGCGTGCATCCCACCATCTTGGGCAGGTCGATCACAGGAATCACCTGGCCGCGGATATCGGCCATGCCGAGCATGGCCGGGCCGCCGCCGACCACGGTGGTGACCTGGGGCATTACCAGGATTTCGCGGACCTTGAAGACGTTGATGCCGAACAGTTCGCTCTGCGCGGACTGGTCCGACTCGCCCAGGCGGAACAACAGCAACTCGAACTGGTTGTTGTTGGTCAGGTTGGTCCGTTCGTCGATGTCTCTCATCGAGCTGCTCATACGCTTCCTTTGTCCCCGCAATGCGCGGGCTCGCTGCGCGGTGTTGATCGTTTCCCCGGGCCCGGCATCGCCGCGTGGCTCCAGCGGTGCTTGGCGCTGGAGCGGCGCGCTGCAATGACGGGCCACTGCTCCGGCTAACGGCCAATCTTTGGGGAAATTTAGCGGCAACGCGGCAAAGGACTGACGAATTCGCGCCCCACCCCATTAAAGTGCGGAATCAGGCAGGCCGGCGGGGCGGCTGGCGTGCGCGATACCGGACTCCCCGCCGCCATGCTCTTCCACATGCCCGCCAAACCCAAAGCGCATGGCCGAGAGCAGCCGCTCGCCATAGGTGTGATCCTGCCGCGAGCGGAACCGCGCAAACAACGCGCTGGCTAGCACCGGCACCGGCACGGCCTGCTCGACAGCCGCGTCGATCGTCCAGCGCCCCTCCCCGCTGTCAGCGACTTCGCCAGAGAAACGCGAGAGCTTGACGTCGCTGGCAAGCGCCTGCGCGGTGAGATCGAGCAGCCACGAGGACACCACGCTGCCGCGCCGCCACACTTCGGCGATATCCGCCAGGTCGAGCTGGAAGCGCTCAGCCTCGGGCAAGCTTTCGGCGGCCTTGGTCTTGAGGATGTCGAAACCCTCGGCATAGGCCTGCATCAGGCCGTACTCGATGCCGTTGTGGACCATCTTCACAAAGTGGCCCGCGCCCGCCGGCCCGGCGTGGATATAGCCGCGCTCGGCGCGGTCGTTCGCGGGGTTGCGCCCCGGCGTGCGCGGTATGTCGCCATAGCCTGGCGCCAGCGTATCGAACAGCGGATCGAGCCGGCCGACGACCTCCTGCTTGCCGCCGATCATCAGGCAATAGCCGCGCTCCAGGCCCCAGACCCCGCCCGAGGTGCCTACGTCCACATAATGCAACTGGCGCGCCGCCAGCTCGCCAGCGCGCCGGATATCGTCCTTGTAGAAGGTGTTGCCGCCGTCGATGATGACGTCGCCGGGCTCGAGCAGGTCCGCCAGCGCCGCGATCATCTGCTCGGTGGTGTCGCCTGCCGGCAACATGACCCAGATCGCGCGCGGGGCGGCCAGCTTGCCAACCAGCGCCTCGATGCTGGTGACGCCGACGGCACCGTCCGCCGCCAGGGCCTGCACCTTGTCGGCGCTACGGTTGTACACCACCACCTCATGCTGCGCGCGCAGCAGCCGCCTTGCGATGTTCGCGCCCATGCGCCCGAGCCCTATGATTCCGAGTTGCATATCCGGTCCTCTCACTGAGTCATTGGTGATGAAACTGGTGGCGAACCCTGCTGCCACGAGGCATTGTCTACCTCTCCGAGCGCACTTGCACAGGCCTCGCTGCCCTCGTGAACGTGCCACTTAGCGCACTTCAGCCAGGCCTGCCCCGCGTTCGGGCGCACTCGGGGGGCTAAATTCCGCAACCCGGATTTACACCAACTAAACAGCCGCTTAAAATTGCCCAGCCAGCAGCGGCGGACTTGCATACGACCGGGCGGCTCCGATTTCACCGGCCAGCTTCTGGGGACACAGGCCGGCTAACCGCCCCCTAGCCATGTCCCTGCTCATGCTGACAGCCCACCGCCTGCGCCCCGCCGTATCGACCCGCCGCCTCGAGTAGCGCCCGCATCACTCCTTCGCTACCCGCTTCGCATTCGCCCCAAGACCGCACTCTCCCGCGCGCCCAAAGCATGGCGCGCCACGGTTCGTTGTCCGGGCTCTGCGCTTTCAGCGCCAAGACACTCGCCTTCGCATCGCCATGTCCGCAAACAGCACGACCCTCGCCGCCCCGGAATCCGGGGAACATCAGCAAGGCAGCATCAACCGGCGCATCGTCGCCATCGTCTTCTTCAACTTCATTGCCTACCTGACGGTCGGCCTGCCGCTGGCGGTGGTGCCCGGCTTCGTCCACGGCGATCTTGGTTATGGCACGGTCGTGGCCGGGCTGGCGGTCAGCATCCAGTACCTGGCCACGCTGCTGAGCCGCGCCTACGCCGGCAACCTGTGCGACCTGCAGGGTCCCAAGAAATCCGTCACGCTCGGGCTCACGCTGGTTGCCGCCAGCGGGTTGTTGGCCGTGGTGTCCAGCCTGTTCGTGTCGATCGGCTGGCTTAGCCTGGCGTGGCTGTTCGCCGGCCGGCTGATGCTGGGCGCGGGCGAGAGCCTGGTGACCACCGGCACCATTGCCTGGGGCATCGGCGACGTGGGCGCCCGCCATACCGGCAAGGTGATCTCGTGGAATGGCATGACCACCTACGGCGCGCTGGCGCTGGGCGCGCCGGTTGGCGTGCTGCTGGATGCGCGCTGGGGCTTTGCCTCGCTGGGCATCGTCACCACCGTCATGGCCCTGGCCGCGTTCACGCTGGCCCGGCGCAAGGCAGCGGTGCCCACGGTAAAGGGCGCGCGCATGCCGTTTCGCACCGTGTTCCGCCACATGACGCCGTTTGGCCTGTGCCTGGCGCTGGGCTCGGTGGGCTTTGGCGCCATCACGGCCTTTGTCACGCTGTACTACGCCAGCCACGGCTGGGACCATGCCGCGCTGGCGCTGACCAGCCTGGGCGTGAGCTTTGTGGTGGCGCGCCTGCTGCTGGCCGATAGCATCGGCCGCTTTGGCGGCTATCGGGTGGCGCTGTGCTCGTTTGCCGTGGAAGCCGCCGGCCTGGCCCTGATCTGGCTTGCGCCGACACCCGCGCAGGCGCTGATCGGCGCCGCCGTCACCGGCTTTGGCTTTGCCTTGGTGTTCCCGTCGCTGGGCATGGAGGCGGTCAAGCTGGTGCCCCAGAGCAACCGCGGCTCGGCGCTTGGCGCCTATGCGCTGTTCCTGGACCTGGCGCTGGGGCTGACCGGCCCGGCGGCCGGCGTGATCGCCAGCCATGCAGGCTATGGCTCGGTGTTCCTGTTCTCGGCCGCGGCGGCGCTGGGCGGGCTGGGCCTGAGCCAGGTGCTGGCGGCGCGGTCGCGGCGCGCTGCCGTGCCGGCGCCGACGCCGACGCACTGACTATCGCAACGCGCCAATCTCGCGGCACGCCAGATGAGGCCGCGAGATATTCCGATGCGATGAATTGATTCGGGAATTTCTTGATCTATTTTCAGACTTGTCCGATTGATTTTCAGGCAATCTACATGCATTCAACCTTCAAGATCGATTAATCGCAGGCATCCGCCGTTTTGTGCTTGACCCATTCAACTTGCGCCGCTACAGTACGCGGGTTCTTAATTCCAGGGCTACCCAGTGAGCACTTGTTCCGACGACAGTAGTCGATCCAGGATCGGCACCTCCGCCTGACTGGCCACGGTATCCCTAGCGACCGTGCCCCGCTTGCGGCACGGTGCTTTCGAGGCCAGACGTCCTGTCCCGCCTCTCTTCTTGAATACGGCTTCATTCTTCTGATCGCGCCTGCGTTGCAGCACGCCGCTGCCTGCGCTTGCCCGCGATTTGCACAAGACTCACCGGTGCTTCCTGCTCAATACGGGAGTTCTCATGGTGTGGCACGAATTTGCCCTGCGCTTGCTCGAAGCGCTGGCGCTGGGCGCTTGCATCGGTACCGAACGGCAGCTGCGCCAGCGCATGGCAGGGCTGCGCACAAACGCGCTGGTCGCCGCCGGCGCGGCCTTGTTTGTTTCGGTTTCCGCCTTTACGTTTGACCCGCAGGGGCATGCGCGCATTGCCGCGCAGGTCGTCTCGGGCATTGGCTTTCTCGGCGCCGGCGTGATCATGCGCGACGGCCTGAACGTGCGCGGCCTGAATACCGCTGCCACGCTGTGGTGCTCCGCCGCCGTCGGCGTGCTTGCCGGCCTTGGCCATGCGCTGGAAGCCGCTATCGGCACCGCCTGCATCCTGTGCGCCAACTTTGGCCTGCGCATGCTGGGCCAGCGCATCAATCGCAACGGCACGGCCACCGCACCGGAAGTGGAGATGGTTTATCGCATCACCACGGTATGCACCGCCCAGGAAGAAATCCGTGTGCGCGGCTTGCTGCTGCATGCACTGACCGAAATGCCCGCCCTGCTGCTGCAGTCGCTGCACAGCGAGGACACCGCCGCTGGCGGACACATCGAAGTCCGCGCCGATGTGCTGGCCGCGCCCGGCCATGAAGGCAAGCTGGAGCAGATCGTCAGCCGCATCAGCATGGAAAAGAGCGTTTCCCTCGTGCGCTGGGCCATTCCGGCCGGCGCGCTCGAATAACCCCAAGGAGAAGGAAAGGAGCTGGATATGCGTTTGTTCAACTGGATGCTCCCCCAGGCCCCCAACCGCCGCGCCGCCCAGGCGAGCCGCGGCACAGCCGCCCAGCTGTTCCAGGTGGTGCTGCTCTGCAAGGATGACTATGGCGCCCGGTTGGAGCGGCAGATCCGCCAGGAGCTGGCCGCGCGCGACCTCTCGCTGCAGCGCCTGCGCACCCGGCAGTGCGAGCGCCGCGAGCTGGTCGAGATGCGTGTGCTGGTGCATTGCCAGCCGGGCGGCAGGCCCGGCATGGTCAAGCTGGTGCAGCGCCTTGGCCTGGAGCCGCTGGTTCGCGCCGTGCGCTGGGAAACCGTGCCGCAGCCCGAGCGCGCGTTAGCCGCGGCCTGAGCGCAAGGCCCGCCCGCCAAGATCCACCCTGATTGCCTGAGGAAAAACATGGACCCAGACCCTTCTAGTAGGCAGCGCCGAAGGCACGGCGTGTTCCAGCTGGCCTGATTCCGCGCCCGGCATCCTGCCGGTGCCGCGGCACCGGCTACCTGGACCCGCCAGGCTCCCATTGCGTTTCGCGCCGTCCCGGCCGCGTGCGCGCCGGACCCGCCCCGCCTTCCGCGCCGCCTTCCCCCGTTAGCAAAGCGGGCGCTTTCGCCCATCACCGGTTACCTGCGTGGATTTGCCACCCCGCAGCGCCGGGGATGCGTCACGCCTGTCGAATCCTGTCGTCCGTGAATCCTGAACCTGCGATTCCACCGACGACGCACCGGCAACAAGCGGTGCCCCTGTCCTGGCTGCCGCCACGGCAAGTGCACCGACCGAGGAGAAAAATCCATGCAAACGCCCACCACCCGCCAAAGCTTGCCGCTGCGCCGGCAGCCAGGCCTTGCGCTCGCCGCCGTCTGCGCGGCATGTCTCGCACTGGCCGGCTGCGATGGCGCCAGCCTGTCTGGCGCCATCGCCAACACGCCCAAGCACAGTACCGAACCGGTCCGCGAGGGCAACTTCATCACGGTGCCCGAGGCCTCGCCATTGCGCACGCAGTTGCAGGTGCAGACCCTCGTCGAGCAAGCGCTGGAGCGTCCCATCGAGGTACCGGGCTCGATCGAGCCCGATGCCGCCAAGCTGGTCAAGATCGTGCCGCCAATGCCCGGGCGCATCGTTCGCCTGCACGCTGCCCTGGGCGACACAGTGCGCAAGGGAGACCCGCTCTTCACGCTGGATTCCGCCGAGCTGAGCGCGGCTCAGGGTGAGGCCAGCAAGGCGCGCGCGGCGCTCCTTGAAGCCAAGCTGAACCTGGAGCGCCAACGCACCCTGTTCGACGCGGAAATCGCGGCACGCAAGGACTATGAACAAGCCCAGCTGGCCTACGCGCAAGCCAACAGCGACGCCGTGACCACGGCCGCCCAGCTCGCGCAGCTTGGCGCCGGCACCGCGCCGCAATCGCACCGCCAGTACACCATGCACGCGCCGCTGTCCGGCCGGGTGATCGAGCTCGAAGGCGCGCAGGGCGGCTTCTGGAACGACAACGGCGCACCGGTCATGACGGTGGCCGACCTGTCCACGGTCTACCTCGCGGCCAGCGTGTCGGAGAAAGACATCGCCTCGATCTTCGTCGGCCAGCCCGCCGAGATCCTGCTCAACGCCTACCCCGGCAAGCCCGTGACCGGCAAGGTCCGCTACATCGGCGAGATCCTCGACCCCGACACCCGCACCGTCAAGGTCCGCGTGGCCATCGACAACGCGGACGGACGCTATCGCCCCGGCCTCTTTGCCAAGGTGACCTTCGCGGGCGAAAAGCATGCGGCACTGCTGGTGCCGCCCACCGCGCTGCTGCAAAGCGGGCTCTACACGCGCGTGCTGGTGGAGAAAGCCCCGCTGCGTTTCGAGCCGCGCGTGGTCACCACGGGCGCGCATGCCGACGGGCAAGTCGAGATCCTGGCCGGGCTCAAGGCCGGCGAACGCATCGTCGTGAAAAACGGAGTGCTGCTACATGATTGACCGCCTCGTCACCCTATGCTTCAACCGGCGCGCCATCGTCTGGCTGGTCTTTGCGCTGGTGGCGCTGTACGGCGCCTACAGCTGGAAGCAGCTGCCCGTGGAGGCCTATCCGGACATTGCCGACGTTACGTCGCAGATCGTAACCCAGGTGCCAGGGCTCGGCGCGGAGGAAATCGAGCAGCAGATCACCATTCCGCTGGAGCGCGCGCTGCTGGCCACCCCCGGCATGCATGTGCTGCGCACCCGCAGCCTGTTTGCGCTGTCGCTGATCACCGTGGTATTCGAGGATGGCACCGACGGCTACTGGGCGCGCCAGCGCCTGCAGGAACGGCTGAACGAGGTCGACCTGCCCTACGATGCCAAGCCGGGGCTGGACCCGTACACCTCGCCTACCGGGGAGTTCTACCGCTACACGCTGGAGTCCACGACGCGCGACCTGCGCGAGCTATCCGAGCTGCAAACATGGACCGTGATCCCGCGCCTGAAGAAGGTGCGCGGCGTGGTCGACGTGACCAATTTCGGCGGGCTCACCACGCAGTTCATGCTGGAACTCGACCCGGCGCGGCTGACGCAGTACAACCTGACGCTGACGCAGGTCACCGAGGCGCTCAACGCCAACAACGTCAATGCGGGCGGCAGCGTCATCGACCGCGGCGAACAATCGTACGTGGTGCGTGGCGTGGGCCTGCTGCGCTCGCTCGACGACATGGGCAACGTGGTGGTCACGAGCAAGGACGGCACCCCCGTGCTGGTCAAGGACCTCGGCACGCTGCGCTACGGCAACGTGGAGCGGCGCGGCATCCTGGGCAAGGACGACAACCCCGACACGATCTCCGGCATCACGCTGCTGCTCAAGGATTTCAACGCATCGGAAGCGCTTGCGGGCGTGCACGAGGCGGTGCGGGACCTGAACGACAACCTGCTGCCCAAGGACGTGAAGGTGGTCGCCTACCTCGACCGCACCTCGCTGATTGACGCCACCATGCGCACGGTGGGCTTCACGCTGACCGAAGGCATGCTGCTGGTGGGCATCGTGCTGCTGCTGTTCCTGGGCAGCCCGCGCGCGGCGCTGATCGTGGCGCTGACGATTCCGCTCTCGCTGCTGATCGCCTTTGTCTTCATGTATCACCTGCGCATCCCGGCCAACCTGCTGAGCCTGGGCGCGATCGACTTCGGCATCCTGGTGGATGGCGCGGTGGTGCTGGTGGAGAACATCCTGCGCCGGCGCGAGCAGGACAAGGACCGCGCGCTCACCCCGCGCGACGCCATCGAGGCCACCTTGCAGGTGGCACGGCCGATGTTCTTCGGCATGCTGGTGATCGTTGCGGCCTACCTGCCCTTGTTCTCATTCGAGCGCATCGAGTACAAGCTGTTCTCGCCGATGGCGTTCGCGGTTGGCGCGGCGTTGATCGGCGCCTTGATCGTTGCGCTGGCGCTGGTGCCGGGGCTGGCCTGGATTGCCATGCGCAAGCCGCGCCACGTGTTCCACAACCCTGTGCTGGACTGGCTGGGCGTGCGTTACCGCGCTGCGCTGGAGCGCGGCATTGGCCGCATCCGCTGGGTGGCCGCCAGCTGCGCGCTGGCGCTCGCCTGCGTGCTGGCGCTTGGCGCCACCATCGGCCGCGACTTCCTGCCGTACCTGGATGAAGGCTCGCTGTGGCTGCAGGTGCAGATGCCGCCCGGCATCACCCTGGAGCGCGCCTCCGGCATGGCCAGCGAGCTGCGCCGGGTAACCCGCGAGTTCCCGGAAGTCTCCTACGTGGTGACGCAGACCGGCCGCAACGATGACGGCACCGACTACTGGACGCCCTCGCATATCGAGGCCAGCGTTGGCCTGCATCCGTACAAGACGTGGGCCTCGGGCATGACCAAGCAGCAGCTGATCGACAAGCTGGCGGCGCGCTACGCGCAGATGCCAGGCTACTCGGTGGGCTTCATGCAGCCGATGATCGACGGGGTGCAGGACAAGCTTTCCGGCGCCCATAGCGACCTGGTGGTCAAGGTGTTCGGCGAGAACCTGGGCGACGTGCGCCGCATTGCCGGCGAAGTGGCCACCGCGCTGCGCGGCGTGCCTGGCGCCGCGGATGTGGCAATCGACGTGGAGCCTCCGCTGCCCAACCTGAAGATCGACCTGGACCGCGCCGCCGCCGCACGCTACGGCATCAACGCGGCCGACGTGGCCGAGCTGATCTCCACCGGCATCGGTGGCTCGCCGGTTGGCCAGCTCTATGTGGGTGAGAAGAGCTACGACATGACGGTGCGCTTCCCGCCGGCCATGCGTGCCAGCGCATCTGGCGTGGGCGACCTGATGCTGACCGCGGCCAATGGCGCCAAGGTGCCGCTGGCGCAGGTCGCACGCATCAGCACCGTGTCCGGCGAAAGCGTGATCGTGCGCGAGATGGCACGCCGCCACATCATCGTGCGCCTGAACGTGCGTGACCGCGACCTGTCCGGCTTCCTCAAGGAGGCCCAGCCCGCCATCGAGCGCGCCGTGTCCTACGACCACAAGCGCATCCAGATCGAATGGGGCGGCCAGTTCGAGAACCTGGAACGTGCGCAGGCACGGCTCGCCATCATCCTGCCGATGACGCTGGCGCTGATGTTCGTGCTGCTCTTTGCCGAATTCCGCAACCTGCGCCAGCCGGCGCTTGTGCTGCTGGCGGTGCCCCTGGCCACCATCGGCGGCCTGGCTGCGCTGCATCTGCGCGGCATGACGCTGAACGTATCCAGCGCGGTGGGCTTTATCGCCCTGTTCGGCGTAGCCGTGCTCAACGGCGTGCTGATGATCTCGCAGATCAACCGGCTGCGCGCGCAGAACGGCTTGAGCCTGCGCGAAGCCGTGATCGAAGGCGCGGCAAGCCGCATGCGTCCGGTGCTGATGACCGCCACCGTGGCCGCCATCGGGCTCACACCGGCGATGCTGGCGCGAGGTCTCGGCAGTGATGTGCAGCGGCCGTTGGCCACCGTGGTGGTTGGCGGGCTCTTTACCGCCACCTTGCTGACCCTGCTGTTGCTGCCCGCCCTTTACTACCTGGTTGAAGCCCGCGCGGAGCGTGCGGCGCAAGCGGCCAGGGGGTCGGAAACCGATGCCGAAGGCGACGCGGCGGCAACCAGCGCCGCCGGCCAGGCCTGAGGAGAATCCCATGCAAATCAAAGACAAGAACTTGCTAGCGGCACCCGCCCTGCGCCACCTCTTCCTGGCAACGTCGATGCTGGCGGCATCCGCATCCTGGGCGCAGGACGCGCCCGCCACCGCCACCGCCACCGCCACCGCCACCGCCACCGCCACGGCCCGCGCACCGGTCCGCTTCTCCTCCTATCTCGACACGGTGGAGCGGCAGAACATCGGCCTGTCCGCGCAGCAGGAAACCATCCGCGGCGCCCAAGCCGAGATCTCGATCGCCGGCGTGCGCCCGGACCCGGTGCTCAAGTACGGTCGTGGCAGCATCGAGACCAGCCGTGCGGTGTCGCCCAAGCCGCCGCGCACCCATGAGTTCGAAATCGAGATCCCCATCGAGCTGGGCGGCAAGCGCAGCGCGCGCATCCGCGCCGCCGAGAGCAACCTGCGCCTGACCGAGGCGAACCTGCAGGGCTTCAAGCACACGCTGTACCAGGAATCCGCCACAGCCTTTGTCGAAGCCTGCCGCAGCCGCGAGGCCCTGGTCCGGCAGGAATCAACGCTGTCCGCTCTGTCCAATGTGGTACGCGCCAACGAGATCCGCCGCAAGGCGGGCGACATCGGTGGCCTGGAGCTGTCGCAGTCGCGGGTCGAGCGTGACCGCTTCACCGCCGAGGTGAAATCGGCGCGCGCCGCCGCGCAGGCCGCCATGCAAAAGCTGTCCATCCAGCTTGGCGTGCGCGTGGCCGAGGCCTTCGGCAACGCGCCGCTGGCTTGCGAGTTCCAGCCCTATGATCCTGGCACCGACAGCGGCGCGCTGATCGCCCAGGCGATGGAAGCGCGCGACGAGGTCCGGATCGCCCGCGCCACGCTGGAGAATGCCCGCGACAAGTCGGGACTGGCGCGCGCCAACCGCTGGGTGGATCCCAGCGTGAGCTTCGCGATGACCATGACACCCGGCGTGCGCGGCACCACGGACGACGAGGGCCAGCCCAACGGCGATGCCACGGCGCGCTCGCGCATGCTGGGCGTGTCGGTATCGATTCCGCTGCCCTTGTCGCGGCTGCAGCGCGGCGAGCTGATCCAGGCGGAGTCGGAGGTCACGCAGGCCATGCTGGCCCTGCGCGAGGCCGAGCTGAAAACCGAGGTCGACGTGCGCAACGCGCTCATCGCGTTCCAGGCTGCCCAGGACAACCTGCAACGCTACCGCGACTCGGTGATCGCCGAGGCCGACCGGGTGCTGGACGGCATGCGCCAGTCGTACCGCCAGGGCTCTGCCTCCCTGCTGGAACTGCTCGATGCGCAACGCACCGCGGACGAGACCTACCTCGACTACCTCCAGGCCCAGGCGGACCTGGCGGGCGCCACGGTGGAGCTGCAACTTTCCACCGGCTTGCGGCCCGCGCTTTAACGGCCCGGCGCGCCCCGGCCACGGCCGGGCGCACCAGCTTCGATTGCCTCGTGTCGAAAGACAAAGGAGACCTGCCATGAAAGCCGTCAACCTTGCGCCGCCCGTCCAGCGGTGGCGCCTGTATCGCCTGAGCGTGATCGCGCGGCTTGACGATGCGCCCGCCGTACGCGTGGCCATGCGCTGCGCCGCCAGCGACTGCGGCCAGTACCCGTCCAACGAGCGGCAGATGCCGCTCGGCCTGCCGCCAATCAAGTGCATGCTGAGCTTCGAGATCCGGATGCCGCAAATGCGGGCCGGGCAGTTGCTGGTCACGCTGGAACGCGCCCTGGTGTCCGTGCCCATCATCCTGCTGCGCCTGGAGGTTATGGGCAACCATGCCGAGGCGGCACACGCCCCACGCCTGAAACGGGTGTCTTCGCCCGCGGGCGGCACCAGTTCCCGGGCCGCCGCGACCGCGCCGGCCGAGGTGGGGTGAGGCCCGGCCCATCCCGCCTGAAGGCGCGGCGATGGGCCGCTCAGCCGGCGCGATTGACCGAACTCCGGCGCAAAGCTACGATGGGCGCGGCGGAACCATCATCCCGCACCCTTGCGCCAAGCCCCAGACCAGCTCATGGTGATACCTCACGCGGCGGCCAGCGCCACCGCCACGCCGCCTACCGCCCCCTTGCGGATGGCGCGCATCCTGTTGCCCCAATCCCTGCTCACCGCAAAGCCACTGCTAGCGCTTGTGCTCTGGCTGCTGCTCACCTTGCCCGGTTCATTACCGCTTGCCGCCGGGCAGCTGCAAATCCTTGGCGAGGCCGCCATGATCACCGGCGACGGCACGCCGGCCACCGTCAGCCTGCCTTACTACTGGGACCGGTCCCGTCCCGGCCAGACGGGCGGCGCGCGATTTCTCCTGCGCTTCCCGGATTTGCCAGGCCGCCAGGGCATGGCCGCGCTGTACATCGAGCGGGCCGCCAATAGCTATGAGGTGCGGCTCAACGGCAGCCGCCTTGCCCACGCTGGCAGCCTGTCGGCCCCGGCGTCCTATGCCGGCCAGCAGCCATTGCTGATCCCGGTGCCGGCTGACCTGCTGCGCCCGGAGAACGAGCTGCTTGTCACGATCGCTGCCAGCGCCAGCTCGCGCGGCGGCCTGTCACGCGTGGAGTTTGGTGCGCCGGCACTGGTGGAGGCGCACTACCAGCGGGCGCTCTGGTTCAAGGTCATCGGCCCGATAGTCATCGCAGCGGCCAGCGTGCTGCTGGCGTGCCTGGCGGCGCTGGTGTGGTGGCGGCAGCGGGACCCCCTGTTCGGGTTATATGCCATCGCGGAGCTTGGCTGGTCTTTCGGACTGGCCGAGTACTTCGTTTCCGACGACGCCGGCGCGCCCGATGCATGGCTCGCGCTGGTGCTGGCCGGGCGGGCGGTCTTCATGTACGCGACCGCCAGGTTCGCCATCGTTGTGACCGGCCTGGAGGCGCGCTGGCTGCGCCGCGGGCTGCTGCTCTACCTGAGCATCAAGCTTCCGCTGATCGCGCTGATGGTGACGGCACACAGCACCCGCGCCATGGTGCTGGCCAATGTGGTCGTCAATGTTGCGATGGCGCTGTCGATCGTGGCCGTGCTGGTCCGCGCCGCCGTGACGCGTCCGGAGCGTGAGCGCACGGCGATTGCCGCCGCCCTTGGCCTCACCCTGCTCATCTCGGTGCTGGATTTGATCCATGTCTGGTGGATCGGGGATGCCTACTGGGACTCCTCCGTCACCCGCTACGTGTCGCTGATTTTCAGCCTGACCATGGGATGGCTGCTGGTCGACCGCTACACGCGCGCCACACGCATGCTGGCTGCCCTGAACCAGAAGCTGGACAGCGCGATCTCCCGCAAGGAGCAGGAACTGCATGCGATGTACCGCCACTCCCGCGAGATGGAGCGCGAGCAGGCCACCCTGCAGGAGCGCGGCAGGATCATGCGCGATATCCATGACGGGCTCGGCAGCCAGCTGGTGGGCATGCTCTCCATGCTGCGCTCCGGCAGCCCTTCCACGCACACGTTGCAGCAACAGCTGCAGCATGCGCTGGATGCCCTGAAACTATCCGTCGATGCGTTGCAGGACACCGGCGGCGACCTGGCCACCGTACTCGGCAACCTGCGCTACCGGCTTGGCCCGCGGCTGGAGGCGGCGGGATTGCGGGTGGACTGGCAGGTGGCGCGCCTGCCGGCGCTGCACGACCTGACGCCGCAGCGGGTGCGTGAGCTGCACTACCTGTTGCTGGAGGTGTTTTCCAATGCCATGCAGCATGCCGGCGGCAGCGCTATCCGGGTCTCGGCGCACCATGATGCCGCCCAGCAAGCCCTGGTCATCGAGATCCACGACAACGGCCGCGGCTTTACGCCCGAGGCTGCCGCGCACGGACGGGGATTGGGCAATATGCGCCGGCGTGCCGAGGCCATCGGGGCGGCGCTGGACCTGCGCTCTTCGGCGCAAGGGACGACCGTGCGGCTGACGTTCGCACTGGCGCCGCAGCCACCCGGCTCCGCCGTTTAGCCCCCCGCACCCGTTTGATGTCAACCCGGGCGCGGGTAGCTCCGTTATCGGATTGCCGGAATCAGACCTTGATGTCGATGCTCTGGCCAAGGTGAGGGGGATTGCTGGCCGGGACGCTGACTTGCGGCATCGAGCCCAGCAGGGTTGCCACGCTCTGCGCCTGCAGGTCCAGCGACTTGCGCAGCATCATGGTGGGCACGGGATCGCCGCCCGAGTTGCTAGCCGCACTGACGAGGGAAATATCCATTGAACGGTTTTCCAGGTTGAGATTGAGGTTGAGGTTGAGATTGAAGCTACGTTCGAAGCTACGGTTGAAGCTACGATTGGCATTGAAGCCAGCGGGAAGGCGCACCTCCCAGCATCCATGTTGTCGGCCATCAACCGGGAATCTTTAGCGCGGCGGCCGCAATAGCGGGCCGCCCGCTTGGCATCCGGAACGTTTATCATAAGCAGCCCGGCCGCTTTGGCCGGGAAAGACCAGACAGCCAGCACCGTCAGGATGGCGGCTGAATCCGGCGAAACCAGTCACCAGAATGAACATCATGGGTCGGGCGCAGAACATTGCGGGAAGCTTCGCTATTTCGTGTTTGGCTTTTGGCATCTCGACGGATTGCCTGGCGCTGGATTCGGCCGAACTCTATGAGCGGGAATCGCCCAGCATCTGGGTGGTATCCGTCTTTGACGCGCAAGGCACGCGGTTCGGCCTGGGCAGCTCGGTGGTGATCGGGCCGGAGGAGCTGGTCACCAACTGCCACGTGCTCAAGAGCGGCAAGTCCATCAGCATCCGGCGCGAGAAGGTCACGTATGGCGCCAACCTGGTGCACGCCGATGTCGAGCGCGACCTCTGCATCCTGCGCGCCAAGGGCCTCACCGCCCCGGCGGTAAAGATCGCGCCGCTGGCCGCGCTCAAGGTGGGGCAGAAGGTCTACGCCATCGGCGCGCCGCGCGGCTACGAGCTGACGCTGAGCGATGGCCTGCTCTCCTCGCTGAACAAGGACGAGCGCGACCGCATCGTCCGCCTGCAGACCACCGCCCCGATCTCCCCAGGCTCCAGCGGTGGCGGCCTGTTCAACACGGACGGGCAACTCGTCGGCATTACCTACCTGATGCGGACCGACGCGCAGAACATCAATTTTGCCATTCCCGCGCAATGGATCAGCGAGGTGCCGGCACGGTCCGCGCTGGCGCTGCAGAAATTCCGTAGCGAGACGGCATCCACCGCCCCGCCTGCCATGGCGCTCCCGCCTGGCCAGCCTGGGCAGCCTGGCCAGGGCGCCACGGCCTACGCCCCGGCCCGGCCCGCAGCCGGCCCGCAGGGCAGGCAACTGACCGGGGTCGAGCTGGCCAGCCATTTCACGCATCTTGGCAGGATCAATGCCATCGCGCCTTCCGGCATTACGCTCTGGATGCAGGTCAGGGAAAGCGGCAGCCTGGATGTGACCAATTCCGTCAGCCGCGGCTATTCGTCCGGGCGCTACCGCATCGAGCCGGAAGCCAACCAAGTCTGCCTGGAGATGGCCAACCCGAGTTTCAGCGCGATGCAAACGTGCTATCGGCTGACCGAGGCCGACGGACGCTATGTCATGCGATCCGCCACCAGTCCCTATTACTTTTCATACACGAAGTAGCAAGCGGGCGCCGGCCGCAGCCGCTCGCCTCGCCATTTCTCTCAGGGCACAAGACATGGGAAACCGATATCGAAATAGCGCCCCCGCCGCGCTGGCCGTGGCGTCTATGCTGCTGGGCGGCTGCGCGCCGACCACCGTCGGCGTGACCAGCCGCGCCAGCGACTACACCGGCAAGCCCACCCGCATGTATGTGCTGGGCACTACCGGCATGGGTTGGAACAGCGACTTCTCCGCGGCGTTCGCGGCCAAGTTCCGCGAGGTCACCCGGCAGTGCGGCGTGGAATCGGCGTACGACGAGATCTCGGGGCTGGAGCTGGACTCGACCGCGCTGACCGGCAGGATGCGTACGTTCGCCGCCGATACGGTGCTGACCATCGCCAACGGCGGGGGCGTGGTCAACGCGTCCGGCGGCCGCCTGTCAATCAACTATGGCACGACGCTGACGGATGTCAGGCAGAACCGCGCGGTGTGGAAAGGCAAATACACGTTCAGCCGCGGCGGCACCCTCATCCCGATCGAGGAGCGCGCTGCAGTCCTGGCGATCGACATCACCAACAGCCTGAAGAAAGATGGCTTCCTCACCGGCTGCGCGCAGATCGCGCTGGGCCAGAATGGCCGGCTCGACCCGGCTGCCGTGCCGCATGCCGCCGCCGTCGGCAGCAATGGCCCGGCCGGCAGGACGAATACGATCAGCCCGGCCCGCCCGGCGCCACCCATCTCCGCCCCCCCTGTCTCCGCACCTGCGGCCCCCGCTACCGCGGCAACCCTGCGGGACCTGCAAGACCTGCTGCCACCGAAGTGACAAGCGCGGGCCGCAACGGGATCAAGCGCCCAGCCCGGCCTCGTCCAGATCCGCGAACAGGATCGTCCCCGTTTCCGATTCGGTCACAAACACCTTGCGCGGCTGCCCCGGCTCAACGGCGGGCTGAAACGCCAGGTTGGTGGTGGTTGCGCCCGCCGGGCTGGCGAGGATCGCCTCGGGCTCGCCGCGCTTGCTCAGCACCCACACGCAGCCCAGGCTGGCATGCGCCACAAACAGCCGGTCGCGGCTGTCGATGGCCATGCCGTCGGGGCCGCTGGTGCCGTAGAAGCTAAAGAACTGCCCTACCTTCGACACGCTGCCGTCGGCCTGCAACGGCACGCGCCACACGCAATTGCCGCGCGTGGCCGCCACGAACAGCACCTTCTCGTCGCAGGACAGCGCCAGGCCGTTGGGGCTGGGCACATTGCCCAGCAGCAGGTCCAGCTGCCCGCCGGCACGCAGGCGGTAGACGCGGCCCGTGGGATCGTGCAGGCCGGTCTGGCCCTGGTCGGTGAAATACAAGTCGCCATTACGGGAGATCACGAGGTCGTTCACGCCCTTGAACTGCTCCGCGTTGCGCCGTCCCAGCAAGGTGGTCACCTCGCCCGTGTCCACGTTGACGCGCAACAGGCCGTTGCGATAGTCCGCCACCACCAGTTCGCGCGCGTTCAGGAACTTCATGCCATTGGGCTCGCCCTTGTACTCGGCGACCAGCGACCATTCCCCGGCCGGCGAGATGCGCAGGATGCGCCCGAACGGGATGTCCGTCACGTACAGGTTGCCCGCGGGGTCGAATACCGGCCCCTCCAGGAAGCTGTCGATGCAGGCCCCGCCCTTGTTGGCATCAGCCCACTCGGAGCGCACGCCAGTCTTGCGCAAATGCGCGGGCATTGCCGTGAAGACCTGGAGGGATATCTCCCGGGGCACCGTTCTGAAGTACATGTTCGTTCCTTGTTGTCCTGGCGCCGCGCAATGGCGGCGCTTGCCCATTTACTCGGCCTTCACATCGGCGGATTTTGCCACCTGGCTCCACAGCGCGGTGTCGTCCTTGATGCGCCTGGCGAATTCCGTAGGCGCAATGCCGCCAGGCTGGGCGCCCATGCTGGCCAGGCGCTCCTTCACCTCCGGGCTGTTCACGCTCTTGTGCACCTCCGCCTGCAGCTTGGCGACCAGCGCAGGGGGCGTGCCTTTGGGCGCCGCCAGGCCAAACCAGTTGATGACCTTGTAGTCCTTGAGGCCAGCTTCGGCAAAGGTCGGCACGTCCGGCAGCGCGGGCACGCGCGCGGCGCCCGTGACCGCCAGCGCGCGGGCCTTGCCGCCCTTGATCTGCGGCACCGCGGTTGGCGTGGCGGTGATCAGGATATCCACGTTGTTGCCGATCAGCCCCATCAGCGCATCGCCCGCGCCCTTGTACGGGATATGCGTGATCGATATCCTGGCGTCCTTCTTGAAGACCTCGGCGGACAAGTGGGTGGAGCTGCCGGCGCCGCCCGAGCCGAAGTTCAGCTTGCCCGGGTTTTGCCTGGCGAAGTCGATCAGTTCCTGCAGCGTCTTGAACTTCGAGCTCGCGGGCACGATCAGGATCACCGGCGTCTGCGCAATCGTGGTCACCGGCACCAGGTCGTTGTTGTAGTCCCAGGGCAGCGCCTTGAACAGCGACGGCAGCATGGTGTACGTGGTGTCGTTGGCCAGCAGCGTGTAGCCATCGGGCGCGGAACGTGCCACCTGCAGCGTGCCGATGGTGCCGCTGGCGCCGGGCTTGTTCTCCACGAAAAACGACTTGCCAGTGCTTTCGGTCAGCTTCTGCGCCACCTGACGGGCCACGAAATCGGTGGTGCCACCGGCGGTGTATGGCACAACGATGCGCACCGGCTTGTCGGGCCAGGTGCCGCCGTGGGCATAGGTAGTGGCCACGCTAAGGGTTGCCAGGGCAAGGCTGGCGCAAAGGCGGTGGTACATGGCTGTCTCCATTGATGTCTGACTGGTGTCCGGTGTCCGGTGTCCGGTGTTCGCTATGCGTGGCTCACGCCAGCTCTCGGGGCGGCGGGTCGCTCTTCCGAAGTTGGTGCGCCTACTTGTTCTATTAGACGGAATAACATTCCGATTAATTGTAGGAGCCGTTGATTCGCCGGTCAATCCGGGGGCTTTCCCTAGCGAGCCTCGTCCCGGGCGGGGCGGATTTGCCATTGGCGGCAATGTGGGTGTTCGGCCGGGCAGCGCTGCCTGCGTTACCATGGCAGCGTACGTCTCACCTTGCGCATGCCCTCGCGCTGCCGCACCCACCTCGCGCCTTCGCCGCCATCACCCAATCGCCATGACCTCAGCACTGCTGCTTGAAAACATCCATGACACCGCCGTTGAGCGCTTCAAGGAAGCGCATGTCACCGTCGAGCGCCGCACCGGCGCGCTCGCTGGCGACGAACTGCATCGCGCTCCCGCGGCCCACCAGATTCTCGGCATTCGCTCCGCCACGCACCTTGGCGCCGCTGAAATCGAAGCCGCCAAGCACCTCGTGGCCATTGGCTGCTTTTGCATCGGCACCTCGCAGGTAGACCTCGACGCCGCAGCCCGCGCCGGCATGCCGGTGTTCAACGCGCCGTTCTCCAATACGCGTTCCGTGGCCGAGCTGGTTATCGCGGAGGCGGTCCTGCTGCTGCGCCGCGTTCCGGAGAAAAACGCGCTGGCGCATGCCGGCAAATGGGCCAAGGGCGCAAGCGGGTCGTTCGAGGCGCGCGGCAAGACCATCGCCATCATCGGCTACGGCAATATCGGCTCGCAGGTTGGCGTGCTGGCAGAAGCCATGGGCATGCGCGTGGTGTACTACGATGTGCAGGCCAAGCTGTCGCTGGGCTCGGCGCGCGCGGCGCGCTCGCTGGCGGATGCGGTGTCGCAGGCCGACATCGTGACGTTGCACGTGCCGGCCACCGCGCAGACCAAGAAGATGATCGATGCCGACGTGCTCCGGCAGTTCCGGCGTGGCGCGATCCTGATCAATGCGTCGCGCGGCACCGTGGTGGATATCGAAGCGCTGCGCGCGGCGTGCGATGACAACCATATCGCCGGCCTGGCGATCGACGTTTTCCCCGAAGAGCCCAAGACCAACGCTGACCGCTTCACCAGCCCGCTGCAGGGCGTGCCCAACGCGATCCTGACGCCGCATATCGGCGGCAGCACGGAGGAGGCGCAGGAAAATATCGGCACGGAAGTCGCCACCAAGCTGATTGCCTTCCTCAGGACGGGCGACACGATTGGCGCGGTGAATTTCCCCGAGGTGAGCCCCGGCCCGCTGACGTCGCCGGCGCGGCTGCTCAACGTGCACGGCAACGCGCCGGGCGCGCTCGCCGCGCTCAATACGCTGCTGGCGCGCGACGGGGTCAACATCGTGGCCCAGCACCTGCAGACGCATGGCCAGATGGGCTATGTGGTGACCGACCTCGACAAGGTGCCCTCGCCGACGCTGGCCGCCGCGCTGGATGCGGAAACGACGTTTATCCGCTGCCGCACCATCATTAACCCGCTGGCCTGAACGGCAGCGCGGCGCCATCGCTGCCTCGCCGGCAGCGACCAGGACAGCGGCCATCGGCCGCTGTCTTCAATTCACCCGGAAATGCTCCACCGACTGGCCCGCGTTGACTGCGCGCAGCAGCCATGCGGGCATGGGGCCCACGCCATCCCAGACCTGTCCCTCCGCATTGCGGTAGCGGCGTGCGGGCGCGCTCGCCTGCGCCAGTGCTGGCGCAGGTGCGGCCGCTGCCGGCGCGGCGGCGGCCTCGGCTACCTGTGCCGGCACCGCTGGAGGTGCCGCTGGTTTCACGGCTCCCGCTTTCTGCGCGGGCACGGACATGGTCACCCGTGCAGGCGCAGGAGCGGCGGCCAGGGCTGCCACCGGCTCGGCAACCAACGCTGCCGCCGGCTTTTCCGCGGGCACGGCGTCAGCCGCTGCCACCGCATCTACGACAGGCGCGGCGACCGGTGTTGCGATTGGCCTTGCGACCGGCACAGCAGGTGGCGCTGATTGCCTGACAGGGGCAGGAACGCGTTTGCGCGCTACGGCCTTGCGCAATGGCGCAGGTGCGACTACCGGCGGTGCGGTGATTGGCCCGGCAGGCAACAGCGCGGGCGGTGCCGTGATCGGCCCTGCGGGCAACAGCGCCTGGGCGACATCTACATCCATTTCATTTTCCTTCACGATGGGTTCCTCGATCGGCGCCCTGGCGGGCGCCGCCTCCCAGTCAAAACAACCTGCCGCCTCCAATTCATCCATGGAGATGCCGAGCCGCTCCATCTGGACGCGGATCCAGACAATGGCGGCGACTTTCTTGACGTCGGCGGGATCAGAAGAAGGCATGGCAAAAGACACAATAAATGCAGGTAGAAGGGGCGGGGAAACGGTCGCGGATGCGGCGCTGGCCGCACACTGAAGATCCTGAGGATCGCACATGATAGCCGAGCGCGGGACCAGCCCCCGCCGAGCCTCGAATCCGGACGCAAAAGCCGGGCCAAAGGCCCCTCTCCTGCACCCCTTCAATGACCGCAAATCCGCCTCCGGGGGGCATCGGCCAGCCTGAGTCCATGCCCTGCCCCCAACGCTGCGCCATCATGCAAAACCCACACAAATTAAATGAGAACGATTATCATATGCGACTTCACGGTCACGATTTCCTAGCCGTCCCAGCCAACGGCCTGTGCGCAACACGGCACCGCCAGCCTCCCATCTTGAAAGGATGCATAGCCCATGAATCGCCTCATCACCTCGGCCCTGCTTTGCGGCGCCGCACTGAGCGGCACCGCTCAGGCTCACCAGGTCTGGCTTGAGCAAACGCCGGCGGCCGCCCAACTGTATTTTGGCGAATTCAACGAGAACCTGCGCGAAGTTTCGCCGGGACTGCTGGACCGGTTCGTGCAGCCCACCGCCGTGCTGGTAACGGCCAGGGGCGAGCAACCCCTCAAGGCCGACAAGACCACCAACGGCTTCGTGCTCTCGGGGCGCGCAGGCGCGGGCGAGACCATCGTCGCGCAGGACACGGGCTATGCGCTGCTGGAGCGCAAGGACGGCGACAAGGTGATCCGCACCGCCTGGACGCCGGCGGCTCGCTTGCTGGGCGCTGGCTCCACCACCGCTGTAACGCCCAAGCTCACGCTGGACATCGTGCCGACCGGCCGCGCCGGCGAGTACCAGGTGGTCTATGCCGGCCGCCCACTGCCCAAGGCCAAGGTGGGCGTGGCCGTGCAGTCCGGCTGGGGCCGCGAGCTGCGCACCGACGAGCAAGGCATCGTGCGCCTGGCGCAGCCGTGGCAAGGCACCTACGTGCTGGAGGTGCACCACATCGACAAGACCGCCGGCGAGCGCAATGGCAAACCGTACGACATCGCCAGCTACGTCACCACCCTGTCGCTGACGCAGGGCGATGGCCTGGCCGCGGTACCCGCAGTGCCGGCAGCCGCGCCCAACAAGTAAGGGAGCGCTTGTCATGGGGTTGAGCCAGACCGGCCGCTATCGCCTTGGCGTTGCCTCGCGCGTGGTGGCCGCCATCGGGGGCGGCTATGTGCTCGCGGCCGTGGCCACCGGGCTGCTGGCCGTGGTGGTGCCCATGCCGCCGGACGAGGCGGTGATGACCGCCACGCTGCTGTCATTCTCGCTTTACGCGTGCGCGGTGCTGTGGGTGTTCGCCGCCGGCAGCGCGTGGCGCGCCTGGGCCGGCGTGGTGGTGCCTGCCGCGGTGCTCGGCCTCTTGCTGGCTGCCTTGCGGAGCGCGCCATGAGGGCCGGGCTGCGTCAATCGATGGCCTGGCTGCATAGCTGGTCCGGGCTGCTGGTGTGCTGGGTGCTGCTGCTGGTGTTCTGCGCCGGCACCGCCAGCTACTTCAAGGACGAGATCACGCTGTGGATGAAGCCCGAGCTGCACCGCTCGGCCGCCACGCAAGTCTCCAGCGCCGAGGCCGCCAGCCGTGCGGTAGCGTACCTGCAGCGCAACGCCTCGGACTCTCCCCGCTGGTTTATCGACCTGCCGGATGCGCGCAACCCCGCGGTAAACGTGCTGTGGATGCGCCCACCCGGCGCGCCGGCTTCAGGCATCGGGGGCGGCCGCGGCCGCTTCGAGAGCCGCACGCTGGATCCCGCCACCGGCGCCTTCCTGCAGACCGTGCGCGACACGCGCGGCGGCGAGTTCCTCTACCGCCTGCACTTCGACCTGTACTTCATGCAGGCGATCTGGGCGCGCTGGATCGTCGGCTTCTGCGCGATGTTCATGCTGGTGGCCATTCTCAGCGGCATCATCACGCACCGGCGCATCTTCCAGGACTTCTTCACCTTCCGGCCGCGCAAGGGCCAGCGCTCCTGGCTCGATGCGCACAATGCCACCGCCGTGCTGGCGCTGCCCTTCCACCTGATGATCACCTACACCGGGCTGGTCACACTGATGTTCATGTACATGCCGTGGGGCATCCAGACTGCGTACCAGGGCAACCAGCAGGCTTTCAACAACGAAGCCTTCGGCCGCGCGCCGCAGGGCAAGCCAAGCGGGCAGGCGGCGCCGCTGACGCCGGTCGCCCCGCTGGTGGAACAAGCCATGCGCCATTGGCATGGCGCGCAGCCCAGCCGCGTCGCCATCATGCTGGCGGGCGATGCCAACGCCACCATCACGGTGTCGCGCGGCACCGAAGGCTCGTTGTCCGCCAATGCGCCGTCGATGCGCTTTAACGGCGTCACCGGCGCGCTGGTATTGGCCACGGGCGACGCGCCCGGCGCGGCCAACCAGACGCGTGGCGTGATGGTGGGCCTGCACGAGGCGCATTTCGCCGGGCCCTTGCTGCGCGCGCTGTTCTTCGTGAGCGGGCTGGCAGGTTGCGCCATGGTGGCCACCGGCGCGCTCCTGTGGGGCGTAAAGACGCGCCAGGGCCAGGCCAAGGCACTGGCGGCCGGCGCCCGCCCGAGCTTTGGCTTGCGGCTGGTGGACGCGCTCAACCTCGGCGCTATTGCCGGCCTGCCGATCGCGTTTGCTACGTACTTCTGGGCCAACCGCTTGCTGCCCGCGGGCATGCCGCACCGCCCCGACGCGGAGATCCATGCCTTCTTCATCGCCTGGGGGGCGGCAGCCGTGCTGGCGCAGGTGCGGCCGACGCGCACCATGTGGCGCGTGCAGCTGTGGGCCGGCGCGCTGATGCTCGCTGCCATTCCCGTGCTCAACGCCTTCACCACGCAGACCCACCTGGGCGTGACGCTGCTGCAACGCCAGGGGCCTGCTGCCGTGGCCGGGTTCGACCTGACGGTGCTGGCGCTGGGCATTGCGCTGGGCGCGGCAGCGCATATCCTGGGGCGGCGCGCCAAGGCGCGCGTACCCGCGCGGCGCCCGGTGCCAGCCAAAGACATCGGTATGCCATCGAGCGATGCGAAGGGAGCCGCATGAGCGCAAGCCTGGGTTTCTTCACCGCGCTGGCCTTCACCTATAGCGGTTTCACCGCGCTCAGCCAGACGCTGGACCGCCACTATGCCGATCGCCACGGCCGCGGCGCCGCGCCTTCGCCCGCCGAGCGCTTGCGCCTGCAGGGACTAGGCTGGGCCGCGCTGGCCCTTGCCCTGGCGGCTTGCGTGCGGCAGCTAGGCTGGCCGATGGGCAGCGTCTCATGGATCGGCACGCTGACGCTCGGCGCGCTCGTGCTGGTGCTGCTGCTCAGCTACGCGCCGGCCATCGCGGTACGCGCCGCCCGCTGGGCGGGGATGCTGGGCGGATGCGGGCTGCTAATGATGGGTGCAATGCCCGCCTAGCCATCTCTGGGGCCTGCGAACAGGATCAGGCGCACGGCAGACACATCTCGCCCGTCCCGTCGGAGAGCGTGACAGCGAAGCCGTCCAGATTGCCGCGGGCCGCCAGCGGCTATCATGACGGCAATTCCAACACACCGGCACAGTCCTTCGCTCGCCATGCCTGACAACACCCCCGCAAGCCAGCCATACGCGCTGGAGAATCCCTTTCTCGAATCGCTGAATCTCACCATCGTCGAGTGGCAGCCGGACCTGGTGCGCATGTCGCTGATGCCGCAGGCTGCGCACCTCAACAACACGGGCGTTGTGCAAGGCGGCATCCTGGCCACGCTGCTGGACGCGGCGGGCGGCTACGCCGGCCTGTTTCCCGAGAATGGCGTGCGCCGCGCCGCCACCACCATCTCGCTGAACGTCAACTATGTCTCGTCCGCGCAAGTGGAGCCGCTGCTGGTGGTTGGCCGGCGCGTGGGCGGTGGCCGCCGGGTATTTTTCTCCAACGCCGAGGTCACCGACAGCCAAGGCCGTCTGATCGCCACCGCGCAGGCCGCATTCCGCAGGAAGGATCCGGTCTGAGCAGACTAGACCGCGCCCGTGTTGCCGGCGCGCCATGCAAGGTGGGCTAATCGCGCGACGACAGCGGCGGCGCAATCTCTTCCAGCGGGCGCTTTTCCGCATTGACCGCATAACGCAGGGCAAACAAGCCCGCGACGATCACCAGCGCCGCGCCAATGCCATAGCCAACAGCCACCGCGGCGCGGCTGCCGCTCTCGATCAGCGCGCCGAACAGCAACGGCCCGATAAAGCCTCCGGTGCCCGTCCCCACGGCGTAGAACACCGAAATGGCGAGGGCGCGCGTCTCGATGGGAAAGACCTCGCTCACCGTCAGGTAAGCGGAACTGGCCGCCGCGGAGGCCAGGAAAAACACCGCCGACCAGCACAGCGCCTGGCTGCGCGCGTCAAGCCAGCCCTGCTCGAAGGCCCACCCGGTCATGGCCAGTCCCACGCCGCAGAGCACATAGGTAAGCCCGATCATGCGGCGCCGCCCGATATGGTCGAACAGCGGCCCCAGCAGCAGTGGCCCCAGCACATTGCCCAGCGCAAAGGGGAAGATATACAGCCCCACGCGGTTATCGGGCACGCCGTGAAAGCGCGTGAGCACCAGCGCATAGGTAAAGAAGATCGCGTTATAGAAGAACGCTTGCGAGACCATTAGCGCCAGGGCGACCGCGCTGCGCAGCCGGTAGCGCTTGAACAGCACATGCGCGACCTCGCCAAGCGTAGGCGCCGCGCGCCTGGAAAGCAGGATCGTGCCCGTGGCCGGCGGCAACGCGCCGTACTGGGCCACCACCTGCGCCTCGATGGCGGCGACGATGCGCCCGGCTTGCTCGCCACGCCCGTGCGTCAGCAGCCAGCGCGGGCTCTCCGGCACGTCCCGGCGCACCAGCAAGATGGCTAGCGCCAGCACTGCGCCGAGCAGGAACGCCGCACGCCAGCCCACGGCCGGGCCCAGCACGCGCGGATCCAGCAGCACCAGGCTCAGGCCCGCGCCAAGCGCGGCGCCGAACCAGAAGCTGCCGTTGATGGCCAGGCTGACGCGCCCGCGCACGCGCGCCGGGATCAGTTCGTCGATGGCCGAGTTGATCGCCGCGTACTCGCCCCCGATGCCAAGGCCCGTCAGGAAGCGGCACACCGCGAAGAAGACGAAACCCGTGGAAAAAGCGGTGGCCAATGTCGCCGCCATGTACACCGCCAGCGTCACCAGGAACAAGGCCTTGCGGCCAAGGCGGTCCGCAAGGCGGCCGAACACCAGCGCGCCCAATACCGCGCCAGCTATGTACAGCGACCCTAGCCACCCTACCTGCGCCGCATTGAGGCCCAGGCCATCCGGGCGCTCGAGCACGCCGCCCAGCGATCCCACCAGCGTCACCTCGAGCCCGTCGAGCACCCACGCCACCCCCAGCGCGACTACCACCCTCCAGTGCCAGCGCGACCACGGCAGGCGGTCCAGGCGGGCGGGGATATCGCTCTGAATGAGTGGCATGGCGGGTTCCGTCCCGGTGCGGCGAATGGCAAGCTGGCGCTGCGACCCGCGCCTGAGAGGCGCTTCCGGCATCAGCTCAGCCGTTCACGATGTTTCCGTCATGGATCTGCACGACCAGGTCGCTGAAGTAGCTAGCCAGCTAGCCGCGCTGGAGGCCAGGAACACCTAGCCGCCAGCGCCCAGCACGCCAGGCGCACGAAGCCTACAATGAATCATGGCCACCATAAAAGGGAACCGCCATGATCGCCTATATGCTCTTCCTCGGGGCAGTCGTCCTGCTCTACGCCTTCGTCATTCGCGCAGGCTTTTTCCACAAGTCGGTGCTCTATCCGGAACACGCCCATCCGTTCCATTACTGGTGGGACCGGATCGTCCATCACCAGAAGAAAGAGAAAGCCAGCTAAGGCGCTTGGACCCCGCAAGGCCTGACCAGGCCGCCCAGCCCGCCGATCGGCGGGCTGTTTCATGCCGGTGACTGGCACCGGGCGCCGGACGTGGCCCCGGAACGGAAAATGGAAAACGAGCGCCCCGACAAAGAGGCCCTTGCTGCTCATGACTGCCTGCCCGGGTGCTAAACTGGCCGCCCTTCTTATCCGGCCGTTGCTCCCTATCCATGCGCATTTCCCGCCTCGCTACCCGAGCTGCACTCCTCTCTGTCTGCCTGGCGTCCGCCAGCGCCGGCGTCATCGCCGCCGAGGCCCCGCCCGCGCCCACGCCCGACCAGGTCACCGCCGCCATCCAGCAAGCGGAGGCCGAGCGCCTGAAGCAACTGGAGCAGACTGACCCGGCCGCGGCCGAGCGTGCGCGCTCGCCGTTTGTGGCAGGGATCATGGCTTCCATCAAGGCGCATACGGTCAAGGGCTGCCTGCCCGCCAGCGGCGGCGAGATCGTCTGCATCGTCGGGGTCAAGGCCGGCCGCCGCGACGGCTACCGCGCACTGGCCTTCGGCGGCAATCCGGAGCCGTGGGTACTGGTGCGCCGTGAAGAACCCGCCATCAGTGGCCCGGACGCCGCGCAAGCCACCGCATCGATGCGCGAATTTGCCCGTGGGCAATTGCAGACCCAGACGGATGCGCAGGCAGTCGCGGAACTGACCGCAATGGCCACATCGCTGACGGTCAAGCAGCTCGACGAGTGCAGTCTGAGCCACGAGAGCGGCAACGTGCGCTGCTCCGCCATGATCTCCACCGGCGGCAAGCCCGACCAGCGCGTCACCGGCTTTGCCTTTGCGCTCGAAGCCGGCGGCTGGCGGTTTGTGCCACGCGAGCAGTAAGCAGGCCGCTGCGGCCATCGCGGGCCACTGCCCCGCAGGGAGCGGAGATCACATCTCATAGCTTTTAATGTTGATCCAAGTCAAGTGAGTGATGGAGCACAATCCCCACGCTATTGGGGCAGATGCCCAGCGCCCACGGTGAGACACTGCGTGCGGGCGGGAAAAGCGTCTCGCCCAATGTCACTTCTTCATGCCCTCCATTTACCTGGCGGGCATTTTTTTTGGCCTTGCTGCCGCGATTCATTGAGCCGTGAACCTTGTTCGCTCAATGTTGAACCGCCTGCTTAGGCCGGCAGGCTCGATTCACCCGACTCCGATGGATACAGGACCGGGGGATGTTCCATGTCCTTTGGCCATGAATTTACGGCCATGAATTTACAAATTGTCCAGATATAGATAATATGTACAGATTGATCGCACCTCTGAGTACCCGCAAGCAGCAAGAGCTGCTCGAGCAGGAACAGGGAAGGGAAAGCGGACCACGGTTTGATTGAGACTTTCGCACCAGTTGCAATCTGACCGACATGGCGCCGCAGGCCATGACGATGGCACGCCTGCCCAGCGGCGTGCTATCGATACTCAAGGGCCCCAGCATCCATCGGCCCTGACAGCGCCTTCAATCTAACAAGACTTAACGATGATCCTGAATCTTCCAACCTTCGATGACGTGTTAGCGGCCGCGCGCCGGATTGAAGGCTTTGCCCACCGGACTCCCGTGATGCGCTCCCAGACCGCCGACAAGGAACTGGGCGCCGCTTTATTCTTCAAGTGCGAGAACCTGCAGCGCACTGGCGCCTTCAAGTTCCGTGGTGCCTTCAATGCGCTGGCGCGCTTCGATGCCGCGCAGCGCCGCCGGGGCGCTCTCGCCTTCTCCGGCGGCAACCACGCGCAGGGCATCGCACTGTCGGCGGCATTGCTGGGGATACCGTCGACGATCCTCATGCCGCACGATGCGCCGGCTGCCAAGGTGGCGGCGACCAAGGGCTACGGGGGCAAGGTGGTGCTCTATGATCGGTACACCGACGACCGCGAGGCAATCTGCCACAAGCTGGCGGAGGAACAGGGCCTGACGCTGATCGGGTCCTATGACCAGCCGGACGTGATTGCCGGCCAGGGAACCGCCGCCAAGGAATTGTTCGAGGAAACGGGCGAGCTCGATGCCCTGTTCGTCTGCCTGGGCGGCGGCGGCCTGCTCTCCGGCTCCGCACTGTCCGCGCGCGCACTGGCGCCGCGGTGCAAGATCTACGGCGTAGAGCCCGCCACCGGCAACGATGGCCAGCAATCGTTGCGCTCCGGCGCGATCGTGCATATCGATACGCCGAAGACCATCGCCGACGGCGCGCAGGCGCAGCACCTAGGCCGTCACACGTTCGAGATCATTCGCCGTGATGTCGACGATATCCTTACCGCCAGTGACGAGGAGCTGGTCGATGGCATGCGCTTCTTTGCGTCACGCATGAAGCTGGTCGTGGAGCCAACCGGCTGCCTGGGCCTCGCCGCCGCACGCGGCATGAAGGCCGAACTGATGGGCAAGCGCGTGGGCATCATCGTTAGCGGCGGGAACGTGGACATTGACCGTTTCGCGGCGCTTCTTGCAGGCTGAGTTGCGTGATTCGCGCGTGTACACCCGAAACACCGGGCCCTGCGCGAAACGTCCTCGCTGCAATGGCCTATGGCGCTCATCCGCATCATCCCGATGGTGGATCGCCGGGCGTCGGCACGGGCGCTTTTCCGCCGTCAATAGTCCTTCACGATTACCCCAACAAGGGGGATCGTCCCCACGCAAGATGGGTGCACAATCCGGCCTGAAACAGCAACCGCAGGCCTCGAATCCCATGCTAAACGACGCGAAACCACAGATCGATACGGCCCGCCGCGGCGAAACCGTGAAGGAGTTGGGCGCCGGTGCGCTCACGGATATGGGGATCCCTGGCGCTCTGGCCACGGTGCAGCAGATCGCGGAACGCCGGACGCGGGCCCTCGCGGATTTGCTCGAGGAGGCGATTCGGAGCGGGACGCCGCGGGCGCTGCGCAGCCATCGCAGGCGGTAACTTTCTCCCTTCCACCCGTTCTCCCTTCCGCCCGTTCTCCCTTCCGCCCGTTCTCCCTTTCGCCCATTCTCCCGCTCGCCGGCGTCCAGGACCGGCGCGACTGGCGCACCGGTCATAGCCGGCACCGTGATCCTCCTGGCCCCTGCCGCGGTCGTCATCGGCACCTTGATTACCTGCCGCGTAATTGGCGCGCAGCCCCCCAGCTCCCACACTGAGCTTGCCTGGACTCGCCAGGTAACCGCCACCGGAGCTGTCTCATGCCTGCCGCCGCCATTTCACATTCCGCCCCGTCCCTGCGCCATCCCGGCGCATCAATCCCCGCTCGGCTCCATTCCACACAGCCCGGCCATGTGCTGACCCGTGACGGCGTGTCGCTGTTCGTGCGCGACTGGCACGACGGCAATCCGGCGGCGGACGTGGTGCTGTTCGCGGCCAGTTGGGCGCTGCCATCGGACGTCTGGGGCGGGCAGATGCGGGCGCTGCATGCTGCAGGCGTGCGCTGCATCGCCTACGACCGCCGGGGGCATGGCCGCTCCAGCGATCCCGGGCATGGCTATGACTTCGATACGCTGGCCGACGATCTCGCGGACGTCATCGACGCGCACGGCCTGCGGCGCGTGACGCTGGTCGGCCATTCGATGGCTGCGGGAGAAATCGTGCGCTACCTGTCGCGCCACGGCGCGGGCCGCGTCGCCGGCATCGTGCTGGTGGGCTGCACCACGCCGTGCGTGCCGCGCAGCGAGGACAACCCGGACGGCATCGATCCCGCGCTGCTGGCGCAAGCGGCGGCCGAGCTGGCGGACGACTTTCCGCTCTGGGTGGAGAACAATCTCGCTGCGTTCGGCGGCGGCCTGTGCTCGGCGCCGCGGCTTGCGTGGGTGCGCGCCATGGCCCTGCAGACTTCGCTGCAGGCGCTGCTGGGCTGCAACCACGCCAGCACCCATGCGGATTTCCGCGCGGAACTGCCGGCCATCAAGGTGCCCGCCCTGCTGGTCCACGGCGACAACGATGCCTCCTGCCCGCTTGCGCTGACCGCCGAGCGCACAGCGGCCCTGCTGCCCGACGCCCGCCTCGCCGTCTACGCTGGCGCGCCGCACGGCCTGCCGTTCACGCATGCGCAGCGGCTGGGCGCGGACATCCTGGCGTTCGTGCGCGAACTCGGCTAAGGCCCCTTGCCAAGGACTCCAGCCATGACCTCCTCGAGCCTGAACCGCGCCGAGAGCGCGCCCGTCCCGCACCACGCCGCCGCATCGTCCCCGACCCCCATGGACCACCTGGCCCTGTTGGTGATGCTAAGCGGCACCTTCATGGTGGTGATGGATTTCTTTATCGTGAATGTGGCGCTGCCGGCCATCCAGCACGAATTGCACGCCAGCGCCGGCGCGCTGCAGTTCGTGGTGGCGGGCTATGGCCTGGCCAATGCCACCGGGCTGATCACCGGCGGGCGGCTGGGCGACATGCTCGGGCGGCGCCGCATGTTCATGCTGGGCCTGTTGCTGTTCGCGCTCGCCTCCGCCGCTTGCGGGCTTGCCCCGTCCGCTCCCGTTCTGGTCGCGGCACGCGTGGCGCAGGGCCTGGCGGGCGCGCTGCTCCAGCCGCAGGTGCTGGCCATGCTCTCGCTCACCTACACCGGCCCCGCGCGGGCGCGGGCATTCGCCGCGTACGGTCTCACGCTAGGCCTGGCGGCGCTGCTCGGCCAACTGGTGGGCGGCGCGTTGATCCGGGCCGACCTGGGCGGGCTCGGCTGGCGCACCTGCTTCCTGATCAACGTGCCCGTGGCAATCATTGCGCTGCTGCTGGCGCCACGCGTGTTGCGCGCATCGCCGCCCACCAGCGGCAGCAAGCCGGACGTGCCTGGCATGGCGCTGTTGGCGGCGGCACTGGGTGCGCTGGTGTGGCCTCTGGTAGAAGGCAGGCAGCAAGGCTGGCTGGCCGCCCGCCGCCCTGCTTACGCTGGCCATGGCGCCCGTGTTGCTCGCCGTGTTCGCCTGGCATCAGCGCTGGCTGCATGCGCGCGGCGGGCAGCCGCTGGTGAGCCCGGCGCTGTTCGCCGCGCCAGGCTTTGCGCGCGGCCTGGCCGTGACGGTCGCCTTCTACGCCGGCAATGCCTCGTTCTACTTCGTGCTGGCGCTCTACCTGCAAGACGGCCTTGGCCTGAGCCCGCTGCAAGGCAGCGGCGCGTTCACGATGCTGGCGCTGGGCTTCTTCGCCACCTCACTGGCCGCGCCGCGCATCGCCGCCCGCCTGGGGCGCTCGTCCATCGCCTATGGCGCCATGCTGCTGGCGGCGGGCCACTGGCTGCAACTGGCGAACACGCTGCTGCCATGGCAGGCGCAAGGCACCGGCTTGATGACCGTGATGCTGATCCTGCTGGTGGTAGAGGGCGCGGGCATTGGCATGGTGATGGCGCCGCTGGCCTGCGCCGTGCTGGCGGGAACGGCGCAACACCATGCCGGCGTGGCCGCCGGTGTGCTGGCCACGGTGCAGCAGGTGGGCAACTCAGTTGGCGTGGCGCTGCTCGGGAACCTGTTCTATGCGCGGCTGGAAAGCGCCGGCACGGCGCATGGCTACGGCAGCGCCTTTGCCTGGTGCCTGGGATGCCTGCTCGGCCTTGCGCTGCTTGTCACCCATCTTTGTCGCGGGCGGCGGCTGGCCGCGGCCCTGTAGACCCCGCAAGTCCCGCAGGCCGAAGGGGCATTCGGTGGCATCCCCCGGCAGGATGGGGGGGGCCAAGGCTGCCGCGCCAGAATCGGCTGGATTTCGCCTCTTCCGGCATCTAGAGTTACCAGCATCCTTCCCTACGCCCCGGCGCCCGGGTATCCAGGTATGCGCCGGCGGCGGCGACGAGGTGACTTATGCAGAACGGAAAAGACGTCGCCCGCGGCCCTAAGCCTGCCAGCCCATGGCAGGTGCCGGACCTGACACCGGAGCGGGTGTTGCAGCTCGGGATGGGCTTCTGGGCTTCCAAGACCTTGCTCAGCGCGGTGGAGCTTGGCGTGTTCACGCAACTGGCGAAGGCGCCGCAGCCGGCCGGCCCCCTGGCCGCCGCCCTTGGCCTGCATCCACGCGGCGCGGTGGATTTCCTCGATGCGCTGGTGGCCCTGCACCTGCTCGAGCGCGAAGACGCCGAGGCGCCCAGCCGGTACAGCAACACGCCCGACACGGACCTCTTCCTGGACAAGGCCAAGCCCAGCTATGTAGGCGGCCTGCTGGAGATGGCCAATGCGCGGCTGTACCCCAGTTGGGCGTCGCTGACCGATTCACTGCGCTCCGGCCTGCCGCAGACCCAGGCCGACGAGCATGGCGACCTCTTCGCCGCAATCTATCGGGACGAACAAGGCTTGCGCGGATTCCTGCAAGCCATGACCGGCGTCAGCCTGGCCGCCGCCCAGGCGATGGCGCGCAAATTCCCCTGGGCGCAGTGCCAGACCTTTATCGATATCGGCACGGCGCAGGGCGCCCTGCCGGTACAGATCGCGCTGGCCCACCCGCACCTGCGCGGCGGCGGCTTCGACCTGCCCGCGGTTGGCCCGGTCTTCGAGGAATATGTCGCCTTGCATGGCTTGCAGGATCGGCTGCGTTTTTATCCCGGCGACTTCTTCAACGACCCCTGCCCGCAAGCAGACGTGCTTGTCATGGGGCATATCCTGCACGACTGGGATCTCGAGCAGAAGCTATACCTGCTGGAAAAATGCCACGCCGCGCTGCCCGCCGGCGGCCGCCTGATCGTCTACGACGCCATGATCGACGACGCGCGCAAACAGAACGTGTTTGGCTTGCTGATGAGCCTGAACATGCTGATCGAAACTCCGGGCGGCTTCGATTACACCGGGGCGCAGTGCTGCGCCTGGGCCAGGCAAGTGGGCTTTGCGCAAGCGCGGGTGGAACCGCTCACCGGGCCGGACTCCATGATGATTGCGACCCGCCAATGACGTAGCAGCGCCAACCCATCGGAGAGGACGTGCCATGGCTGAGATGGAAAAGGAACAAGTGGTCAGCGTGCTGAACCGGATCCTCGAAGCCGAGCTTGCGGGGGTGGTCCGCTATACCCATTACTCGCTGCTTGTGTTCGGCTTCGGCCGCATCCCGATCGTTTCCTGGCTGCGCGAGCAGGCCAACGAATCGCTGCTGCATGCCCAGCAGGCGGGAGAATGGATTACCACGCTGGGCGCCTATCCGTCGCTGGCCATCGGCAAGCTGCTCGACAGCCACACCTTCGATATCGCTGCCATGCTGCGTGAGTCGCTGGACGCGGAAAACGCTGCCCTCAAGCTGTATCGCGAGTTGCTGGCGCTGGTGGAGGATCGCTCCGTGGCACTGGAGGAATTCGCGCGCCAGATGATCCAGATCGAGGAACTGCATGCCGGCGAGGTCGACAAGATGCTGCGCAAGCCGGGGCAGGCCGCAGCCTTCGCACCGCCGCCAAAAGCCTGACGCGCCATCCGCGTGGCCGCCGGACCGCGTATCCCCCACGCCGTCGCCATGGCAAACAACACGCCGTTCGGCCTGGCCGCGCACTTCCATACCGGCAGCCACGCCCGCTCCTGGCGCGTGACCGATGCACTGGATTGCGCCATCATCGCCTGAATGCAGGCATCATCTCCACCGCGGTGGCGCCGTTTGCGCCGTTTGCGCCGTTTGCGCCGCGAGAAGACGCCCGGCGTTGGCTCCGAGAGCCCAAAATACGGGATCGAGGATGACCTGGAATCAATTAAATCGGAGCCGGCAGCGCCTGGCGGCAAGCGCGGCCGGGCGCTGCCGGACTCGGATATTCGCACCTGGCAGAAAACACAAGATCGGAGACAACATGAAAACAATCGGCATGATCGGCATCGGCATGATGGGCCATGGCATCGCCACCAACATCGCCAGGCACGGCCACCCGCTGGTGCTGCTCGACCATCCCGGCAACCAGCCGGTGGACGACCTGCTGGCGGCCGGCGCCACCACGGCCGCCACCCCGGCCGAGCTAGCGCGCGCGGTCGATATCGTGATCCTGTGCGTCACGGGCACCCCGGAGGTGGAGGACGTGCTGTTCCGCCCGGACGGTGTGCTTGCCGGCCTGCGCCAGGGCGCCGTGGTGATCGACTGCTCCACCGCCATTCCCTCGTCCACGGAGCGCATTGCCGCAGCGGTGGCCAAGGCCGGCGCACGCTTTCTTGACGCGCCCATGACGCGCACGCCCAAGGAAGCCGAGGAAGGCCGCCTCAACCTGATCGTCGGCGGCGACCGCGCCTTGTTCGAGCAATGCCGGCCACTGCTGTCGTGCTTCGCGGAGAACATCGTGCACGCCGGGCCCGCCGGCTCGGGCCACCGGCTCAAGCTGCTGCACAACTTTGTCTCGCTGGGCTTCTCCGCCGTGCTGGCCGAGGCCGCTGCCTGCGCTGAGCGCTCAGACGTAGACCCGGGCGTGCTGGTGGAAGTGCTGGCCAAGGGCGGCGCAGACGGCGTGATCCTCAACCGCATGCGCCCCTACATCGAGTCGCAGGACAAGTCCGGCTTCCGCTTCTCGATTGCCAACGCGCTCAAGGACATGGGCTACTACACCACGATGGCGCAGGAGCTTGGCGCCGCGCGTGCCACGGCGGAGGCGGTGCGGGATACCTACGAGCGCGCCAGCCACACCGCCCGGCCGCAGCCGACGGTGCCGGAGCTGATTTCGATCCTGGCGGACGAGGCAGGCAAGGCGGCCTGATCCTCGCTCAGATCGCCCGCAGGTCGGGCAGCAGGCGATCGCACTCGCGCTTGACCACGGCATAGCACTCGCACACGCGCTGCTCCAGCCCTGGCCGATCGAGCACTTCGATATGCCCGTGGTGATAGCGAATCAGGCCGGCATTCTGCAGTTTCAGCGCTGCCTCCGTCACGCCGGAACGCCGCACGCCAAGCATGTTGGCGATCAGCTCCTGCGTCATCTTCAATTTGTTGGTTGGCAAGCGGTCCATGCTGAGCAGCAGCCAGCGGCACAGCTGCTGTTCGATGGAGTGATGCCGGTTGCACACGGCCGTCTGCGCCATTTGCGTGATCAGCGCTTGCGTATAGCGCAGCAGCAGCCGCTGCATGGGGCCGGCGCGATTGAATTCCGCCTTCACCGTGGCGCTGTCAAGCCGATAGGCCGTGCCGGCGCTCTGGACGATGGCACGGCTTGGCGTGGTCTCGCCCCCCATGAACAGCGCAATCCCGACCATGCCCTCGTTGCCAACGATGGCGATCTCCGCCGATGCGCCGTTTTCCATCACGTAGAGCAAAGATATGATCGACGTGGTTGGAAAATACACATGATTGAGCCGGTCCCCAGACTCATAGATCACCTGCCCCAGCGGCAAATCCACCAGCACCAGCTGCGGCGCCAGGCGCGCCCATTCTTCTTCCGGCAACACCGCCAACAGATGATTGGCTCTGGCGTATTCCTGTGTCTGCATGGGTATGCCCCGTAGGTTCAGGACCTGCCTCTTGCCGGCATCTGCCATGGCAAATCGGGGTCAGGACCGCCATCTGAGCCCCAGTGTAAACCAGCCGCATGGCGCGCTTGCCGAAGCCGCCAGACACTGGCGCCATAAAAAGAGAACCCGACTTGCACGCTAGCGTACCGACTTGCCATAGGCCCCCGCCTAAGATGCCCCAGATGTCGATCGGCCAGATGCCATAGGGCTGCAGGCCGCATCACAGCCAAGGCATGCCTCTCCCTCCCCTTGGGGCATACGGTAACTAGTGGCGCTCGACCCACTTGGCAGGGGAAACGTTTTGGAGGGCGCATGCAAGCCCAAGCTAATGGTCACAGTGTGATCGTCTATCCCGACATGGTCGGTGGATGGTACTTCGCGGAAATCGACAGGAAAGCTGTCTACCGCTTCGGGCCATTCGAGTCGCACAAGCTCGTCAGGGAGCTGGTCGTGGTGTTGTTCCCGGAGATTCCAGTGCTTGAGTTGGTAGAACCGTCGCCAGAAATGGATGACAGCGCCCTGATGATCCTGGGCAATGGGGAACGGGTATCACAAGTCACAGAAGAGCAGGGAACTGCCAGGCAGTAGACGCGGCTGCAACCGGGCAGGGGTCGTGCAGCCGACCGGCGATGGCGGCAAACGCAAGCCAACGCTGAACGCTATTCCTTTCATGCCCTTGGCCTTCGGGCCGAGGGCTTTTTTTTTGCATGGCGCGCCGCATCGGATTCCGTGTCCGCCATCGTACCGACTTCGCAGCCGATCCATGTCAGTCTCAGCCTGTCGCGGCGCCGCATTGCGGGCCTTCGCCATGTAGCGAGCGCGATGCGATGGATCTCGAGGTGACATCATGCGCAGCGTCCTTTATTTCCGGCTTAGCGGCATCGCCGCCGCGAGAAGCATGCAATCGTCGTTGCAGGCGTTACCTGTTGCCCCTGTCCATATCGGCGGGCCCTGGTTCATCCAGCGCGACGACCAGCCCTTGGAAGGGTTGCCCCGAGCCGCGTCCAAGCAAACAACGTATCGCCAGGAATGGGCGATAGCGGGCACTGTGGCCGGCGCCATATTGGCCATTGCCGCGACGCTGCATCTTGGCACCTCGGCCGGCACCTTTGCCAGCATCCTGGCCTGCGTGGCGAGCGGGGCGCTCGGCGGCTTGTGCGGCGCCTGGCTCGCGGGCCAGCTTGGCGCGCGCATCCTGCGCGGCAAGGTTGCCCGGGAACGCGCGCAGCTCGCGCAAGGCGAAATGCTGCTGGTCGCGAGCTGCGCCGGGGACGCGAAGGATTCCGTCAAACGCATGATCAATGCGCTGGGCGGCGTGAGCGTCGAGGAGCACAGTGACGTCATGCCAGGTTTCCGGTGGGCGTGACGCATTGCGGATGACCGCTGCAGCGCATCACGCCTGCGGCGTGGTATCGATAGGAGCATGTCATGCGAACTCGTCTTATTATTTGCGCTGCTGCGCTCGCGCTCACCCAAACGGGGTGCTTGTGGGTACCCGGCGGCGAAGGCCGCACCGGTGGCGATGGCGGCTATCGCGGTGCGGACCGGCATGACGGCCATCCAGGCAATGAGTGGAACAACGATCATCGCTCCGGCGATCGCGGACAGCCGTACGGCACGGAGCGCAACGGCGACAACCGGGAGCGCGACTATTCGCCAAGAGGCGGCTGGACGCAATGACGTTGCCGGATAGCACGCGCGCAAAAATGCGGCACAGCGCGGGTGCTATCATCCAACGGCTCTAGCCTCCCCCAATCGCGCCGATGCCGCCGGACCCCGCACCAGACAAGCCCACTACCGCCAACGCGCTCCCTGATATCCACCGCCTGCGCGCCCGCTTTGTCGCCATTTCCTGGCGCGACCTGGCCGTATCCTTCGGCCCCGTGCTGGCCCTTGCCCTGGCAGCCATCTGGCTCGCAGTATGGCTGGTGCAGCCGGCGCCGCCGAGCACCATCTCCATCAGCGCGGGCCCCAAGGGCAGTTCCTTCTACAACGCCGCCGAGAAGTACGCAAGGGTCCTCGCACGCAATGGCATCACGTTAAATGTGCTGGCCTCCGAAGGCTCCCGCCAGAACGTGCAGAGGCTGGCCGATCGCAAGCAGGACGTTGACCTGGCGCTGGTGCAGGGCGGTGTCTCCAGCGATGTGGATACCGAAGGGCTGGTCTCGCTGGGCAGCGTGTTCTACGCGCCCATCACGGTGCTGTACCGCGGCAAGGAGCAGCACAAATTGTCCGACTTCCACAAGTCGCGCATCGCCATCGGACGCGAAGGCAGCGGTGCCCGCGCGCTGGCGCTGACGCTGCTCAAGGCGAACGGTATCGAGCCGGGCGGCAGTGCCGAGCTCATCGCGTTCGATGGCGACGACGCCGCCCAGGCGCTGGTCGACGGCAAGATCGACGTGGCCATGCTGACCGGCGATTCCGCCACTGGCCCGATCATGCGCAAGCTGTTTCGCATGCCGGGCATCCGCCTGCTGGATTTCGCGCAGGCCAATGCTTATACGCGGCGCTTTCTCTATCTGCAGGAGCTGGTGTTGCCCGCCGGCGTATTCGACCTGGGCAAGAATCTCCCGGCGCATCCCATCCGCCTGATCGGCCCGACGGTGGAACTGGTGGCGCGCGATTCGCTGCATCCCGCGCTGTCCGACCTGCTGATCGAGGCCGCGCGCGAGGTCCACGGCAAGGCCGGCCTGCTGCAAAGCGCCGGGCAGTTTCCCTCGGCCACCGCGCATGAGTTCCCGCTGAGCGACGACGCCACACGCTATTACGCGTCGGGCAAGGGCTTCCTGTACCGCCACCTGCCCTTCTGGCTGGCGAGCCTGCTCTCCCGTGCACTGGTGCTCGTGCCGGTGATCGTGATCCTGATTCCGGCCTTCCGGCTGGTGCCTTCGCTCTACAGGTGGCGGGTCAAGTCCCGTATCTATCGCTGGTACGGCACCCTGATCGACATCGAGCGCGTGGCACTGGTGAACCCCTCCGAGGAAGAAAAAGCCGCCCTGGCCCAGCGCCTCGACCACATCGAAGACGCGGTCAACAAGATGAAGATGCCGCTTGCCTATGCCGACCAGTTCTATGTGCTGCGCGAGCATATCGTCTTTGTGCGGCGCAGGCTGACGGGCGCGCTCTAAGCTGGCGCAAGACATCCTCCGCATCGACACCGTGGTTGCCATAGTGCGATCTGGGCGCTCTACCACACCAAACCACGACACCGAAGCGCAGAAAACGAAATAGAATCGACGCCTGAGACCATTCAAGGATTCTCATGGCGGGAAAGACAAAGCGGTTCGGTGAACTGGCTACCGCGTTGGCGGCGCGACATGCGACAGCTTTCCTTGCGGCATGGCGCAATGCCCTATCCACTGCCTGCGCTGCCTGCGCGGCGCTAGCCGGCGTTTCTTATCTCCCGCCCGCTGCCGCCGCGCCCCTCACCTTCGCATCGCCTCCCGCCGAAATCGCCAAGGCCGTGCTCGACGATGAACCCGGCACCGTGGCCGTGGGCATCTGGCGGAACCAGCAAGGCCGCTTCGCGCTGCAACGCAATCCAGTGGGTAGCGTCGGCGAGGTTGTGGAGGGCGGCAGCGCGGACGCGCAGCCGTTCTTCGAGATCGGCTCCATCAGCAAGGTATTCACCGGCTTGCTGCTCGCGCAGGCCGTGGAGCGCGGCGAGCTGTCGCTGGACGACACGCTAGGCAAGCTGCTCGAGGCAAAGGCCACCTTGAAGCCCGAAACCGCCGCCATCACCCTGCGCCAGTTGGTGACGCACAGCGCCTGCCTGCCCCGCGAGCCACAGGACTTTCCCGGCTACGGCACACCAAATCCCTTCTCCCGGCACGACCGCTGGAAAATCTACGCCGGTCTTTCCGGCATGACGCTGGAACATGCGCCACCCTGCGGCGCGGCGTACAGCAACCTGGGCATGGGCCTCCTCGGCCAACTGCTCTCCGACCGCTACGCAAAGCCATGGGATGTGCTGGTGCGCGAGAACATCACCGGGCCGCTGGGCATGCGCGACACGATGCAATACCTCGGCCGGCAGGCCAGCCGCCTGGCCACCGGATATCAGCACGAGGCGTTCCAGGCACCATGGGATTTCGAGGCGCTGTCAGGCGCCGGCGCACTGCGCTCGACGGCCCCCGACCTGCTCCTGCTGGCGCGCGCCCTCATGGCTGGCCGGGCCGGCCCGCTTGGCCCGGCGGCAGAACGGGCGCTCACCCCCCTGGGCCACTTCCGTGGAGAAGAGATCGGCTACGCCATCCTGATCCGCGGGCCGGCCGGGCATCGAACGTATCACCACGACGGGCTTACCGCGGGCTACCGGACACTGCTGGCGTTTGCGCCGGATACCCAGGAAGCTGCGGCGATACTGGCCAGTAACTCGCACGCCAACCCGGTTAAGGTTCTGACAGGCATTGCGGCTAGCCGCTACCCGATCGCCCCGGCTACCCAAATGGCTCCGGCAGCTGCGGATTTGGCCGAATATGGCGGCAACTACCAGGCAGACAAGGACACCCGCTTCACCTTCGTGCCGCAGGATGGCAAGCTCTATCGCCGCTCGACGGGCACAGGGTTTCGCGCGCTCTCGCCCGGCGGGCCAGACACCTTTGTCGACGCCGATGCCGGCACGCGGTACGTGTTCAGGCGCGAGGCCGGCGAGATCGTTCGGGTCGACTACTACCTGGGTGATGGCGGCTTTGGCGGCTTTAGCGGCTTTGCGGGGCTACGCACGAAGGAAGCCGCGCCGCCGGTTGCCGTCGTGCCGCTCGACAGGCAACTGGACTACGCCGGCCGCTACCGCGCCCGCCGCATCATTCGCACAGATCTGGACCTTGATGTTCGCGCGGAGAACGGGCAACTTGGCGTGCGCGCCGGAAACTGGTTTCGCCGCCCTGTGTTCCCCGTCGCCGACAAGCCGGATCGGTTCGCCTACGAAAACGGCAGCAGCCAGCTCCAGTTCGAGCGCGATGCGACCGGGCGCGTCGCAGGCGTCGTCCTGTATGAGAATGGCGCGATTCGGCTGCGCCGGGTGCCTTGAGGCTGGCACGGCTGCATGGCGGCCATCACTTGCGTTGCGGCCTCTGCTGCCCAACCAGCTTGTCATGGTCTTTGCAAGCGCCTCGGCCAGCGCTGGTTGGTTCAGTCTCGCAAGGCAGCGCCCGGGCAGGCGATCATGGTGCCGGATGAGGATACAATCCGGCAGCGCCGACTTGTCCATCACGACCCGACCCCATCCATGCCTAACCCTACCCGGGCCTTCCTTCTTGGCCCGCTGCTCAAAGGCGTTTCACGCTCTTTCTATCTCACCCTGCGGGTGCTGCCTGCAGGGATGCGCGATCCGATCGGCCTGGCTTATCTGCTGGCGCGCGCCGCCGACACCATCGCGGACACCTCGCTGATTCCTCCGCAGCAACGGCTGGAACTGCTGCTGTCGCTGCGTGATCAGGTCAACGGCGCCACGGACGATGGCACGCTCATGCGGCGGCTGGCGGCAGAGGTCGCCGGGCAACAAGCGCTATCGGACGAGAAGGTTCTGCTCGAATCGCTCGGCCCGGCGCTGACGGCGCTGTCCCAGCTGAGCGCGGCCGATCGGACGGCGGTTCGCGAGATCGTGTCGACCCTGGCTTCCGGCATGGAGTTTGATCTGCGGACCTTCCCCGACGAAAGGTCCGGGCAGATCGGCGTGCTGCGCGAATGGGAAGAGCTGGACCGGTACACCTACCTGGTCGCGGGATGCGTGGGGGAATTCTGGACCAAGATGACCTACGCCCATATGCCCGGGACGCTCAAGGGAGAATCCGAGGCGATGCTGCTGCGAGGCGTGCGCTTTGGCAAGGCGCTTCAGATGACCAATGTGCTGCGGGACTGCGCCAAGGACCTGCGAATCGGGCGTTGCTACCTGCCGGGGGCGATGCTGGACCAGTATGGACTGACGCCGCAAGATTTGCTGTTGCCAGGCAATTCGGCGCGTGCGAAACCACTTCTGCTCGCGCTGATCCGCACGACGCTGGGTCATTTCCGTGAGGCGGTGGATTACACGTTTGCCATTCCTGCGTTCTCTGTTCGATTGCGCCTGGCGTGTTTGTGGCCAGTGCTTATCGGGCTGGAGACGCTGCTGCTGCTTGCAAGCAATGACGATTGGCTGGATCCGGCGAAGGTGCCCAAGATACGGCGGAGCGAGGTGTATCGGATTGTGGGATATTCGGCGTTGATGGCACCGTCCAATGGCTTGCTGCGGATCTGGGTTGAGCGGTTGATTGGAGGGATCGAGGCGCGGCTGGAACGTTAATGGCGAAGGAAGCCTTCCGCATCTGCGGGGCGAACCCCTAGGCCATTGCGCGCCTTTGCCCCCACCGCGCGACGGGCCATGGACGCGACTCGCGCCTGAGCCACGCACCGCACAGCGTTTTTTAAGGCCGCAATCACTTGCTGCTGGAGTGGTCGTCGCCCCCAAGCGGATCGACAATGATCATGGTGCGGTCCAGCACCCCGCGATCGTCAAAGTAAGCGCTGAAGTGGGCCGGCTGGTAAGCGCCGATGTAGAGCCGGTACGACCATGCCTCACGCTTCATCAGCGGGTAGTACTGGACCGGCTCGCGCGGCAGGCCGAAGCGTTGGGCCACGTCCTGCTTGGTCCAGGTACCCGGGCGCGCCTCATAGATCTCCTTCTCGGTCAGCATCTGGCGGAAACTGGTGAGGTTTCCGCTGGCGTCGAAATCCGCCGCGTAGACTTCGAACCCGAGCGGCTGCTTCGAGTAGATCCAGCGGCTGGTGCCGCCGGCGAGCTGGTAGGTCTCCGTGGGCTTGCCGAAGGTGTCGCGCACGGCGCTCTCCGGGCCACCGATCATTTTTTGCGCGGTCTCGACCGGCTGCAGGAACGCGCAGGCACACAGCGCGAGCGCAGCGGCGGTAGCCCCCATCCATCTGGCGAAGCGATATTGCATGACCATTCTCCATCGTTGGCGCGGGTGGTGTTCTCGGGCCAGGAACCCTTCCAGCATAGTGCAAGCGTGCGCGCACGCCGCGCACCCGGCCCTTACGGTAAACGCTTCGGGCAGCGGGATTATTCCACTGGTTTCCACTAACCCGGCCGACAGTGGGACAGTGGCAAAGTTGGCCTCAACAAACGTACCCCTCGATATAGCAGAACGCCGCCGTGCCGCTCCCGTACTCGGTGTCGCGCAGCGTGAATGAACCGGACAGGCAGATGAACGCGGTCATGCAGGCCAGGAGAACAAGCAGGCAAATTGCCAGAATGGACAGCTTTTGCATGGCAAACCCTTCCCTCAGAGAAGCAGCGGACGCCGACACGATGAGCCGACGCATGGGGAAAACCGGGGAGCCAGTCGCAAAGGCGGCGCTGATGCACCCGTTGTCCACCATTACGCATTTCCCATGCCCGTGCCAGCACGGCGGAAAAGCGCCCGATTGTGCTTCGGAAGGAAGCCGCGCCGCTAGCGCTGTTGGGCTGTGCCACACACCGGGGTTGGCGCTGCCCGAACTATTACCGGAGCGCTCTACTTCGCGTTCCCCACTTCGCGCGCCCTATTCCGCGCGCCCGTCCACTCGCCGCAACGCCGCCCCCACATCCCCATAAAACTCCCGCAGCGCCGCCACCTCCAAGTCCGGCGGCAGTAGTGCTGGCCAGAGCAGCGCCACGATATCCTTGGCGGTCCGCTCGATATCCACCGGCCGCTGCCTGGCGATTGCGTCCCAGAGAATGTGCTCCATCGGCCCGAAGATCGCCGAGCGCAGCAAGCTCAACGGCAGGTCGGCCCGGATCTCCCCACTCTCCCGCGCGCGCGCCAGCATATCCATCAGCGGCGCGGTGTAGCGCCGTTGCAGCGGCACGAACACCTCGCCCAGCCCCGGCCCCCTGGCGCGGCCTTCGGAGAGCACTAGCGCGCATAGCCCGGTGCCCTGGATCAGGAACAGCCGAAGATGCGTGCGCACGAAGAACTCGAGCTGCGCCTTGGTGCTCTGGCCGCGCGGCATGCCTTCTTCCACCGCAGCGATGATCTCGTCGTACCAGTCCTCGATCACCCGCACGCAAAGCTCGCGCTTGCCGTGGAAATAGGTGAACACCGTGGCTTCGGAGATGCCCAGGCGCTGGGCGATCTCGGTGGTGGTGGTGCGCTCGTAGCCCATCTCGGCAAAGACTTCGCGGGCCACGCGCAGGATGTCGCGGATGCGTTGCTCCGCCTTGGCGCTCGCGGGGACGCGGCGCCGCACCATGATGTCGTCCATCGACGTGTTACCTCGCTTGCCGGAAGCCGGCGATTATAGTGCGGCGCAACATAAAACAGATGCCCGGGCACGCCTTGGGGCGCAACTCGCCCCCGTCACGGGATTGTAATTGATCTTTACTCAACTCATGGTTGCAATTTTTCGGGTCTGCGTGTACTTTTCCAGTCAACGCCACTGCCCCGATGCTACATAGGACGGGACAAGGGCCAGAATATATGCGCACTCCCCGACTTGAGCCACACTCAACAAAGTTGAATAACCCTCAAGAAACCGGGATACGGACAATATTGCGACAGCGCTTTGGAGACGAGTTATGACGATGCAGGGTGCGGCTAGCCCAACGATCTTGCCCATTGGCGGGCTCTCCCACGTCAGGGGCAGTACCGACATTCCCTTGTCCGAGCTGACGGTGCCGGCGCTGCTAGCCGAAACCGTAGCGCGTTTCCCGGATCGCGAGGCGGTGGTGTTTCGCGAGCAGGGCATCCGCTGGAGCTGGCGGGAATTTGCACAGGTGGTGGACGCCATGGCCGGGGGCTTGCGCCTGCTGGGCCTGGAGCGCGGGGACCGCATCGGCATCTGGTCGCCGAACCGGGTGGAGTGGCTGGTGACGCAGTTCGCCACCGCACGCCTTGGGCTGGTGCTGGTGAACATCAATCCGGCTTACCGCCTGGCGGAGCTGGAATATGCGCTGAACAAGGTGGGCTGCAAGGCGATCGTGGCGGCGGAGTCGTTCAAGACGTCGCGCTACCTGGAAATGCTGCAGACGCTGGCGCCGGAGTTGCAAAGCTGCGAGCCGGGCGCGCTGCAGGCAGCGCGCCTTCCCGCGCTGCGCTGGGTGATCCGCATGGGCGGCGAGCGCACGCCGGGCATGCTGAACTACGACGCGCTGCTCGCGCATGGCACGCATGCCCTGACCGGGGAGCTGGACGCGATTTCCGCTCAGCTGGACCGCTACGACCCAATCAATATCCAGTTCACCAGCGGCACCACCGGTGCGCCCAAGGGCGCCACGCTGACGCACCGGAACATCGTCAATAACGCGCGCTTCATCGCCATGGCGATGCGCTTCTCCGAGCAGGACAAGCTGTGCATCCCGGTGCCGTTCTATCACTGCTTCGGCATGGTGCTGGCCGTGCTGGCCTGCGTATCCACCGGCGCCTGCATGGTGTTCCCCGGCGAGGCGTTCGAGCCGGCGGCAACCATGGCGGCGGTCAGCGAGGAGCGCTGCACGGCCTTGCACGGCGTGCCGACCATGTTTATCGCCCAGCTGGATCATCCGGATTTTGCCAAGTACGACTTCTCCACGCTGCGCACCGGGATCATGGCGGGTTCGCCCTGCCCCATCGAGACGATGAAACGCGTGATCTCGCAGATGCACATGGCGGAAGTGACGATCGCCTATGGCATGACCGAGACCAGCCCGGTTTCCTTCCAGAGTTCCACCACCGATCCGCTCGACAAGCGCGTGACCACCGTGGGGCTGATCCAGCCGCATCTTGAGGTCAAGCTGGTGGACGGCACCGGCGAGATCGTGCCCGTTGGCGAAAAGGGCGAGCTGTGCACGCGCGGCTACTCGGTGATGCAAGGCTATTGGGACGACGAGCCTCGCACCCGCGAAGCGATCCGCGATGGCTGGATGCACACGGGCGACCTCGCCACCATCGACGCCGAGGGTTACTGCAACATCGTTGGCCGCGTGAAGGACATGCTGATCCGCGGCGGCGAGAACGTCTACCCCCGCGAAATCGAGGAATTCCTGTTCCGCCACCCGAAGGTGCAGGCAGTGCAGGTGTTTGGCGTGCCCGACCCCAAGTACGGCGAGGAAGTCTGCGCGTGGATCGTGCTCAAGCCGGGCGATACGGCCACCGAGGACGATATCCGTGCCTTCTGCCGCGACCAGATCGCGCACTACAAGATTCCGCGCTACATCCGCTTTGTCGACGAAATGCCCATGACCATTACCGGCAAGGTGCAGAAGTTCGTGATGCGCGAGCGCATGACGCTGGAGCTCGGGCTTGGCGACAAGACCACGTGACGACCCAACCGAATCCCATCTGACATCGGGCCGCCGTCTGCCGCGGCCGTATTCCACTAGATAACGAGCACTCAACCATGAACGAACTCCCCGGCCTCAATTTCCACCTTGGCGAAGATATCGACATGTTGCGCGAAACCGTGCGCAACTGGGCGCAGGCCGAACTGGCGCCGCGCGCGGCCGAGATCGACCGTACCGACCAGTTCCCGATGGA
>NZ_JBXAHA010000030.1:0-96951 GCF_058794615.1 Cupriavidus sp. GW823-FHT07A04
GCAGGGGGATGTCGTATGGCTCTTGGGTGCAAGAGCCAACGCCGCTCAAACAAACAGCGACCAACCCCGCAGAGCGATATCGTATGGCACCTTGGGTGCAAGATGCCACCGCCGCTTACAAACCCTTCAACCCCTTCAAATCCTCCTCAGCAAACACCTCCTCCGCCATATGAAAAGCCGAATTAGCCGCCGGCACGCCACAATAAATAGCGGTCTGCAAGAGCACTTCCTTGACCTCGTCGCGGCTAACCTTGTTGTTAGCCGCGGCGCGCAAATGCAGCTTGAGCTCTTCGCCGCGGTTAAGCGCCACCATCATGGCGATGGTGATCAAGCTACGCGAATGGCGCGGCAAGCCTTCGCGCGTCCAGATCTCGCCCCATGCATAGCGCGTGATCAGGTTCTGGAACTCTTCGGTCAGCGGGTTGAGCTTGGCCAGCGAGCGATCCACGTGGGCGCTGCCCAGCACCGCGCGGCGCACGGCCAGGCCGGCCTGGTAGCGCTCGCCATCGTTGGCGGGGCGGCTGGCGGGTTGTTGCGCATCGTCGCCCAGGAAGTCCAGCAATGCCTCGGTGAAGCGCGCGGGCTGTTCGCGGTTGGACAAGTGGGCCGCTTCCAGTTCGAGATAACGCGCGCCCGGAATGGCGTCGGCCAGGGCGCGCCCTTCCGCCGCGGTCGTGGACGGGTCCGCGCTGCCGGCAATCACCAGTACCGGCACGGGAATCGTCTTGACCGCTTCGCGCAGGTCGGCGTCGCGCACCGCGGCGCAGTTGGCGGCATAGCCCCGGGCATCGAGGCCGGTCAGCACCTGGCGCAGGTCGTCCAGTTGATTGCCGGCGGCGCTGACGAAGGCAGGCGTGAACCAGCGCTGCAACGAGCCTTCAACCAGCGGCGTCATGCCGTCGCGCAGCACGCCTTCGATGCGCGTGTTCCACGCCTCGGGCGTGCCGATCTTGGGCGCGGTGTTGGCCAGCACGATGCGGGTAAAGCGCTGCGGTGCGTTCACGCCCAGCCACATGCCGGTGAGGCCGCCCATCGACAAGCCGCAGAAGGCGGCCTTCTGGATCTGCAGGGCATCCATCAGGGCGATGACGTCGCTGCCCAGTTCCGCCACGCTGCTCGGGCCCGGGGGCAATGCGGACTGGCCGTGGCCGCGGGTGTCGTAGCGCAGGATGCGGAATTGCTGGCCCAGCGCTTCGGCCTGCGGCGCCCACATGGTGTGGTCAGTGCCCAGCGAGTTGGAGAAGATGAGGACGGGCGCGGATGCCGGGCCTTCCAGAGTGTAGAAGAGGCGGTTGCCGGCGTGGGTGATGAAGGGCAAGGTGGTCTCCAGAGAATTCGGTTTGCGATTCAGTTACGTGTTCTTCGTGTGTTCTTCGTGTGTTCTTCGTGTGTTCTTCGTGTGTCCCTCAAGCGCCTGTGGCTGGGTTCCCGGGACGCTCAATGCTGGCCAGCTTCCTGCCGCCAGGCCGCCAGGACCGCATCGACGAATCCCGCTGCCTGCCCGGCATAATTGGCCGGATCGCAAACCCGGTCCAGCGCCGCCGCATCCATCAACCCCGCATGCGCTGCGTCCTCGGCCAGGGTCGCGCCCAGGGCTTCGCGCAATGTCGTGCCTTCGGCAACGGCCCGCCGGCAGGCGCCTTCCACCAGGTGATGCGCGGGCAGCCGGCCAATCTTGCCGCCGAGTTCCAGCATGGCGGCTTCCGCCAGGATCAGCCCGTGCGTCACACCCAGGTTGGCGCGCATGCGCGCGGCATCCACCTGCAATCCTCCCACCACTTCCAGCATCTGCCGCAATGCCCCTGCTGCCAGCGTGACGATTTGCGGCAAGGTGTCCCATTCCGCCTGCCAGCCGCCCAGCGCGCGCTCGTGCTCCTGCACCATGCCGGCCAGCATGGTCGCCACCAGCGGCGGCACGCGCACGGCGGCGGTGAGCACGGCGGCGCAGCCAACCGGGTTGCGCTTGTGCGGCATGGTGCTGGAGCCGCCGCGCCCGGGGCCGGTGGGCTCCGCGACCTCGGCGACTTCCGTTTGCATCATCAGCGACACGTCGCGGGCGACTTTGCCCAGCGTGCCGGTGAGCATGCCGAGCGTGGTGGCTACCTCGACCATGCGGTCCCGGTAGGCATGCCAGGGCGTGGGCGCCACCGCCAGCGAGAGCGCGCGGCCAAGCGCCGTTGCCACTGCCGGCGCCTCGGCGCCCAGGCTAGCCAGCGTGCCGGCGGCGCCACCGAATTGCAGCGTGGCGGCCTGCGTGCGCGTGGTGTCGAGGCGGCGCAGGTCGCGGCGCAGGGCATCGAGCCAGCCGGCGGCCTTGAGGCCAAAGGTGGTGGGCAGCGCGTGCTGCAGCCAGGTGCGCGCCACCATCGGCGTGTCGCGGTGCTGCGTGGCGAGCGCCGCGCAGGCATGGCCAAGGGCCTTGAGATCGGCGTCGACCGCCTGCAAGGCTTCACGCAATTGCAGCACCATGCCGGTGTCGATCGCGTCCTGGCTGGTGGCGCCCCAGTGCACGTAGCGCGCGGCTTGCGCGTCGCGCGCGGCCACGCGGGCGGTGAGCTGCTTGACCAGAGGAATGGCAAGGTTGCCGCCTGCCACGGCGGCGGCGGCCAGCGCGTCGAAGTCGATCTCGCCGGCGCGGCAGGTGGCGGCGATCGCCTCGGCGGCGTCCACGGGGATGACCCCGCAGCTGGCTTCGGCGCGCGCCAGCGCGGCTTCAAAATCGAGCATGCGCTGCACGGTTGCCGTATCGGAGAAAGCGGCCAGCGTGGCGGCGCTGCCGAACATCGGGTCGGTCAGTCGGGATGAAGTCGGCATCGAAAGAGGTTCGCATCGGCATGGAAAAACCCCAGCGCCGGGCCACGATGGGCCCGGCGCCGGGGCTTGGTTCAGCGCGGGCGCGCTGGCAATGGCTGCGCGCGGGATCAGATGTCGAAGAAGACCGTCTCGTCCTGGCCTTGCAGCACTACCTGCCATTGCAGCCTGCCTGCGCCTGTCTGCTGCGCCACCAGCGTGTGGCGGCGCGCGGCGGGCACCTGCGACAACGCCCAGTCGCGGGCGTTGGCCTGCGCTTCGTCCGGGAAGTATAGGCGCGTGGACAAGTGCTTGAGCAGGCCGCGCATGAACAGCGAGACGACGATATGCGGCGCCTGCGGCCGGCCGTCGGGGCCGGGCACGGGGCCTGGCTTGACGGTGACGAAGCGGAAGCTGCCGTCGGGCCCGGTCGGCAGCCGGCCAAAACCGGTGAAGCCAGGCACCAGCGCCGTCTCGGCGCCGTCGCGCGCATCGTCGGGGTGGCGGTAGCGGCCGGCCGGGTTGGCTTGCCAGATTTCGACCATGCCGTCGGGCACGGGATCGCCCTTGCCGTCGATCACGCGGCCTTCGATCACGATGCGCTCGCCCGTCAGTGCCGGCGCCTCGGCGGTCAGGTCGGCGCGGTCAAGGCCGGACAGGCCGATATGCAGGTAGGGTCCAACGGTCTGGGATGCGGTGGCGTACAACATGGCTTACTCCATCGGCGTGGCATCGCGGCCACGCAGCACGATATCGAAACGGTAGCCGAGCGCGTACTCGGGGACCGTGGTTTCCCAGTCGAAGGTGGACACCAGGCGATCGCGCGCCTTGGCGTCGGGCACGCAATTGAAGATGGGATCGAAGGCGAGCAGCGGGTCGCCCGGGAAATACATCTGCGTCACCAGCCGCGTGGCATAGGCGTTGCCGAACAGCGAGAAATGGATATGCTGCGGCCGCCAGGCGTTGTGGTGGTTACGCCAGGGATAGGCGCCCGGCTTGATGGTCTTGAACTGGTAACGGCCCTGTGCGTCGGTCACCGCGCGGCCTTCGCCGGTGAAATTGGGATCGAGCGGCGCGTCGTGCTGGTCCCGCTTGTGCACGTAGCGGCCAGCGGCATTGGCCTGCCAGACCTCGATCAGCGCGTTCGGCACGGGACGGCCGTTTTCATCGAGCACGCGGCCGCTGACCAGGATGCGCTCACCGATGGGTTCCCCGGCGTGGCCGGCGGTAAGGTCGCTGTCGCCGTTGCGCACGAACTCGGCGCCGAACAGCGGGCCGGTGACCTCGGACAGGGTCTGGTTCAGCGCCACCAGCGGCTCGTTGGGCGAGCGCAGCGCTGTGGAACCGTAGGGGTCAAAGCGGTATTCCGGCTGGGTGTCCCAGTAGTGGCGGCGATATTGCGCCAGCCCTGGCGGCAGCTTGATGGGCGAGTCGGCCATGATACGTGTCTCCGTGGGGTGGAATTTTCATTACTTTATTTGCAGTCACGGCGCATGTATATTGAGTTTTTTGACTATTTGCATAACTTTTAGATATGCTGCCGCCCTTCCGCAACCGTGTCCGCCTGCGCCACCTGCATTGCTTCGTGGCCGTGGCGCAAACCCAGCACCTGGGCCAGGCCGGGGAGCAGCTGGGCCTCAGCCAACCCGCCGTATCCAAGACCCTGACCGAGCTGGAAGCGCTGCTTGGCGCACGTTTGCTGGCCCGCGGCCGGGCGGGCACCGAGCTGACCGAGCTGGGCCAGCGCTTCCTGCGCCACGCCCTGCGCGTGCTGGAAGACCTGGACGAAGCCGCGGTCAGCGTGACCGGTGCGCACGCCGCGGGCCTGGAGCACATCCGCGTCGGCGCCCTGCCCAGCGTCGTGCCCGACCTGCTGCAGGAAGCCGTGCTGGCCTTTCGCCGCACGCATCCGGACGTGGGCCTGGCGGTGCAGACGGGCATGAACCGCACGCTGATCGACTGGCTGAAGGCCGACGTGCTCGATATCGCCATCGGCCGCATGGACAATCCGACGGTGATGGAGGGACTCTGGTTTGAAATGCTGGACGCCGAGCCACTGCTGCTCGCCGTGCGCAAGGGCCACGCGCTGGCGAAAGCGCCCCCTTCCCTGACGGAGATCATGGCTTGCCAGCTGGTGGTCCCCGCGCAAGGCTCGGCACCACGGCACAGCGCCGAGAGCCTGCTGGCCCGGCACGGCTTCATGCTGCCACCGGGTGTGCTAGAGACCTCGGACGCTTACCTGGGCCAGTTGGTCGCCCTGAAATCCGACGCCATCTGGCTGGCGCCGCGCTGCGCCATGCGCCAGGCGCTGGAAAGCGGCGAACTGGTGCTGCTGCCCATCTCCGGCCAAGGCAGCGAGGAACCGGTCGGGCTGTTGCGCCAGGGCGGCCGCGAGCTCGGCGCCGCCGCCGAGGCCTTTGTGCAGGACCTGCGCGAGCGCGCCGCGGCACGCTCGCACGGGCTGGCTGGCAAAACGAGGGCATAGCCGGCGGCTACATCTCCGTCGCGTCCTCGACGCCCTTGCCGGCCGGACGGGCCACGTCCGGCGACAGTTGCAGGAAGATCCACGCAGAGGCCGAGGTAATCAGCCCCACGCAGATAAACGTGGCATGGAACGCCGGCAGCGCGCTGGTGGCGCCGTGGCGGCCAAAGGTGCCCTGGAAGGTCGCCAGCAACGCGCCGGCCGACGTCACCGCCAGGCTCATCGACAGCATCTGCACCATCGACAGCAGGCTGTTGCCGCCGCTGGCCCCGGCCGTGCCGAGGTCCTTCAGCGTGACCGTGTTCATGGCGGTGAACTGGATCGAATTGACCATCCCGAACAGCGCCAGCTGCACCAGTACCAGCGCCAGCGGCTGGGTGGGCGAGATCAGCGCGAACGACGCCATCGCCAGCCCCACGAGAAAGGTATTGGTGACCAGCACCTTGCGATAGCCATGACGCTCGATCAGGCTCGTGGCAAGCCGCTTGGACGCCATGCCCGCCGCCGTGATCGGCAGCATCATCATGCCCGCCTGGAACGGCGAGTAACCCAGGCTGACCTGCAGCGTCAGCGGGATCAGGAACGGCATGGCGCCGTTGCCGATGCGCGCAAACAAGTTGCCCAGCAGCCCCACGCTGAAGGTATGGATGCGAAACAGCCGCAGCGCAAACAGCGGCCGCCGCCGCCGCGACGCGTGCAGGACGTAAGCCGTGAGTGAAGCCATGCTGGCAATCAGCAGCATCAGCACGGTGGCATGCTCGAAGCCAAGCTCCGCCAGGCCATCCAGCGAAAACGAAATCGTCAGCATCGAGATCGCGAGCAACAGGTAACCGCTCAGGTCGAACGGCGCCACCCCGTGCAGGCGCGCGTTGGGCATGTAGCGCATGGTGGCCAGCCCCCCTAGCAGCCCCACCGGCACATTGATCAGGAAGATCCAGTGCCAGGAAAAGGTCTGGGTCAGCCAGCCCCCCAGCGTCGGCCCGATCAGCGGCCCCACCATGCCCGGAATCGCCACAAAGCTGAGCGCCTGCAGGTACTGGTCCCGCGGGAACGTGCGCAGCACCGCCAGCCGCCCCACCGGCAGCAACATCGCGCCACCCACGCCCTGCACCACCCGCGAGACCACCAGCCACGTCAGGCTATTGGAATAGGCGCAAGCCAGCGAGCCAACGACAAACAGCACGATGGCCGTCTGGAAGATGGTGCGGGTACCAAAGCGGTCCGCCAGCCAGCCCGACGCCGGAATGATCACCGCCATGGTCAGCGAGTAGGCAATGATCACCGACTGCATCCGCAGCGGGCTCTCCCCCAGGCTCCTGGCCATCGAAGGCAATGCCGTGTTGACGATCGTGGAATCCAGCGTCTGCATGAAGAAACCGATGGCGACCACCCACAGCATGATCCTGCGGGTGCGGTCGTCGGTGGCAACGGCGGCGGCGGTGGTGGGAAGAGGCGTGTCTTGCATCGGGATGGGCGGCCCCCCCGGAACGCAGGTGCGCCGGGAAGACCCGCTGGGTCGCGTACCGTTGCAGTGTAGCGGAGCCTGATGGTGACGCGCACGAATTCCAATTCCGGGACCGCGCGGCTCCAGCCACAGGCCAGGCCAGGCCGCCATCCGCCGGCTGAAGTCAGGCTGACCCGCCTGCCAGAAGCGGCGCCCGGCGGCCTCCGGCCATTCAGCGCTCAATGCCATTCCACTCAGGCGGGATTGAATCGGCGCTTCGGAAATTTCCTGCTTCATTTTCGTACCTGTCCGATTTCAATCCGAATCTCGGCTCGGTATCTTACGTCTGGCCTGGGCTTGGTCCAGCCTCGCTCAAGCGTCAACGCGCTTGCATACCCGACTTCTCTCGACACGCAGGATGAACAAGAATATCCATCGCTTGGTTTTCAACGCTGTGCGCGGCATGCTGGTCGCAGTACCGGAACATGCCGCGGGGCGCGGCAAGGGCCGTCAAGGCAACGCCGAACGCAGCAGCCAAGGCTCGGCCTTCGTGCCGGTGCTATGGCTCACCGCGTTGATTGCCTCGATGATGGGCTTGCCGGTGTTGCTGGACCACTCGGCGCACGCGCAATCCTTGCCGATTCAGGTGGACAAAAATGTGCCAGGGCAGCGTCCAGTGGTGGGCGTGGCGGCCAATGGCGTCCCAGTCGTGAACATCCCCCCGCCCAACCGTAACGGCGGCACCAGCGTGAGTCATTTCATTCAGTACAACGTCGGCCCGTCCGGCGTGGTACTGAATAACAGCGGGGCAAACAGCCAGACGCAGATTGCGGGTTGGGTCCAGGGAAACATGATGCTCGGCAACGGGCACGCCGGCAACATCGTGGTCCAGGTCACCCAGCCGAACCCCTCCCGATTGCTTGGCGCACAAGAAATCGCCGGCAATCGCGCCAACCTGATCCTGGCCAATCCGGCGGGGTTGCATTGCTCGGGCTGCGGGGCGATCAACGCGGACCGTTTCACGCTTTCCACCGGACGTCCGGTGTTCAGCGCCGATGGCAGCCTGGCCGGCTTCGACGTGCGGGGCGGCAGCATCGGCATCGGCGGACAAGGCCTGTCCAGCCCGCAGGCGCAGGTCGATCTGCTGGCGCGCTCGATCCACGTCAATGCGCAACTGTGGGCCAGGCACCTGAATGTGGTCGCGGGTGCCAACCAGGTCGGCTATGAAACCCTGAACGCCACCGCGCAAGCGGGCAACGGCCCTGCCCCGCAGTTCGCGCTCGATGCCTCGGCGCTGAGCTCCATGTATAGCGGGGCGGTCAAATTGATCGGCACGGAACGCGGTGTCGGCTTTCACCTCGGCGGCGGCGTCACCGCCGGCTCGGGCGACATCGTGGTGGACAACAACGGCGACGTGCATATCGTGCCAGGTGGCCGCCTGCAAGCCGATGGCAGCGCCTCCGTCACCGGCGCCAACATCAGCAACGCGGGCACCATCACCACGCACGGCGGCATTGCCGCGGCCACGCCGGGACAACTGAGCAACAGCGGCACCCTGGCCGCCGGCACGGATCTGCTGGCCCAGGCCGACCGCATCGCCAACAGCGGCACCATCGGCGCGGGCGTCGATGCCCATGCCAACGTGACCGGCGCGGGCACGGCCCATCTTGCCGCGCGCACGGCCATCCAATCCCATGGCACCATCGTGTCCGGCGCCGACACCAAGCTGTCGGCCCCCACGCTGGAACTGTCGAACGGCAAAGTCGTTGCGCACGGCACCGCCTATCTGTCGGCGGCGGGCAACATCGGCCACCAGAACGCACGGCTGGAAGCCAATGCCGTACAGGTCAACGCCGGCGGCACCGTGGACAATCGCGGCGGCGCCATCGTCGGGGGCGTCCATGGTGGAGCCGTCCGGGGCGCGAACATCCGGAACCAGGATGGTGCCATCACCAGTGGCAGCGCACTCGGCGTGGGCGCGGCGCAGGCCGTGGACAACACCGGCGGCACCATCGCCGGGACCGGCGCCACCACTGTCGCGGCCGTCAGCACCGTCAATCGCGGCGGCGTCATCGGGTCGGTACAAGACAAGCTACGGGTGACCGGGGCGCTGGACAACACCAGCGGCAAGATCGTGGCAGGCGGCCCGCTGGCCATCACCGGCGACAGCCTCACCAACACTGACGGCGAGGTCGCGTCGAACAGCGATGCAACGGTGCGCATCGCCGCTACCCTCGACAACACGGCGGGCTTCATCCATGCCGGTGGCACCCTGGACGCGCAGGCGGGCACCATCCTCAACCGCGACACGCTCTCCGGCACCGACGCAGCCCCGAAGGGCATGGAGGGCGTCAACGTCAGGCTGGCCGCCCATGCCATCGACAATGCCCAGGGCGCGCTGCGCGCCGATGCCTCGCTTGACGCCGATGCCGCGACGCTCGGCAACACCCGTGGCGAAGTCACCGCCGGAGGCACGACGCAGCTCAATGTGGAGGCCATCACCAACACCGATGGCCTGCTTGCCGCCAACCAGGCGCTGGGCATCAAGGGCGACAGCCTCACCGGGGATGGCGCGCTGCAATCCCATGCGGGTGACGTCACCGCGATCCTGCAAACCGATTTCCATAACACCAGCACGGTGACCGCGGCGCGCGATCTCAACATCCTGATCGAGGATGCCCAGGGCAATGCCGCCGGCGATCTCACCAATGATGGCAAGCTGGTGGCAGGCCGCAACGCCGACCTCCACGGGCGCAACGTCACCAACGCGGGCGAGCTGTCCGGGCGGGCCTCCAACACTGTCCGCGCCGATCAGGCGGTGCTCAACAAGGGCCTCATCGACGGTGGCGCCGTGCGCATCCTGGCCGGCACCACCGTCACCAACATCGACCGCATCTATGGCGACTCGGTGGCCATCGGCGCCGGCCGGCATATCCTGAACGACATCCACCCCGCCACCGGCCAGGGGGCCGTGATCGCCTCGCGCAGCGGCGGCATCGAGCTGGGTGCCCCGGAGATCGTCAACCGCGAGCACGCGCTGGTCTACTCGTCGCAAGACCTGAACGTGGGCCGCGCGCTGGATACCAGCGGCAAGGCAACCGGCCAGGCCGATGCGCTCACCAATGCCTCGGCCACCATCGACGTGGCGGGCAGCGCCAACTTCAACGTTGCCGCCCTTGCCAACCGCAACGACCACTTCCGCACCGAGCGCACCGATACCGGGACAGTGCATGCGTTCTATTATCGGCTCAATGGCAGCGCCGAGAAAATCGACCCAAGCACTGCGATGCTCGTGCTGCCAACGGCATCGGGTGCCATATTTGGCCACATCGCCAGCCACGGCGATGACCTGGCCTACCTCGGCGATGACGACTACAAGCGCCTGGTCCTGCCTTCGGCGCAGTACCCCTTCAGCGTGTTTGGCCCCCCGTTCGACTGGGCGCGCCAGTCCGATGGCACGCCGGGACAGAGCGACAGCCGCTCGTCCGGTCCAAACTGGCCCGTGGGCCTGGCAATGCTGCCGTTCGCGCCGGACGCGAATGGCAGCCTGGAAGCCGATCATTTTGTCTACAAGGCTGACGACCCCATCTGGAACAAATTCGGGATGGCCCCGCCCGGCGCGCTGCCTCCCCTACCCTCACCCTGTGCGGATGGATCGCCAGTGGCCTGCCATACGCAATACAGGGCCGATCTGGTTGCCTACCAGGCCGCAAAAGCCGCCAGCAAACCGCTTTACGAAGCCCTGAATGGCAAGATCCAGGCGTTCAACAGCGACTATCAGGGCCGGCTGGTGAAGTCCTGGACCATCGAACGGCGTGACACCCGTGTGCAGGACGAGGTTGTCGCCCACACCGATCCCGCCCGCATCCTGGTGGGCGGCAACGCCAGCTTCACCGGCGCGGTCACCAACGACAAGAGCCAGATTCTCGTTGGCGGCACGCTTGCTGCCGGTGGCGGCAGCGGCGCGGTCAACAACCTTGCGTACGATGCGACGCGCATCGAGGATACAACCGGCACCAGCCAATACACCCGCCCATGCAAGCGCGGCCGCTGCTACGACAACATGGACGTGCCAGCGGTACATCTGGAAATTCCGACCCAGCTCGCCAAGGGTGAAGCGCTGGATTACCAGGTTGTGAACGGCACTGGCACGATCGTGGCGGACAAGACCGGCACCGGCCCTATCGCCACCGCGCCGACGCTTACGCAGATCTCGCTCGGCACGGAGGCCGGTGGCCGCCTGGGCGGCGACGTCATCCGGGCCGTCTCGCCGTCGCTGGCGATGCCCGACAATGCGCTCTTCAAGATTCGCGGCGAGCCGGGCACGCCTTACCTGATCGAGACCGACCCGCGCTTCACCAACCAGCGCCAGTGGCTATCCAGCGATGTCATGCTCACGCAACTGGGCCAGGACCCCACCCACGTGCTTAAGCGCCTGGGCGACGGCTACTATGAAGCCCGCCTCGTGGCCGATGCCGTGATGCTGGGAACCGGCCAGCGCTTCGTGGGCGACTACACCGACAACGAGGCGCAATACAAGGCGCTGATGCAGTCAGGCGTCGAGTTCGGCAAGCAGTTCCACCTGAACGTGGGCACCGGGCTGACGGCGGACCAGATGCGCGCGCTCACCACCGACATCGTGTGGCTGGTCGAGAAGACGGTCACCCTGAAGGACGGCACCACCCAGCGCGTGCTGGTGCCCCAGGTCTACCTGAAGGTGCGCGCGGGCGACCTGAAGGGTGACGGCACCCTGATGGCCGCGCGCGATACCGTGATCCAGACCGATGGCGACGTGAAGAACACGGGCACCATCGCCAGCCGCGGCGTGACGCTGATCGACGCGGCCAATATCCACAACAGCGGCGCGCTGTCGGCGCGCGTCATGGGGCTGAGCGCCAGGCAGGACATCAACAATCTCGCCGGACATATCACGACGGGCCAACTGGCAGCCACGGCTGGCCGCGACATCAACCTGACCACCACCACCGCCTCCGGCGCCGGCGGCAGCGGCAACCTCGCGGGCAGCCGCACCGTGATCGCGGGCATCTCCAGCGTGGCGGCAGACAGCGCCACCTTCGTGGCCGGGCGCGACATCAACACCAAGGCCGCGAACATCCAGGCCATCGACAGCCTGGGCATGGCGGCAGGCCGCGATATCCACCTTGGCACGGTCGAGGTCAGCGAATCAGAACACCTCTACAAAGACGCAAGAAACAATGCAGCGGTATCGCGCAGCGCGGAAATCGGCGCGCAGGTCACGGCAGGCAAGAACACCACCCTGAGCGCCGGGCGCGATGTGAACGCCACCGCCGCGTATGTTAGCGCGGACGGCGCGCTGACCGTGGGCGCGGGACGTGACATCAACGTCAAGGCTGGTCAGGCATCGAGTTCCGTACGCGACGAGCACGCCTACCAGGAAAGCGGCTTCCTATCGAAGAAGTCCACCCATACCATCGATGCCAACAGCCAGACCGAGGCGCTCGGCAGCACCTTCTCCGGCGACACGGTGGCCATGGCGGCAGGACGTGACCTGGCCGTCGCGGGCAGCACCGTGGCGGCCACGCACGACGTGAACCTTGGCGCAGGGCGCGACCTGACCATCGGCACCACCGAGACCACCTCGTCCGCCTACACCTACAAGGAAGAGAAGAAATCGGGGTTCGGCGCCACCGGCTCCGGCCTCTCGTACGGCAACCGCGCCCAGAAGGACACCACCAACGACAACGGCACGCAGCAGGTGGGCAGCCTGGTCGGCAGCACGGACGGCAGCGTCCGCATGAACGCGGGCAGCACCCTTACCGTCACCGGAAGCAACCTGATCGCCAGGCAGGACATCACGGGCGTGGGCGCGGATGTCAACATCCAAGCCGCGCAGAACCGCCAGCACCACGACGAAACCCACGAGGTCAAGCAAAGCGGCTTCACGCTGGGCGTGTCGGGTGGCGCCATCGGCGCGGCCATCGCCGCCGGGAACAAGATCAACTCGGCCAGTCAGAGCCAGGACGGCCGCGCCTCCGCACTGTGGGGGATCGCCGCCGCGCGCGACATTGCCGACACCGGCAGCGCATTGGCGCAGGCCGGCGGCAACCCGCTGGCAGGCGCCGCCGTTACGCTCTCCTGGGGCACCAGCCAGGGCAAGCAGACCATGACGCAGGACGCCACCAGCCACAACGGCGCCAACGTATCGGCAGGCGGCACCGCGGCCTTCGTCGCAACGGGCGTGGATGCCAACGGCAACCAGACGGCAGGCAACCTCAACATCGCCGGCTCGAACATCGACGCCAACAAGGTGGCGCTGGCAGCCAGGCACGATATCAATATCGTCTCGGCCACCGAAACCAACGAGAGCCACAGCACCAACAAGTCCAGCAGCGCCAGCGTCGGCGTGTCGTATGGGGCGCAAGGCTTCGGCGTATCGGCCTCCGCCTCCAAGGCGAAGGGCAACTCGGACAGCCAGGGCGTCTCGCAAGCCAACAGCCACGTGAGCGGCCGGGAGTCCGTCACCCTTGCCTCCGGCAACGACACCAACATCCTCGGCGCCACGGTCAGTGGCAGCAAGGTGATCGCAGACGTGGGCGGCAACCTGAACATCGCCAGCCGCCAGGACACCGAAGAGATGCACGCCAGGCAGGAAAGCATGAGCGGCGGCTTCAGCATCAGCCAGGGCGGCGGGTCCGCCAGCTTCTCAGCGTCCAAGGGCAAGGCCAATGGCAGCTATGCCAACGTCAGCGAACAGTCCGGCATCCATGCCGGCAAGGACGGCTTCGATATCACCGTCAAGGGCAATACCGACCTGAAGGGCGCAATCATCGCCAGCGAGGCAGGCAAGGACAAGAACAACCTGACCACCGGCACGCTCACCTGGACCGACATCGCCAACCACTCCGACTACAGCGCAACTTCCGCCGGCCTCTCCGCAGGCGGCGCATTTGGCGCACCCAATGGCCAGAGCAACAGCGGCCAGACCTCCGGCAAGAACACCGGCGGCATCAACCCGATGATTCCCCAGCACAAGAGCGGCAGCCAGGACGGCGTCGCACGCAGCGCAATCGCCGAAGGCACCATCACCATCAACGACCAGGCCAACCAGAAGCAGGACCTGGCCAGCCTGAAGCGGGACACCGCCGGCACCAACAGCACGGTCGGCAAGAACCCCGACCTGGAACAGCTACTGGACAAACAGTCCGACACGATGGCCGCTGCCCAGGCCGCCGGCGAGGCGGTAGCCAAGACAGTGGGCGACATCGCCGGCACCAAGGAGAAGCAAGCCCGTGCGAATGCCAAGGCCGCCCGCGACGCCGGGGATACCGAACTGGAAAACAAGTACCTTGCCGACGCGAAAAACTGGGAGGAAGGCGGCGACTACCGCGCGGCGCTGCACGCCGCAGGCGGCGCGCTTGTTGCGGGCCTGGGTGGCGGCAACGCGCTGGCCGGCGCCGCAGGCGCGGGCGCATCGTCGCTGGCCGCGCCCAGGCTTCAAGCACTTGGCAATGCGGCGTCAGAGAGCATCGATACCGGCAACGCCGGGTTGAATGAAGCGCTCGGCAACGTGGCGGCCAATATCGCAGCGGGTGGCTTTGGTGCGATTGTGGGTGGCGGATCGGGGGCGGCGACGGCAGCGAATGTGGATCGGTTCAATCGGCAGTTGCATCCGGATGAACAGAAGTGGATCAAGGACAATGCCAAGGCTTTCGCAAAGCAACAAGGTATCTCCGAATCGGACGCAGAAATGCGCCTTGCGCAGCAGGGATTCCGGCAAGTCCAAGCGGGCGTGGGCGGCGAGGAGGATGCTGGCGCGCGCGCATTTCTCAGTCAGGCACATGGAATGCTGCCAGCAGATGGTGCAAGTGGACCGGGCTATATGTTCTATACGCCCCCGTCGCAGAAGAACGATGCAACTATGTACGGTAAGACATTGGGCGATTCAGCCGCGTTCTACTACACAAATGGACTCAAGCAACCGGGAGCTATTCAAGCGGCAACCACCGGGGCAATGAGCGATGCCGAGAGAAGTAGGCTCGCCGGTGCCGTAGTCAATGTAGTTGGTGGTGCAGCGCTGCTGGCAACAGGGCCCGCTATCGCGACAACCGTTCCCGGCTTAGTGACAAGTACCGCAACTGCCTGCACAATCAATCCCACCGCATGTACTTCAGCCGCAGGAATTGGCGGTATTGTGAGTGGTTCGATGGATATGGTAGGACAGATCTTCCTAACCGGGAGTATTCGGCCAGGACAAACAGCGATGGCAACGGTCAGTGGTGCAATTCTGACACCAATAGGCATGAATTCTGGAGCGTACGGCAATGCCGTATTGGGCAGCGTTAATGCCATAGCAAACGCTCAGTTCCAGAACATACTCTATGGAGACACGAATAGTCTCTTGGGTGCTGCAACAGTGGGTTACGGCTTCGGATCATTTGGCGCAAAGGTTGGGGCTCGCGCTCAAAAAAGCCTAACAACGTTATTTCCAACGTATGTGAATTCAAGCGTCCCGGCTCTACTTCAGAAGCCAAGTATGACGGCCCCTCTTATCGGATTTGGAGTTGGCAACGTGGCTCAGGGTTTAGGATCTTCTTTCACCCCTCCACAGAAACAAAAAAATGAAAAAAATTGAAAAAATATGGATCGCATTTCAAGGTATTTTTTACCCCTGGATTATGTTGATTCCACTCACCATATTTAAATTTCTCGGCTTCAACGTCACGCGCAAGCACTACTATCTTGTGTCTGGTCTATGCCTGATTTGGACGATAGTATTTGCACTTTGGTTCTTATACGCGTGGAAGAAGACGCGGGAGATTAATAATAGAGATTCTTGAAAGAAAAAAATCATAGATGGCCTTCGTGGATTCGCGAGCCGGCATGAAAAAGTCCACAGTCGACGCATCGCACGGCCTTGACCAAGGCAATACCGGCTTCGGCGTCTCAGCCCCCCTTCCAGGGCGAAGGGAAACTCGGCCAGCGAGGGCATCTCGCATACCAACAGCCACGTGGCCAGCCGGAAGTCGGCCACCTTTGTGTCGGACTTCCGGCACCTCCGTCTCCGGTCTTCGCAGAATAGACGCCATACCTCTGGGGCCGCCGTCCCACTTACCGCCACCAGGCGTGCAAACATCAACCTATCAAGGACTCTCGTGACAAAGAACCACGTACCGTTCTCGGAAAAAACCCTCGCCCTAGCTGTGCTCACGGAAGCCTTGTTCCATGGCGCGGCCTATGCGAAGTTTGTCAAAGGCGACGCGGTAAGCGCACGAACGATGCTGGATGACCTCAATCGTGTCGCTCCATACGGCAGTATCGAGTGGATATATGGACAGCGGGTGCTGTAATCATCAACCTGGCTCGGTCAGCCCTTACGTCGACTACGGACAAGCCTATCGCGCCAAATTGCCCACCCAATGCGTCGTCGGCAAGTGACTTGCCGCCTGCAGAAGCAGGCCTACCAGCAATGCCTCCTCGACGGCCACAGACTATCCAGCACCTAGCCAAATTCAGCTCCGAATCGATTGAATAGGAATTTTCACCATCCATTTTCGGATTTGTCCGATTTCAATCAGCACAAAAACTCGGTATCGTCCGTCTGGCCTTGGCATAGTCCAGCCTCACTCATGCAGTAGCGCTTGCGTGATGAAGGCGTTGGCAACGAGGCCAGCAGCGCTGGCGTCAACAATGCCATCTGAAATCTGGAGTGGAGAAAATGATCTGGTTTATTTTTTCACACCGGCATCGCCTTTCGATACCGCGAAGATCTGGTCTGTTTATTCTCGCTCGCAGATCTTCAATGTGTGTGTTTTCTGCGCACTCGATTGCATCCCTCATTAACGTATAGCGATTTAACGCGACCAGATCCTCAGCCTCCGCGTCGAATTGCCTGACATGTAAGCCGCGTCAATCCATGCCGATGAACTTCCGCAACGCGCGCCGCAAGGCGCGTGGCGTCCCTCCTTTTGCCCCGCTCATCCTGACGCTGCCCACGCTCGCGGTTGCCCAGGCCCTGCCTGCTTTCCCGCCCGCCTTCCCGCCTGTCACCCCGAACGCCGCCATCGAGCGCCGCCAGGAACAGCAACAGGAGGCCGCGCGCGAGCGTGCCTTGGCCCGCCCCGATGTGCTGACGACCTCCCCCGCCAATGCGGGCATCGCGGGACCGCTGATCCTGCCTGCCGAGTCGCCCTGCTTCCGCATTGGGATGGTGCGTTGGGAGGGTGCCGAGGACTTTGCATGGCTCCAGGCCGAGGCGGGCATCCTGCCCACGCAATGCGTTGGGGGCAAGGGGCTGGAGGCCATCCAGGACTATTTTTCGGCGCGGCTGCTCGCCCAAGGCTACATGACCACGCGCGTGGTGATCCCGGAGCAGAATCTCGCCAGCGGCGAATTGCGACTGCGCGTGGTGGCGGGACGCCTCTCTGGTGTCAGGGCCGAGGGTGCGCCCGGCTGGTGGCGCATGGTCTTGCCCACCGGCCCCGGCGGGCTGGTGAACCAGCGCGACCTTGACCAGGGCACGGAGAACATGCGTCGCCTGCAGGGGCAGGCCGATGCCGGCATCGATCTGGTCCCTGGCGAGAACCCCGGCGACACGGAACTGATCATCAAGCCGGGCACCGGCAAGCGCTGGCATGTCCTCGTGACGGGCGATAACGCCGGACTGGATAACACCGGGCGCTACCAGATGGGCGGCACGCTGACGGTGGACTCGCCACTGTTCCTCTACGACAGCCTCACCCTCTCCGGCAGCACCAATGCCAATGCCGGCAACGGCGCGGCGGGGACCCGCTCTTCGGCGATCAACTACAGCATTCCCTTCGGTTACTGGAACGCCTTCTTCAACGCCAACCAGTCGCGCTACCACCAGACGGTGGCGGGTTTCGAGGGCGATATCGTCTACGGCGGGCGCAGCACGCAGATCGAGGCAGGACTTGGCTACGTGCCGTTGCGCAATACTTCGGGCAAGACGAGCCTGTATGCCAAGGTGTTCCGCAAGACCGCCAGCTCCACGCTGGACGGCATCGACATCGCCGTGCAGCACCGCGATTTCGTCGGCTTCGAGACCGGCGCCGCGCACCGTCAGTACCTCGGCAACACGGTGCTGGATGTCGGCGCGGCATGGCGCGCGTCGCTGCCCGCGCACTCCAGGTCGCCTGGCTTTGTGCTGGGCGAGCCCGGCTGGGATGGCAAGTCGGAGATCGTGCTGGCGAATGCCGGCCTGATGGTGCCATTCCAGGTCGCCGGGGAGCGCTTGCGCTACCAGGGCAGCCTGCGCATGCAGTACGCCCGCACCCGCATCTTGCCGTCCGACTATTTCGTCATCGGCAACCGCTACTCAGTGCGCGGTTTCGATGAACAACTCACCCTTGCCGCCGAGAGCGGCATCACCTGGCGCAACGACCTGGCCTGGCAACTTGCCAATACGGGCCAGGAAGCCTTCGTGGGCTTGGACATGGGACATGTCAGCGGCCCATCCGCCGGGTTCCTGGTGGGCCAGACGCTGATGGGTGCCGTGATCGGGGCGCGCGGGCGCTGGGCCATGGGTGGCTACGCCGCCCTGACCTACGAGGTGACGCTCGGCAGGCCGCTCAGGAAGCCTGCGTTCTTCCGCACGCACACGCCCAATATCGCGGCGCAGATCGGCGTTGAGTTTTAGGCCAGACCACCCCGGCTGCGCATGCCCGCCTGTGACTTGACGATAGCCCGAGCATTTCAAGGACACATGGCCGCGCGTTGGAATGCCGTCTGGTGCCGATGCAAGCAGCATCCTGATCGCACGCTTGCTGGGCGAACAGCCCAGCCACCGCTCAGATCTCCGCCCGCAGCCCCACAAAAAACCGCCGCCCCGGCGCCGGCTCGAAATACCGGCCATTGCTCTCGTTTACGATCACCGACCCGATGTAATGCCGGTCGGCAATATTGTCGATGCGGCCATAGGCATACCAGCGCATGCGCCCCACGCGGAAGTTATAGCCGGCGCGCAGGTTGAAGGTGGCATAGCCCGGCGCATATTGCGTGTTGAGGTCGTCGGCGAACACGCGCCCTTCCACGCGCATCTCCACGCCCAGCGTGAGGTCGGCTACCGGCTTGTACGTGGCCTCGGCGAACAGGCTGTGGCGAGCGGTGCCGGGCAGGCGGTTGCCAGAGGCTACCGTTGCGCCCTGCGCATTGCGAAAGGCGTCGCCAAAATAGGCGTCGAGCCAGGTGTAGGCCAGGCCGGTGCCGTAGCGCTCGCCGGGGCCGTAGGTGCCGCGCCATCCCAGCTCCAGACCGCGCCGGTGCACACCGTTGACGTTCTGGTAGACGGAGCGGCCGTTGTCGTTGGACAGCGGCACGATCTCGTTGTGGCTGCCGGCGTCGAACACCGCGGCTTCCAGCCGTTGCCCTTTGCCTTGCCATTTGACGCCGATCTCGCCCTGGCGGCTGGTGGAGGGCTGCAGCCCGAGGTTGGTGCCGATGCCGCCGCGGCCGTAGGCGACTTCGGTCAGCGTCGGGGTTTCGAAGCCGCGGCCAAGGTTGGCGTAGACATTGAGCGAGTCCACCGCCTGCCAGACCACGCCGAGCACCGGGCTGACGTTGTTGTAGGTGGCGGTGCCGCTGTCGTCGGGGCTGGCGGCGGTGATGTAATGATCGTCGATGCGCAGCTTGACCTGGCTGGCGCGCACGCCGCCGACCAGCCGCCAGGAGGGATTCCAGGTCCAGTCGAACTGGGCGAAGGCGCCCAGGCTGCCGGCCTTGTCGGTTTCGTCGCGGCGCAGCGCGCCCTGCGTGCCGTTCTGGTTCACGAAGCCGGTGCGCGCGTCGCGCATGCCGTCGGCGTCCACGCCGGCGCTCCATAGCAACGGCAGTCCGGCTACCGTGGTGTTGTGGTGCCAGGACATCGCACCGCCGCCGTAGGATCTGTCGATATCCACGATGCCGCCCGCCGACGAGGGCGCGATGCCGCTGAAGCCCAGGTACTGGGTGAGCTCGCGGGTGCCGCCATAGAGGCGGAATTCAAGGTTGTCCTGCTCGCTCAGGCGCTGCTCGACCAGCACGCCGCCCTGGTTCTGCCGGACGGTCTTGCGGGTATTGAACTGGGTGGCCAGCGGCACGACCTGGCGCGGGTTGGCGTCGGCCTGGGCACGCGTGAGGCCGAGCGGGTCCTGCGCCTGGGGCTGGTCGAAGGCGTTGAACAACAGCGTGACACGGGTGCCGGTGACCGGCTCTGCCACCACCTTGGCGTTGAGCTGACGGCGCCGGGCCGCGCTGTGGTCGCGGTAGCCGTCGGTCTCGAACGTCCATGCATCCAGCACGCCGCCGATCTTGTCGTTGCCGCCGCCCACCGTCACGCCGGCCATCCATTGCCCGTCGGAGCCGAACCCGGTGGTGGCGCGCGCCATCGGCGCCTTGGGTGGATCGGGCGTGAAAATCTGCACGACACCGCCCGACGCATTGCCGTAGAGCTGGGCAAAGGGGCCGCGCAACACCTCGATGCGGCTGGCATTGGTGAGATCGGCGGTGGAGGCCTGGCCCTGCCCGTCCGGCATGGTGGCTGGTATGCCGTCCACGAACAGCCGCACGCCGCGCACACCGAATGTGGAGCGGCTGCCGAAGCCGCGCACCGCAAGCTGCAGGTCTTGCGCGTAATTCTGCCGCTCGCGCGCAGCCACGCCGGGCACGAGCGGCAACAGCTCAGACAGATTGATCAATGGGCTGGGCGTGCTCAGCGAATCGACGGGAACGCTGTCGATTGCGGCCGGCGCGTCAAAGCGCTTTTGCTCGGCGCGGCTGACGCTCACCACCACGTCCGGCAGCATTTCCTCGGCAAAAGCCGCGCCGGGCGCGGCGGTAAGCATCGCCGCCGCCAGGCAGCACAGGCGGTGCGAAGCCTCTGCGGAAACCGGTTTCCTGCTTCGCCCACCGCCCTTGTTGCCTGCCATATCCCTGCCCTGAGTTTGTTGATTGCTTCCTTTGCTGCTGCGCGGGCGACCTGCCCGGTTGCTACTTGGCCATTGCCTGGGCCTTGGGCCGGATGGCGTCTGCGGTGCCCTGGATAAATGCCTTGATCTTCTCGACATCGTCCGCGCTCAGCTTGCCGGTGAAGTCTGGCATGCCGCGCGCCATGGCGGGTCCCTTGAAGATGAACTTGTCGAGATTTTGAATATAGGCGGTATTCATATAGCCGAGGTTGGGAATATTGCCGCCGCGGTCCACACCGGGCACGCCATGGCAGAGCACGCAGTTGCTGACGTAGAGCGCCGTGCCGGCCGCGACGTTGGCCGGGTCGTACTTCACGCCCGACAGCAGTTCACCCGCGCGGTACTGCACGAACGCGGGCATGGGCGCCTTGCCGCCAACCGCAAAGGTGTAGACCGTGCCCGGCCCCTGGCGCTCGGTGGCGCGCTGGGCCTGCCCGTAGACGCCCCCCCAGCCGACGGCGACGGACACGTACTGCTTGCCGTCCACCAGATAGCTCACGGGCGCCGCGATCACGCCGGTGCCCGTGGGCGACTCCCACAGCTTCGCACCGGTGGCGGCGTTGTAGGCGATGAAGCGGCCATCGGCCGTGCCCTGGAACACGAGGTTGCCGGCGGTGGTGAGCGTGCCGCCGTTCCACGGCGAGACCTGCTCCTGCGTCCAGACGGCCTTTTGCTGCACCGGGTCCCAGGCGATCAGGCGCCCGAAGGGCTGGCTGGTGGGCGGCTCTGCATTGAGGAACTTCGCCGTGTTCCACCCCACGTTGCCGTGCGGCTGGCCGGGCTGCTTGCCGTTGAACGTCCAATTCTTGTCGTCCATCAGGTTGAGCGGCACATGCTGCGCGGGCAGGTAGACCAGGCCGGTCTGCGGGTTGAACGACATCGGATGCCAGTTGTGCGCGCCGTAGGGCCCGGGGATGGCGTCATAGGGCTTGTCGGTGGCGCGTGCCTCCGGCAGCTCGATCGGGCGTCCGTTCTGGTCGTAGCCGCTGGCCCAGTTCACATCGACGAAGTTCTTGGCCGAGATGAACTGGCCGTTGGTGCGGTCGATGACGAAGAAAAAGCCGTTCTTGGGCGCGTGCAGGATGACCTTGCGCGCCTTGCCGCCAATATTCAGGTCGGCCAGGATCATGGGCTGGGTGGAGGTGTAGTCCCAGTTGTCGCCGGGCGTCTCCTGGTAGTGCCAGACGTATTTGCCGGTATCCGGATCCAGCGCGACGATGGAGGCCAGGTAAAGGTTGTCGCCGCCGGCCGGGCTGCGCTTGCTGCGCGACCAGGGCGAGCCGTTGCCGGTGCCCACGTACATCAGGTTGAGCTCGGGGTCGAAGGCCAGCGTGTCCCATGCGGTGCCGCCGCCTCCGGCTTCCCAGTACTTGCCGGCCGGGTCCCAGGTCTTGGCCGCCTTGGCCATCGACTCGTCCTCGAACGGCTTGCTGGGGTCGCCGGGCACGGTGAACCAGCGCCATTTCTGCTCGCCGGTGCCGGCATCGTAGGCGGTGATATAGCCGCGCACGCCGTACTCCGCACCGCCGTTGCCGATGATGACCTTGCCCTTGAACACCCGCGGCGCGCCGGTGATGGTGTACGAGTGGGTGCGGTCGATGATGGTGTCCTTCTCCCACAGCTTGCGGCCGCTGCCGGCATCGAGCGCGATCAGGCGGCCATCGTAGGAGGCGACAAAGACCTTGCCCTGGTACAGCGCCACGCCACGATTGACCACGTCGCAACAGCCCTTGTAGCCAATCGACTTGTCGACCTTCGGGTCGAAGGTCCAGATGCGCTTGCCGCTGCGGGTGTCGATGGCATGCACCACGCTCCACGACGCGCTGACGTACATGATGCCGTTGACTACCAGCGGCGTGGCTTCCACCCCGCGCGTGGATTCGAGATCGTAGGACCAGGCCAGCCCGAGGTCCTTCACGTTGTCGGCATTGATCTGCGAGAGCCGGCTGAAGCGGGTTTCCGCGTAGTCCAGGCCGTAGCTGGGCCAGTCGGGTGTCTTGGCGGCGTTGCCTTCGATGAAGGCGCCGTCGACGCTTCGGGTGACGCTACGGATGTGATCGGCGCTGGCCACCTTGGCCGGCGGCTTGGCCTGCGCCGCCGCCAGCGAGAACGCCGCCAGCCCCGCTACCAGCACTGCCACCTTGCGTGACAGGCCTGCTTGATTGCCAGCGCGCTGCGCAACGCGCGGCCAGCAGGAGATAACCCGCTCGGGTTCTTGGCTCATTGTGTCTCCTCTTTTTTACTTCTTCTTCGGGGGAAGCCAGGCTGGTTCTATGCCAGCGGCTGGCCAATGGCGCGAGGGACATCGCCCGTCGCGCCACCGGATTGCAGCAGACCTAAGAATGGCCGCAGGGGTAGGTTTTACCCACTCGGGATTACCCGCAGAGCGAACGCCCCCACCACGCGCGGCGATGCCGCTCAGTAAGCCATGCAGACCGACTTGATCTCGGTATAGGCCTCGATGGCGGAGCGGCCATGCTCGCGCCCGACCCCGGAGGCCTTGTATCCACCAAAAGGCATGTTGGGGTCCACGATGTTGTGTGTATTGACCCAGACCGTGCCAGCATCCAGGCCATCGACCAGCCGCTGCACCGCGCGCAGGTCGTTGCTCCAGATGCTGGCGCCCAGGCCATACTCGGACCGGTTGGCCTCGGCCAGCACGGCCTCGGGGTCGTCAAACGGCATAGCCACCACCACCGGGCCGAAGACTTCCTCGCGTACCAGCGTCAGGTCCTTGCACGCGGCGTTGGCCACCACGGTGGGCCGCACGAAATAGCCGGGGCGGTCCAGCGCAGTGCCGCCCGCGACGATGTCCGCGCCTTCGCTGCGCCCAGTGCCGATCAGCCCCATGACCTTGTCGCGGTGACGCGACGACACCAGCGGCCCCATCTGGCTGGCCGGATCGAGCCCGGAGCCCAGCACCGTGGCATTGGCCACCTTGCCCAGCCCCTCGACCACCTGGTCATAGTGGCGGCGCGCCACGTACAGGCGCGAGCCGGCCGTGCAGACCTGGCCCTGGTTGAGGAAGATGGCGCCGGCCGCGCCCTGGATGGCATGCGCGGGATCGCAGTCATCCAGCACGATGACCGGGCTCTTGCCGCCGAGCTCCAGCGACACGCGGCGGATATCCTGGCCGCAGCGCGCACCGATTAGGCGCCCCACTTCGGTCGAACCGGTGAAGGTAATCTTGTTGACGCCGGGATGCGCCACCAGCGCCGCGCCGGGCACGCCGTCGCCGGTCACCACGTTCAGCACGCCCGGCGGGAAGCCCGCTTCCAGCGCCAGCTCGGCCAGCCGCAACGCGGTGAGCGGCGTTTCCTCGGCCGGCTTGAGCACCACGGTGCAGCCGCAGGCCAAGGCCGGAGCGATCTTCCAGACCGCCATCAGCAAGGGGAAATTCCACGGCACGATGGCGCCCACCACGCCGACCGGCGAGCGCCGGGTCATGGCGCTATAGCGCGTGCCAGGGGGAAACGGTACCGATACGTCCAGCGTGCTGCCTTCGATCTTGGTGGCCCAGCCGGCCATGTAGCGCAGCCATTGCGCGCTGCCGCCCACCTCCAGGCCTTGCGAGAACGCCAGCAGCTTACCGTTGTTAAGGGTTTCAAGCCGGGCTAGTTCGTCGCCGTGCTGCTCGACCAGGTCGGCCAGCTTGAGCAGCAGGCGCTCGCGCTGGGCCGGCATCATGGCGCGCCACGTGCCGCCGGCAAAGGCACGCCCGGCCGCGGCCACCGCCACATCGATATCCGCCGCGCCGCCCGCGGGCACGCGCGCGATCTCCTCGCCGGTGGCGGGATCGAACACGGCGAAGGTCTCGCCGGACTCGGCCTGGCGCCACTCGCCGTCGATCAGCATGGCATTGCGGATGGCCTGGTTCAGGCCGCTGCGGGCTTCCTTGGGTGCATTCATCTTCGTCTCCGGTTGGTCTTGGCTGGTGCCTTGTTATGGAGATCGAAGTTAACACCACGGCCCGATCATGGCTTGTCTGGCCGTGCACAAAGCTTGTCGATGCGTGCAAAGCCTGGGAAAGGCTAAAGCTGAAGCCAATGGCCCTTGGCACAACAACGCCGCAACGCGCGCCCGCCCTCTCCCCCGGCTGCTCTCCCACAAGTGGGAGAGGGGAGCCGACCAGCGGAAGAGTCAGAGCATCGATTCAGTGTAGCCGTGTGACCCGCCCCCAGGCGGGGAACACCCCAGCGCGATGCGAAGCGAGCCGTCAAGGTTTACCTTGGCCGTATGGGGCGCCTCGTGAGCCGACGAAAAGAGCGGAAAAGAGGGACCCATGTCTGAGTATCGCCTTAAGGCGATGCGAGTTTGGGTCCCGGCCGCTCTTTTCGTTGGATCACGAGGGGTAGTCGCCCCATCCGGCGCGCCTTCTTTGCCTACTTTCTTGGCAAGACAAGAAAGTAGGTCGCCGCCCCGCAGGGGTGGTGAAACGGCAGTTGAAGTTGCCTTTGACGTTGAAGTCAATCAGTTGCAATTGCAGTCGCAGCAAAGCCCCCCCTTCCCCCCCGCATTCTGCTGCCGCCACTGCGTCGGACTCATCCCGAACCGCTCATGGAAGACCCGGCTGAAATGCGCCGCATCGCCAAACCCCAGCGCAAAAGCAATCTCGGTAATGCTGCGCCCGGCGTCGCCACTGCCCGCCAGCCGCGCCGCCGCCTGCCGCAACCGGCGCGACAGGATATAGGCATGCGGGGTCTGCCCGGACTCACGAAACAGGTTGTACAAAGTACGGCGCGACACGTTCAGCACTGCCGCCAGCCGATGCGCCGAAAGCTCCGGATCATGCAGATGCGCATCGATGAACTCGGCCAGCCGGCGCATGCGCGCTTCGCCAAGATGCCGCGCCACGGCAGCGTCCCCGCCATCGCCAAGGGCCGGCGGCGGCGTGCCGGCGCCTTGCAGCGCCGTCTCCATCAACGACACCACGGAATCCTGCAGCACGATCTGCCCTTGATGATCCAGCAGGTGCCCCGCGCAAGTGTCATGCAGCATGGCGCCCAGCGCCGACAGCGCGATGCGCGCCGCGCCCTCCCCGCGCAGCGCCCGGCCGCCCAGGCTGGTCGCCGCCTGGCGCCAGCCGAAGGCGCGTTCCTGCGGCACCAGCAGCACCAGCACCCGGCAGCGGTCCGCCATCTCGATGCTATAGGGCTGCGCGGTATCGTAGATCGACCACATGCCTGGCTCCAGCGAGGCCTCGTTGCCGCGCTGCGCCACGCGGCTGCGCCCGCTTAGCTGCCAGAAGATCTTGAAGAAGCCCGCGTCGGATGCCGCCACGTGCCGGGACTCGCGCGCGACACGGTGCGCGTCGACATCCATGTCCGCCACCGCGCAGGCGCCGAAACGCGCATAGCTGACGTGGCAATGAAAGCCCCCGCGCGTCTGGCGCGAATAATCGAGCGGCAGGAAACTGGTGTCGATGGCTTCGCGCCATTGATCGAAGGTCACGGTGGTCAACCGCGCCGGCGTCTGCTGCAGGTGCTGCGCTGCGGGCATCAGGACATCTCCAGTAGCCGGCGGTGTCTGGGCAACATGCGGGGAACATGCAGGGAACGCGCCGGAGGCCTCGAAGGTGGTTGCAAAGCCTAATGGAAAGCCCGTGAGCCGACAATGGGAACAATCACGCAGGCGCGCCGGCCAGCGCGGCGGCAAACATGCGAAGCCAGCATCACTTGCGATGTCAGACCACGCGATAGATTTCCCAGCGCGCGGTGCCGGAGACGACGAACGGTTCCAGCTCCTTGCCCCATTGCGCGTGGGCAGGTATCGACGCGAGCCGAGCCCAGGCGCTATCCAGTTCGCCGAGGTTGCTCACCTCCCAGTCGTGGACCACCGTGGCCTCGAGCGCGCCAATCGAGCCGGTCAGCAAGCGCCCGGTGACCAGGCCGACTTGCGGGGCGATCTCGCGCGCCCATGCCTGCAGGCGCTCGATGACTTCTTGCTTGTGCCCGAAACGGGCATCGATCTGCCACCTGGCTATCAACATGATGCTGCTCCTTGAACATTGGACATTGAACGTTGGCCGCAGGTGTCGCGAGGGCGGACCGCCCCGCTGCACGCGGCGGCTAGCACCCCCGCCCCACCCATGTGCTACTTTTTTGAGGGGCCACGCCACCGCGTCGCCCCCCAGTTGCACTATAGACCGGCACCGTTGGAATCACGGTTGGAGAAAGCTATCCCGCTAGCCGAGCACCGCCCGGCGCACTTTGACCAGCGCGTCCTCCAGCGCGTCATGCGAGATGGAGCCGATCGCCAGGCGCAGCGCATGCGGCGCGCTTGGCGTGGCGGCAAACGGCTGGGCCGTCGTCACCAGGACGCCTTCGTGCTCCAGGCCAGCGGCGACGCGGTCCGCGCGCAGGTCCTCCGGCAAGGTCAGCCAGAGATAGTAGGAAGCGCGATGCGCTTTGACATCGCAACCGCGCAGCACGCGGCGCGCCAGGCTTTGCCGCAGCCGCGCGTCCTTGCGCTTGCGGTCCTCGAGCTCGTCGACCAGTCCGGCCTCGATCCAATAGCAGCCCAGCGCCACGGTCAGCGTGGGCGTGTTCCAGGTCGAGACGCGGATCGCGCCCTCCAGCGCGGGCACCAGCGCAAGGGGCGCGGCGACAAAGCCCACGCGCAAGCCGGACGCGACGCTCTTGGACAGCCCCGAGACATACACCGTGCGTTCGGGCGCGTAGGTAAACACCGGCTTGGGTGCCGGCTCGGCCAGGAAGGCATAGGCGCCATCCTCGATGAGCAGGAAATCATGCTTCTCGGCAAGCTCGGCAAGCCGGACCCGGGACGGCTCAGCCATCACCGTGCCCAGCGGATTGTGCATCGTTGGCATGGCGTAGACGGCGCGCACCGGACGCCGTTTGCATAACGCTGCCAGGTGCTCCAGGTCCATGCCGTCTACCGTGTGCGGCACCGCCTCCAGGTCAAGACGGTACGTCTGCGCGAGCCGTTTCATGCCGGGATAGGTCAGCGCATCCACAGCCAGGACGTCGCCCGGCTTGAGCAGCCCCATGACCGTCACGGCCAGGCCCTGCTGAGCGCCATTGACGATGAGCACCTGCTCGCCGCTCACCCGGATGCCCCGGTTGCGCAGATGCCTGGCCGCGGTCTGCCGCTCGTGCGCCCGCCCGCCCTGGGGCGCCGAATGCAGCAGCGCATCGAGGTCCCCCGAGGCCGCGATGGTACGCAGGCCATCGCGCAGCATCTCGGCCTGGCCGGGCAAGGACGGATAGTTGAAGGTGAGATCGACCGTGCCGAAACGCACCGGGTGCTGCTCCAGGCCCAGGCCGCGCGGCAGCGAGGTGTCGCGCACAAAGGTGCCCCGGCCGGTCTCGCCGACGACAAGCCCGATGGACTCCAGCTCCCGGTAGACGCGCGATGCGGTGGCCAGGGCGATGCCATGCTGCTTCATCAAGGCGCGAACGGTCGGCAATTGCGTGCCTGGCGGCAGCGCCCCCTCGCGGATGCGCCCCGCAATCTCGTCCATGATGGTTTTGTACCGGGCTGGGATCATGCCTTGGCCTGCGCGCCTTCATAGGATTGTTCTTTGTATCTAGAACAATTTTTTGTTTGTATCAGACACAAAGATTACGCTACCAGCCTCGACAACGTAAAGGGCTCCGCGGAGCTATCTGGAAACCTGGGCATGATCGAATTCGCTACCTTGTCGGTGTTCGCCGCGGCCGTGATGGTGCTGCTGCTGTCACCCGGGCCAAACATGGCCTTCGTCATGGCACACGGCGTCACCTACGGCCTCGGCGGCGGCGCGGCGGCCGCGCTCGGCATTGCCGCGGCAGACCTCGTGCTGACCGTCCTGACGGCAACCGGCATCACCGCCGTGATTGCTGCGTGGCCTCCGGCTTTCGACCTGATCCGCTATGCGGGGGCCCTGTACCTGCTGTGGATGGCCTGGAAAGCGCTGCGCCGCCCGCTGCTGCCGCTGGGCACGGTGACCCGGCAGGCCTCGTTGAAATCGGTGTTTTTCCGCTCTACGCTGAACAGCTTGCTGAATCCGAAAGCGTTGCTGTTCTTCATGGTCTTCCTGCCGCAGTTCGTGGATCCGGGAAAAGGCAACGTGGCCCGGCAGCTGATTGTCCTGGGCTGCGTGCTGACGGCGATCAGCACGGTGTTCCACGGCCTGCTGGGCGCGGCTGGCGGGTCGGCACGGCGGTTCCTGAGCCGCAACCCGCGTGCCGCCGTGTTCCAGAAATACGGGCTTGCCGTGGTGCTGGCGCTGCTGGCGCTGAGGCTGCTTGCCATGCCGAGGGTGTCCTAGCCGGCGAAGATGGCGGGCACTTCCATCCAGATCCTGAAAAGACAATACAAGAAGGACAACACGAGATGTACATCGCAGCCTTTATCTACAAGCCCGGCAAGATCGACGAAGAGTTCCAGCGGCTAAGCGCGGTCATTGACGACGTGGCGGCCAGCATTGCGGGCTTCCTGGGGGCCGAATCCTGGCGCTCGCCCGACGGAAAGCTGGCCAACGCCAGCTACTACTGGCGGGATCAGGAAGCCCTGCGGGCCTTCGCTGCCCATCCACGGCACCTTGACGCCAAGCGCCAGTACCGCAAGTGGTATGACGGCTATCACGTCGTGGTGTCAAAGGTGGAGCGCGTCTATGGCGACGGCAGCCTTGCTCACTTCACGCGGTTCGGCGAAGAAGAGAAAAAAGGCCGGTCGATCTGACCGGCCAAGCGATCCTCGCGCAAAGCAAGGTCGATATGATTGTTGGCGGCATCCTCCGTGCGCAGGATGCCGCCCAGGTGCTGCTCAGGTGTGGCTCAGGTGTGGTTTAGAAGCGGTGACGCACGCCGACGGTGGCGCCGGTCTGGTTCGCGCCCGGCAGAGCCGTGCCGGCACCGTTCAGGCCCAGGGTGGAGCCCGACTTGTTCTTCACGTAGCCAATGTTCACATAGGCATCGGTGCGCTTGGACAGCGAGTAGTCGCCCGACAGCACGTACATCCACGAATCCGCGCCGCTGTTCTTCAGGTCGGTGTAGTATGCCGCGCCGGTCAGCTGGAACGCAGGCGTGAACTTGTACTGCGCGCCTGCCCAGTACACATTGCTGCGGGTGACGGTGGCCGTGGCGCTGGCCGTGCCGTCGTCGCGCAGCCAGCGATAGCCGGCAAACACCTTGGCATCGCCGAAGGCATAGGACGCGCCGATGGCCGCGCGCTTGGCGCTGCGGTCCTTCAGTGCCACCGACGAGCCCTGGAACTGGTCATACGCCGCGCCGACCGAGAAGCTGCCAACAGCGTAGGCCAGGCCCGCGCCGTAGTTGCGGCCCACCTTGCTTTCGCCCGGCACTTCGCTGCCGTTGGTCACCGTGGCATCGCGCCCGGTGCTGTAGAAGCCGGTAGCCGTCAGGCCGCCGAACTTGCCCGTGTACTTGAAGGCGTTGTCGGCACGGCCGTTGAACAGCGAGTCGACACTATTGAGCGAGTAGCGCGGGCCAACGGCCATCGGGTCATAGGCGCCGAACAGGTCGTACAGCGCGTTTTGCTGGCGACCCAGCGTCACTGCGCCGAAATTGCCCTGCAAGCCAACGTACGACTGGCGGCCGAACAGGCGGTTGCCCTGGCCCGAGGCGCCGGTATCGATATCAAAGCCGCTTTCCAGCACGAAGATACCCTTCAGGCCACCGCCCAGGTCTTCGCTGCCGCGCAGGCCCCAGCGCGAGCCCGACAGGTTGCCGGAGTTCATGCGGGTAACGGTGCCACCCGCGGAGCCGGTGGCCGGCATGTGGTTGATGACTTCGATGCCAACGTCGGCGATGCCGTACAGCGTGACGCTGGACGAGGAGGTTTGGGCGAACGCTGCGCCGGAGGCTGCGGCAGCAGCCGCGGCAGTCATTGCAAGGAGAGCTTTCTTCACTGATTTTCTCTGTCTTATGGATGGATGAGGCAGTCTTCCGCCAGCCGCGGGCAACCATGCGATAGACGCCATGAACCGCACCCGTGGCGGCAGACCGCATTGTCGATGCCTTATGTGAAAGCTTGATGTCGCTTTGCATGGCTACATGTCTGCATGACTGCAATTGCAATCATCCAGGCACGCCCCACGCTGCAGCGATCCGGCGGGATATAGCACAACGTGATGCAAATGGATTTCCGCGAGTCGCCGGCAGCGGGTGAGCAGTGCACCACTTGGCTGCTGCATGGCTTGAGATCCGCCGCAGAAGTTCCCTGCTCCATGGATTTCCGGCGCTAGGGATTACGCGTAGCCACGAGAAATTCTCTTCAACATCGCTGCCCCGAAAGCCGATTGCAAGCCGTCGGAAAGCCGTTTGGAAGATGCCGTTCCTACAGTCTCGACACCCGCTCACGCCCGCGATGAAGTCGCGGTAAGGCAAGGGCGTAAAAACAGGAGACGGAGAGACCACCTCATGCATCGACACACCAACGCACGCTACCGTTCGGGTAGCCGGACCAGAGGGGATCTGCAATGAACACCCCCTCGCGTTTCAAGAAGGACTACTACGGCGGTGGGCTGATGACGCTGATCGGGCTCGCCACGCTAGTGGCCGGCCTGCAATATCGCACCGGCACCCTGAGCCACATGGGGCCTGGGTTCTTCCCGGCAGCGGTAGGGGCGCTACTGGCGATCGTCGGCGTGCTCATCGCCATCTCGGCGCGCAAGGAGCCACCGGCGCAAGCCCAGGCATCCGGACACGGGCATGGCGCCGGCCTGCCGGATCTGCGCGGATGTGCCTGCATCATCCTGGGCGTGCTCGCCTTCTTGCTGCTGGGCAAATATGGCGGCCTGATCCCCGCCACCTTCGCCATCGTGTTCATCTCGGCGCTGGGCGACCGGAGCAATACCGTGAAGCAAGCCGCCATCCTGGCACTGGCGATGTGCGTCATCGCCACGGTCGTGTTCTGGTGGGCACTGCAGTTGCAGCTGCCGCTGTTTGCCTGGGGGGTCTGAACATCATGACCGCGAACGCTCTGCATGATCTCTGGTTCGGCTTTGGCGTTGCCTTCCAGGGCTCCAACCTGATGTGGTCCTTCTTCGGCGTGCTGATGGGAAACCTGATTGGCGTGCTGCCCGGCATGGGCGCGCTGTCGGCCATTTCCATCCTGCTGCCGCTGACCTATGCCATGCACCCGGTACCCGCCATCCTGATGCTGGCGGGGATCTTCTATGGCTCGCAATATGGCGGCGCCATCGGCGCGATCCTGCTCAACCTGCCCTCGCACCCGCCGCATGCGGTCACCTGCCTGGACGGCTATCCGATGACGCGCGCCGGCAAGGGCGGCACGGCGCTGGGCATCACCATGATCTGCTCATTCTTCGCCGCGTCGGTGGGCATCATCGTGATGATCTTCGCCTCGCCGCTGCTCACCGAGATTTCCTTCAAGTTTGGCCCAACCGAGATCTTCTCGATCATGCTGCTGGGCTTGCTGGCAGGCTCCACCATGTCGCGCGGCTCACCGCTGAAAGGCGTGGCAATGACCCTGTTCGGCCTGATCTGCGGCTGTGTCGGCACCGACGTGAACAGCGGCACCTTCCGCCTGGCGATGAACATCCCCGAGCTTAGCGACGGGCTGGAACTGGTCGCCATCGCCATGGGCCTGTTCGGCGTGGCGGACTTCCTGCTCAATGTCAACCGGATGAGCGTGATCGCCAGCAAGGCCAAGCTGCGCATCCGCGACATGCGGCCCAGCCTGGCCGAGCTCAAGACCGCCTTCTGGCCCATGGTGCGAGGCACCGCGGTAGGCACTGTGTTCGGCGCCATGCCCGGGACCGGCCCCACCATCACGACCTTCGTCGCCTATGCCCTGGAGCGCAAGATCTCCAAGACGCCGGAGAAGTTCGGCACGGGCATGATCGCAGGTGTCGCCGGGCCGGAAGCCTCCGCGCACTCCAAGACGCAGGTCGATTTCATCCCCACCATGAGCCTCGGCATTCCGGGCGACGCCGTGATGGCGCTGATCCTGGGCGCGCTGATGATCCAGGGCATCGCCCCGGGGCCGCAGCTGATCAGCGATCACCCCGACATCTTCTGGGGCCTGATCGCCAGCTTCTGGATTGGCAACCTGCTGCTGATCGTGCTGAACGTCCCGCTGATCGGCGTGTGGGTCAAGCTGCTGCAGGTGCCCTACCGCTACCTGTTCCCCTCAGCCATGTTCTTCATCGTGGTCGGCGTGTTCAGCACGCAGAACAGCCTGTTCGAGATCTGGGAAGTACTGGCGTTCGGTGTCATCGGGGCAGTGCTCATGTGGCTCGGGTTCTCGGTGGCGCCCATCCTGCTGGGCTTCGTGCTCGGGCCGATGGTGGAAGAGAACTTCCGCCGCTCGCTGCTGCTGTCGCGCGGCGACATGATGGTGTTCGTGCATCGCCCGATCAGCTGCGTCTTCGTCGTGCTGTCAGCCCTGCTGCTGACCGGGGTCACCTACTCCGCGTGGCGAGCCAGCCGCGGCGCAGGCAAAGGGACCGTGCTTGCCGGCGGCGAGCTTGCCGTCAACGAGTAGCCACGACGCAAGCCTGCACCGACGCGGCTAGCCCGGGAAAGGATAGTCCGCGTCGAACGCCGCGAAACGTGCCTGCAGGAACTCGATCAGGCGGCGCTGCCGGTAAGACGGAAACCGGCTCTGCAGGAACACCAGCTGCAGCGGCACGCTGTCCTGGTACCACTCGGGAAACAGCAGCACCAGGCGGGCGGCGCTGACGTCGGCCGCGACATCGAACCAGCTTTTGAAAGCGATGCCATGGCCCGCCAGCGCCCAGTCGCGCACCACCGCGCCATCATCGCTGGTGCGCCGTCCGTTCGCCTCCACTTCCAGCCGGGACTGGCGCGAGCGAAACGGCCAGCGCATGCGCGCCTGCCCGCCCGGCGCCAGGCATAGCATCTGGTGCTGCGCCAGCGCCTCGGGCGACGCGGGCGTGCCGCAACGCGCCAGGTACGCCGGCGCGGCCACCGCCACGCGGCGCGTCAGCGCAAGCTGCCGGCGCACCAGTCCCGAATCCTCCAGCCAGCCCAGCCGCACCGCCAGGTCGACATTGCTGCGATACAGGTCGGCAAGCGTATCGCCGATGGACAGCTCAAGCGAAAGCTGCGGATGCGCCACCAGGAAATCGTCCAGCCAGCCACGCAACAAGGCGCGCCCCAGGTCGGCGGGCGCCGACAGCCGTAGCGGCCCGGCCAGTTCCTCGCGCTGCTCCGCCAGTGCGCCCTCGCCCTCCTCCAGCGCCGCCAATGCCTTGCGCGCTGCCTCCAGGAACACCCGCCCCTCCTCGGTCAGGCGCATGCGGCGGGTGGTGCGAGCGAACAGGCGTGCGCTCAGGCGTTGCTCCAGGCGAATCAGGGCCGCGCTGGCGGTGGCGGCGGTCCGGCCCAGTTCGCGCGCGGCCGCGGAGAGGTTTTCAAGCTCGGCCGTGCGGACAAAGAGTTTCAGGTCGTCTAGGGAGTACATTCAAAGCAGGTTTGATAACCATAGTTCTTGTGACATGATTATCAAACTGCACTAGCACAGTAGCAAGTGTGCATTCGCGAGGGGGGCGTCTCGCTCCGGTAGCCCCCATATGATCCACGAGTGCTTCCGGAGGATCCAACTATGCAAGTCTTCAAATGGGGCGACAGCCTGGCTATCCGCTTGCCCAATGAATTGGCGGACGTGCTTGATCTGCATGAAGGCGACGACTTCGAAGTCGTCGTTCGCAACCGTGATGTGCTCCTGGTACTGAACAAGCCTGGCAGGGCCGCCCATCTGGCCAAGCTCCGGCAGTTCCGGGGGCGCCTGCCGCCCGATTTCAGGTTTGACAGGGACGATGCCAACACGCGCGCATCAGGTACGCATTGCTGAGAGTCATCATGCAGGGCGACGTGATCGCCATGGGCATGCCGCCGGTATCCATGAAACCGGGCGACAGGATCGAAATCGATATCGGAGGCATTGGTGGACGAGCGCTTGAGGCGCGCATCACCTCAAAGACGCCCCGCCAGCTCCGCGGCCGCTTCCTCGTCGGTGCGCTCGAAGCGCAGCGGCGTCACCGAAACGGCGCCACGGCCGACCACCACCGCCTCGCTGTCGTCGGTGTCCGGCTGCGGGCCGCGCGAGAACTGCAGCCAGTGATACGGGATGCCGCGCGGGTCGACATGGGCCCGCACGGCAAGATCCTTGACGAGGCCAACGCCCTGGCGGGTGACGGTGAGCGGGCCGGCGGACCCGGGCTCCACATCGGGGAAGTTGACGTTCAGGCAGGCCTGCTGGTTCCAGCCGGCGGCAAGCAGGCGGCGGATCACGCCGGGGGCCAGCGCGCGCGCCGTTTCCCAGCGCACCGCGTTGCGATCGGTGAAGGCCTGGCTCAGCGCAATGGCCGGGATGCCCAGCAGCACGCCGGTCATGGCGGCGCCCACGGTGCCAGAGAACACGGTTTCGAGGCCGAGGTTGGCGCCACGGTTGATGCCCGACAGGACCAGGCTCGGCGGGGTGTCGGCCATCAGGTGCCGGGCGGCCATGACGACGCAGTCGCCCGGGGTGCCGCTCACGCCAAAGCGGCGCTCGCCCTGCTGGCTGATGCGCAGCGGCGCATGCAGGCTCAGGGAGTGCGAGGTGCCGCTCTGGTCATGCTCGGGCGCGACTACCCAGACCTCGCGCGCCAGCGTTGCCGCCACGGCTTCGAGCACGGCCAGCCCGGGGGCGTCGATGCCGTCATCGTTGGTGAGGAGTACGCGTTCCAATAAGGGTTCGGACATGGTGATAGAGGACCGTAGGTTGACGAATGCTGCGCTGCCTTGCGCGGCACGCTGCGTGCGGCATGGCAGCCGGGGCTAACGCCAGACTATAAACCGAAGCCGTGACGGTTCGGCCACGCGTTGCCGGATTTGCCAAGACAGGACGGCATCGGGCGACTAGCCTGCAGCCCATTGTCGATCATTGCCGCGCCCGCGCGCCGCCGGCGCGCTGAAACACCATGCCCTCATCCCGCTTCAGCGTCCCCGCTTCGGCCGCCTGGTTGTCCAGCCTGGCTTTTGTCCTGATCTGGTCGACCGGATTCATCGTGGGCCGGGCCATCGTGCCCGTGGCCCAGCCCAGCCTGTTCCTGCTGGCCCGCTTCTCCCTGGCGGCCGTACTGTTCGCAGCTGTGGCCGTGGCCGGCGCAGCGCGCTGGCCAGCGCTGCGCGAAGTGCCGCGGCACTTGCTGGCGGGCGCGCTCCTGCACGGCAGCTACCTGGGCGGCGGTTACTGGGCCATCGCGCATGGCCTTGCGCCGTCGGCCATGGCCTTGCTCGGTGCATTGCAACCGCTGCTGACCGCGCTGCTGGCAATCCCGCTGCTGGGGGAGTTTCCGTCCCGGCAGGGCTGGGGCGGGCTTGCACTGGGCTCCCTGGGCGTAGTATTGGTGGTGGCACCCGCCACCCTGGCCAGCGCACCCAGCCCCGTTTCGCCGTGGGTGGTACTGGTGGCGGTCATCTCCATCCTCTCCATCACCATGGGCACGATCCTGCAGAAAACCTCGATTGCCGCGGCCGACCTGCGCGCCAGCATGGCCTGGCAGAACGTGGGCGGTGCCCTGGTGGCCGGCGCGCTGGCATGGCTGCTGGGCGAGTCGCACTGGCAGCCGGGCATGGCGCTTTGGTCCGCACTGGCCTGGGCCACGCTGGTGCTGTCGGGCCTGGGCACCTATCTGCTGGTGCGCATCGTCAGGCGCGGGCAGGCTGCCACCGCCGCGTCGCTGATGTTCCTGGCGCCGCCGCTGGCGGCGCTGCAGGCCTGGCTGCTGTTTGGCGACAAGCTCGGGGTCCTGCAGTTACTTGGCCTGCTCGTTGCCGGCATTGGGGTCTGGCTATGCCAGGCCGCCCAGGGCGCCGGGATCCCTCGCAAAACCCGCCATGCCGCCGCACGATGACGATGCTGTGCTGCTAGCCCAGGCGGGCCGGCCGGCGCCGCTGGTGGAGACCCGCGTCTACCAGCCAGAACGGGAGTGGCATCGCCATGACTACCATCAGGTCCTGTTCGGACTGGACGGTGCCTGCGAGCTGGAAATCGGCGGCCACCTGCACCGGCTCGATCCCTGCGGCGGGCTGATCGTGCCCGCCGGGGAGCGTCACGACTTCCTTGGGCTGGCCGACAACCGGCAGTTGGTGCTGGACATTCCGCCGGGCTCGCTCGCGTTGCCGGCCGCGCTGATGGACCGGCCCAAAGCGTTTGCCATCACGGACGGCTGGAGCGAACGCGTGCGGCGCCTGGCTACGCTGCCTCAGGCAACCAGCTCCCGGCAACATCACTGGCAACTGGCCGCTACCCTTGCCGCCGACCTGGCGCAGGCGTTGGGCGTGGGCGGCCAAGCCCAGCCCACGCATTTTCCGCTGGCGCAAATCGACGCCTACCTGCGCCAGCACCTGGACGCGCCACTGCGGGCCGACCAGCTCGCGGCGCAGTTCGGCTGGAGCGTGCGGCGCTTCCATACCCTGTTCTGCGACGCCTTTGGCGATACGCCGCATCGCTACCAGACACGCCTGCGGCTGGACCAGGCCGCGCGCCTGCTGGCGGACCGGGCCCAGCCGCTGGCGGATATCTCGCTGGCCCTAGGCTTTCCCGACCAGACCACCTTTACGCGCAGCTTCACCCAGCGCTTCGGCATGCCACCGGGGGCATGGCGCGCGGGCCTCGGGCTGGCGAACATCGCCTTGCCGGCATCGCGCTAGCGCGCGAGCGGCGGTCCAGCACCAGGGCTAAGTCCCCCCCTGCGTTGCCTTTCCATGCAGTACCCTGCGCGTGCCGTGATGCGGGTGTGGCACGCGCAAGCGCGCCGGCCACGCTAGAATTACCCCCGGACCATCAACCGCCAGGGGAGCAGGATGTCAGACGCGCTTGCCACACCCAGCAGGACCAGCGAGGCGAGCACCGAGGCCAAGGCCGCCGCCGTGGTCGCTGCCCTCGCCAAGGCCGAGATCGACCAGGCCGACCATGCCATGCGCAACTGGACCGACCCCGAGCCCGGGCCGATCCGCATCGGCTCGCCGCAGCATTTGCGCATGTTCTGCAATATGCTGCTGCAAACCCACAACCCCTACAAACCCGCCGTCATCGATTGGCCCAGGCTTGACCCGGATGCCTTGCACCGGGTGACCTCGCTGCCGATATGGGATATCGCGGTACAGACCGAAGGCCGTGCCTCCGTGCGGGTGCAGGCCTTCGCCGATACCGTGACCGCCCCCCTGCTGCGCAGCGCGCTGGAAATGGATGGTGGCGAGGAGGCACGCCACAAGGTGGTGCTGTCGAAACTGGTAGAAGCCTACGGCATCGCCCTGGCACCCGAGCCTGAGTACCGCCCGCCGGCTGACGTGGAGTGGGGCTGGCTGGTCACAGGCTACAGCGAGTGCATCGATAGTTTTTTTGCCTTTGGCCTGTTTGCCGCGGCCAAGCGCTCAGGCTTCTTCCCCGTGGAACTGGTGGAAACGTTCGAGCCGGTCATCCAGGAGGAAGGCCGCCATATCCTGTTCTTCGTCAACTGGGCGGCATGGTATCGCCGCAACCTGCCCTGGTGGCGGCGCCCGCTTTACACGCTCAAGGTGATGCGGGTGTGGGCCTTCCTGATCTGGGAGCGCGTCGGCATTGCGCGCGGCATCGATGCCGATGGCGTGGCCAAGGACGCCAATTTCCCCATGAACAGCACGTCCTCGCTAGCCGAAGCCCTGTCGCCGCGGGCGATGATCGAGCTTTGCCTGGCCGAGAACGATCGCCGCATGGCCGGCTACGATCCGCGCCTGCTGCGCCCTGAAACCGTGCCCAAAGTTGCCCGGCTTGCCCGGCGCCTGTTGCGCTGATGCGTGATGCGCTGATGCCGTCGCTGCCCTACCCATCCTGTCCTGGAGTTTTTTGAGATGTTTGTGTTGTCCCTGATCTCGCTCGCCATCTGGTGCGTGCTGCTTGCCGGCCGTGCCGGCTTCTGGCGAGTGCGCAAGCCCGGCCCCGCGCCCGCGCCCGCGCAATGGCCTGAGGTGGTTGCCATCATCCCGGCTCGCAACGAAGCGGACGTGATTTGCGGCGCCGTGGCCAGCGTGCTGGGCCAGGACTATCCGGCAGCGCTGCGGCTGGTGGTGGTGGATGACCATAGCACCGACGGCACCGCCGACCTCGCGCGCAGCGCCGCGGCGGCGTTGGGCAAGGCAGATGCGCTGACCGTGATCACGGCGCGCGACCTGCCGGCCGGCTGGAGCGGCAAGGTCTGGGCGCAGTCCGAAGGCCTCGCAGCCGCCGACAAGGCAGCGCCCGGAGCCGGCTGGGTATGGCTGACGGACGCAGACATCCACCACGGCAATAGCGTGCTGGCCCGGTTGGTGGCGCGTGCCGCGCATGAGCAGCGGGACCTGGTGTCGTTGATGGTGCGGCTGCGCTGCGCATCGTGGTGGGAGCGCCTGATCGTCCCGGCCTTTGTGTTCTTCTTTGCCAAGCTCTACCCGTTTGCGCGAGTGAACAATCCGCGCAGCGGCGTGGCGGCGGCCGCCGGCGGCTGCATGCTGGCGCGCCGTACCGCGCTGGCCCGCATTGGCGGATTTGCCGCGATCCGGGGCGAACTGATCGATGACTGCAGCCTGGCCGCCTGCATCAAGCAAGGCGGCTCGATCCGCCTTGACCTGGCCGACGACAGCATTTCCGTGCGCCCCTACGATGACTGGCGCAGCCTGTGGGACATGATTGCCCGCAGCGCCTACACCCAATTGCATTACTCGCCGCTGCTGCTGGCCGGCGCCGTGGCCGGCATGGTCCTCACCTACCTGGCGCCGCCCTTGCTGGCGCTCGGCGGCGGCCTGCGGCTGTGGCCGGCATGGGCCGCCTGGCTGGCCATGGCGCTGGCCTACGTGCCCATGCTGCGTGAATACCGCCAGCCGCTCTGGCTGGCCCCCCTGCTGCCGGTGACGGCGTTGTTCTACCTCGGCGCCACGGTCGACTCCGCGCGCCGCTACTGGCTGCGCAAAGGCGGCCAGTGGAAGGGACGCGCGCAGGCGCCCCAACGGGGCTGACCGTCGGGGCTTAACCCATTAACCCAGGTAGCCAGCGCTACGGAACCAGTCGAGCGCCTCGCTCAGCCCTTGTTGATATGGCCGCGCCTGGTAGCCTAGCGCCAGGCGGGCTTTCTCCGAGCTGAAGAACATCCGGTACTTCGACATCGACAGGCCGTCCGCTGTCAGGAAAGGCTCCTTGCCGGTCATGCGCGCCACCGCTTCCGCCGCGTAGGCGAGCGGGTAAAGCGGCCAGCGCGGCAAGCGCATGGTTGGGGCGCGCCGCCCCGTCATGGCAGCAATATCGGCCAGCATCTGTTGCAGGCCCACGTCCTGCCCGCCGAGGATGTAGCGTTCGCCGGTCACGCCGCGCGCCAGCGCCTGCATATGGCCTTCGGCCACGTCGTCCACATGCACCAGGTTGAGGCCGGTATCGACGAAGGCGGGAATCTTGCCGGTGGCGGCCTCTACGATGATGCGGCCCGTGGGCGTGGGCCGCACGTCACGCGGGCCGATCGGCGTGGAGGGGTTGACGATCACGGCAGGAAGCCCGTCGCGGGCCACCATGCGCTCCACCACGCGTTCGGCCAGCACCTTGCTGCGCTTGTAGGCGCCAATCGCCTCATGGCCGGCCATGGCGGCCTCTTCGGTCACCGGCGCGGTGGCGCCCGCGACGCGCAAGGTAGCCACGCTGCTGGTGTAGACGATGCGCTCGACCCCGCAAGCTAGTGCCGCACCCATCACCGTCTCGGTGCCAGCCACATTGGTGCGCACGATTTCCTCGGGATCCGGCGCCCACAGCCGGTAGTCCGCCGCCACGTGGAAGAGATAGCGCACCCCTCGGAGCGCGCTTTCCATGGCGCGCGCGTCGCGCATGTCGCCCTCGGCGATCTCCACGGGCAGGCCCTCCAGGTTGCGGCGCGGGCTGCCGGCGCGTACCATCGCCCGTACGCGAAAACCGCGCGCCAGTGCCTGCCGCGCCACTGCCGAGCCGAGAAAGCCGGATGCGCCCGTTACCAGGACGTAGTCCCCTGAACTCATTTCACCCACCGAAAAACCCTCAAAGTGTTGCTGGCTGTAGCCAGGTGCCAGGCAAAGGTTGCCGCACCGGTATATAGTAACCACCGTATGACGGGAAAGTGATTCCGGAATATCAACTTATGCTGAACCCGTTGACTGGGTCGGGGGGCCTATCTTTATGCAGGTGATTCTTGCTCAACCCCGCGGTTTTTGTGCTGGTGTGGTGCGCGCGATCGAGATTGTAGACCGTGCCCTCGTCAAACACGGAGCCCCGGTGTTCGTGCGACACGAAATCGTGCACAACAAGCACGTGGTCGAAGGGTTGAGACGCAAGGGCGCGCAATTTGTGGAAGAACTGGACGAAGTGCCGACCGGCGCCGTCACCATCTTCAGCGCGCATGGTGTCTCCAAGGATGTCGAGAGCGATGCCAGGACCCGCCAGCTGCACTCGATCGACGCGACCTGCCCGCTGGTGATCAAGGTCCACACCCAGGGGCGTCAGTACGCCGCCAGTGGCCGCACCGTGATCCTGATCGGCCATGCCGGCCATCCGGAGGTCGAGGGCACGATGGGGCAAATTCCCGGCAAGGTAATCCTGGTGCAGAGCGAGGCGGAAGTCGCACTGCTCGACCTGCCCGCAGACACCCCGGTTGCCTACGTGACCCAGACTACGCTCAGCGTGGACGACACACGTAATATAATTGCCGCCCTGAGCCGGCGTTTTGCCAATCTGGTCGGGCCGGATACGCGTGACATCTGCTACGCCACGCAAAACCGCCAAAGCGCCGTGCGCGAGCTCTCCAAGCAGGTGGAAGTGATCCTTGTGATCGGCGCCACCAATAGTTCCAACTCCAACCGCCTGCGTGAAATCGGCACGGAGAGCGGTGTGCCCAGCTATTTGATTGCCGATGGCAGCGAACTGAACCCCGAGTGGGTGCGCGGCGTCGAAGTCGTTGGGATCACGGCCGGCGCCTCCGCCCCCGAGGAAATGGTCAAGGACGTGATCGCCACGTTGCGCCAGCTCGGCCCGGTGGACGTATCGGTCATGGATGGCCGCGAGGAACACGCCGAATTCCGCTTGCCAGCCGAGCTGGCCGATCCGTCGCCGCGCAGGCAGGCAGCCGGCACGGCCACCGCCGAAGCCGCGCCGCAGCCGGACCCGCAAACCGCCGCTGGCTAACGCCCGGGCGCCCCTATAACAAGGAAGTACATTTTGGCCATTCCCTTTTTGCAGGTTGCCCGCGTGGGCGCCTATGTCGTCAAGCAGCACCTCTCGGGCAACAAGCGCTATCCGCTCGCGCTGATGCTCGAGCCGCTGTTCCGCTGCAACCTGGCCTGTAACGGCTGCGGCAAGATCGACTATCCGGATCCCATCCTGAACCAGCGCCTGTCCATCGAGCAGTGCCTGGGCGCGGTCGACGAATGCGGCGCACCGGTGGTGTCCATTGCCGGTGGCGAGCCGCTGCTGCACAAGGACATGCCCACCATCGTCAAGGGCATCATTGCGCGCCGCAAGTTTGTGTACCTGTGCACCAATGCGCTGCTGATGGAAAAGAAACTGGACCAGTACGAGCCGAGCCCGTACTTCGTCTGGTCGGTGCACCTGGACGGCGACCGCGAGATGCACGACCGCTCGGTGAGCCAGGAAGGCGTGTACGACCGTTGCGTCGAAGCCATCGCCGCGGCCAAGAAGCGCGGCTTCCGCGTCAACATCAACTGCACGCTGTTCAACGATGCCGAGCCGGAAAAGGTCGCCCGCTTCTTCGACTCCGTGAAGGCCATGGGCGTGGACGGCATCACCGTCTCGCCGGGCTACGCCTACGAGCGCGCGCCCGACCAGCAGCACTTCCTGAACCGCGGCAAGACCCGCCAGCTGTTCCGCGACATCCTGTCGCGCGGCCGCGCCGGCAAGAACTGGGCGTTCAGCCAGTCCACGCTGTTCCTGGATTTCCTGGCCGGCAACCAGACCTACAAGTGCACGCCCTGGGGCAATCCGGCGCGCACCGTGTTCGGCTGGCAGCGTCCGTGCTACCTGCTGGGCGAAGGCTACGTCGACACCTTCAAGGAACTGATGGAAGGCACCGACTGGGACGCCTATGGCGTGGGCCACTACGAGAAGTGTGCCGACTGCATGGTCCATAGCGGCTTTGAGGCCACCGCGGTAGCGGACACCATCGCGCACCCGCTCAAGGCGTTGGGCGTGAGCCTGCGCGGCGTGCGTACGTCGGGCCCGATGGCACCGGATATCGACCTGACCCAGCAGCGCCCGGCCGAGTACGTGTTCTCGAAGCACGTGGAGATCAAGCTCGAAGAGATCGGCCGCGCGAAGCCTTCCAAAGCAGCCAACGACGCCGCGGCACGCAAGGCCGCTGCGCACTAAGCCGAAGGCCGGCCAGCAAAAAGGCTCGCCCCCGGGTACCGCGCGTACCCGGGGGCGAGCCTTTTGTGTCTGGCGTTGTCGCTGACGCGCTGGCTCAGGCCCGGCGCTCAGGCGTCGGCGGACTGGCGTGCGTTGTGGTTGGCCAGGTACTTGAGCAGGCCGTCGATGCCGTTGCGCGCGACGATATCGGCGAACTGGCGGCGGTACACCTCGATCAGCCAGGCGCCCATCATGTTGATGTCGTAGATCTTCCAGCCGTTGCCGCTGCGCTGCAGGCGGTAATCGATCTGCATTTCATCGCCGTTGTTCAGCACGCGTGTCTCCACCACGACATCCGTGGCGCCGCTGGCGGCCAGCGTCGGCTTGTAGCTGAACTTCACGTTCTGCTCGCGCAGTTGCGACAGCGAGACCGCGTAGCTGCGCACCAGCAAGGTCTGGAACTGCTCGTACAGCTGCTTTTGCTGCTCGGGCGTGGCATTGCGCCAGGCGCTGCCGACCGCCAGCCGGGTGGTGCGCTCAAAATCGGCGTACGGCAGGAACTGGCGCTGCACGACCGCGGTGATCTTGGCGAGGTCGCCGTTGCGGGTGTCGGGGCTGGACTGGATGGTGCCGATCACGCCCTCGACCGCCGCACGTACCAGGCGGTCCGGCGAGGACCTGTCAACCGTTTGCGCTTGCGCGGGGCAAACCATGGCCACTGCGGCAAGCGGAACGAGGGGGATGAGGGGAACGAGGGCCTGGAAAGCAATACCGTGTTTCTTCATGCGAATTTGGACCTGAAAATGCCAGTCGGTTCGCCGCCGGCAACGCCCGGCAGACTTGCCAGGAAAATCAAACAGGAAATGCGCCGCGCTGCGCCGCTGCAGGGCTGCAGCCCGGTCCGCGCGCACGTGCCGGGGCAGTATAGCGCACCGGCGCGCGCGCTCCGCGCAGCGCCACACCGCGCCGTCCCGTTATACTCGCGGCTGCCACTTTGCGCCCTGCTTTGCGCCTTTGACTACGCGCGTCATTGCGCACCACACCGTTACTGCTCCCTATATCGCCCATGTTGACGTCGTTGGTCATCCGCATTGTCCAGTTTTCCACCCGCCGCGCATGGCCCGTCATCGCGCTGGCGTTGCTGCTGACCCTCGTCAGCGGCGCCTATGTGGCCGGCCATTTCGCCATCAATACCGATATCAGCCGCCTGCTCGAGTCGGACCAGCCCTGGGCGCGCCGCGATGCCGCCGTAAGCGCCGCGTTTCCCCAACGCGACCAGATGATCCTGGCGGTGGTACAGGCGCCGGCGCCCGAGCTGGCGGACGCCGCCGCCAATGAGCTGGCTGACGCGCTCGCCAAGCAAGGCAAGCTCTTTCGCGCCGTCAGCCAGCCCGGTGGCGGCGAATTCTTCGAACGCAACGGCCTGCTCTTCGTCGATACCGCCAAGCTGCGCGACGTTACGTCGGAGTTGACCCAGGCGCGGCCGCTCCTGAACGCGCTGGCGCACGACCCGACCCTGCGCGGCCTTTCCGATACGCTATCGACCACGCTGTCGCTGCCGCTGCAACTGGGCCAGGTCAAACTGGGCGACATGGCCAAGCTGCTCGGCAAGAGCGCGGATACGGTCGACCGGGTACTCGCTGGCAAGCCGGGCGCCTTGTCCTGGACCGGGCTGGTGGATTCGAGCCAGGAGCCCGCCCCGGGCCACCCCGCCACGGCGTTCGTCGCGCTCAGCCCCGTGCTTGACTACGCTGGCCTGCAGGCCGGCGCGGATGCCGCCCATGCCATCCGCGCCACGGCCACCAAGCTGGGCCTGGCACAGCGCTACGGCGCCCAGGTACGCCTGACCGGCTCGCAGGCGCTGGCCGACGACGAGTTTGCCTCGGTCAAGGAAGGCGCGGCCTTCAATGGCGCGCTGACGGTGCTGGTGGTGATCCTGATCCTGTGGCTGGCGTTGCGCTCCAAGCGCCTGATCCTGGCCGTGCTGGCCAGCCTGGCGGTCGGACTGGCCATCACCGCGGCCCTCGGGCTGGCCATGGTGGGCGCGCTCAACATGATCTCCGTGGCCTTTGCCGTGCTGTTTGTCGGCCTGGGCGTGGATTTCGGCATCCAGTTTGGCGTGCGCTACCGCGCCGAGCGCCATGTGCATACCGATATCCCGGACGCGCTGGCCAGCACGGCGCGGGCAGTCGGCGTGCCGCTGGCGCTGGCCGCGGCTTCCACCGCGGCGGCCTTCTTCTGCTTCCTGCCCACCAACTATCGCGGCGTGGCCGAGCTGGGCCAGATCGCCGGCGTGGGCATGCTGGTGGCGTTCCTCACCACCATCACGCTGTTGCCCGCCCTGATCACCGTGTTCCGCCCGAAGGACGAAGTGGGACGGGTCGAAGTGCCTGGCTTTAAATGGCTGGCGCCCGCCGACGATTTCTTCGAGCGCAATCGCAAGCGCGTACTGCTTGCAACCGGCGCCCTGATTCTGGCGGGGTCGCCGCTGCTGATGCACCTGCGTTTCGACTTCGATCCGCTGCACCTCAAGGACCCGCATTCCGAGTCGATGGCCACCTTGCTCTCGCTCAAGGACGCGCCCCAGGCAGGCACCGACAACGTCAGCGTGCTGGCGCCCTCGCTGGCCGCCGCGCAGGACACCGCCGCCCGCCTGGCAGCGCTGCCGGAAGTCTCGCGCGCCGTCACGCTGCAGACCTTCATCCCCGACGACCAGCCAGCGCGGCTCGCCTTGATCGCCGCCGCTTCGGCCAGCCTGATGCCGGTGCTGACGCAGGCAACGGCCACCCCTGCCAACGATGCCAGGCTAGTCAATTCGCTCAAGAACGCGGCACGCCAGCTCGCGCTTGCCGCGGACGAGCACCCCGGCCCGGGCGCCGCCGAGGCGGCGCGCCTGGCAGCCTCGCTGCGAAAACTGGCCGCCGCGGACGCGGCCACGCGCGAGCGCGCCGAGCAAGCCATCGCCCAGCCGCTGCGCCTGGCGCTGGCGCGGCTGCAGCGCGCGCTAGCGCCACAGCCGATCGCCCGCGAAACCCTGCCGCCGGCACTGGTGCGCGACTGGGTTGCCCCGGATGGCCAGGCGCTCGTCAGCGTGAGCCCCAAGCTTCCCGTCGCGGCCACGCCAGGAGACGCCTCCAGCACCGGCGACAGCGATGCGCGCGACGCCGCGCTCACGCGCTTTATCGACGCCGTCCAGCGCGTCGAGCCCACCGCGGTTGGCGGCCCGATCTCGATCCGAGGCTCCGCCGACACCATCATGACAGCCTTTGCCCAGGCCGGCGTGTGGGCCGTGCTGTCGATCACGCTGCTGCTGTGGATCACGCTGCGCCGCGTGGGTGATGTGCTGCGCACGCTGGTGCCGCTGCTGGTGTCCGCGCTGGTGACGCTGGAGCTGTGCGTGGTGTTCGGTATTCCGCTCAATTTCGCCAACGTGATCGCGCTGCCACTGCTGTTCGGCATCGGCGTGGCCTTCAAGATCTACTACGTGATCGCGTGGCGCGAGGGCAAGACCCAACTGCTGCAATCCCCGCTGACGCACGCCGTGCTGTTCAGCGCCGCCACCACCGCCGCCGCCTTCGGCAGCCTGTGGCTGTCCCAGCATCCGGGCACGGCCAGCATGGGCAAATTGCTGGCACTCGCGCTAGCATGCACGCTGGTCGGTGCCGTATTCTTTCAGCCGATCCTGATGGGGCGGCCGCGCGAGCGGTCGGCCCCCGCCACCGGTCCGGCCCATTGATGTCTCGTCTCCATAGAACAATGACTCACCCCGACTCTCGCCTCTCTCGCCTCCTGCCGGCGCTCTCTTTCTCGCTGTTGGTCACAGCCTGCGCCAGCGGCCCGCAAGCCAGCCCTGACGACCCCCTGGAGCCGCTCAACCGCGTTGTCTTCAAGGTCAACGACAAGGCCGACGAGTACGTCGCGACGCCGCTGGCCAAGGGCTACCGCGCCGTCACGCCGCAACCGGTGCGCACGGCGGTCACCAATTTCTATTCGAACCTCGCCGACGTCGGCAATACGGTCAACAACCTGCTGCAAGGCAAGGGCGTGGATGCGGCGGAAAGCTTCATGCGGGTGGCGGTGAACTCCGTGCTGGGCATTGGCGGCCTGATCGATATCGCCACGCCCGCCGGCATCGGCAAGCACTCCCAGGACTTCGGGCTGACGCTCGGCGTTTGGGGCGTGCCGGCCGGCCCGTACCTGGTCCTGCCGCTGTTCGGCCCCAGCTCGGTCCGCGACGGCGTTGGGCTGTATGTGAACTTCCAGCTGTCCCCGACCACGTGGGTGAACGATGAAGGCGTGAAGTGGGGCCTGTGGGGCCTGGGCTTCCTGGACGCACGGACCAATGCGCTTGGCGCGACCGATCTGCTGTCGCTGGCGGCGCTGGATAAGTACAGCTTTGTGCGCGATGCATACCGCCAGCGCAGGCAGTACCTGATCCAGGGCGGTGGAGGGAAGCTGCCGGACTATGAGGATACCGAAGCGCCGGCCGAAAGCGCGGCGCCTGCGCCTGGCGCACCGGGGGCGCCTGTCGGCGCGGAAGACAAAACGCCCGAAGGCGAAGCGAAGAAGCCCTGAGCCTGGCTTGACCCTGTCTGGCTGGCCCTGGCCTTAATCCGGGCCTTAATCCAGGCCTTAGTCCAGGCCTAAGCCAAACCCCATCCCCACCCTGCCCCTGGCGGCCAGCAGCGCAAGCCTGGCCAGCCTCGCATCCCTGCCCAGCCGGATCAGGTCCGGCACCTGTCCCGGCCCCGCCAGCAGCGCCTTGAGCAATGCCCAGATGTCGGTGCTGCCATCGGGACCCATGCCGGCCACCGCGGCGGGCGGCACTTCCCGCTGCGCGGGATCGATCACCACCCGGCAGGCGGCGAACGGCAGCCCGAATTCCTCGGCGACACGCGCTGCGATATGCGATTCCATGTCGACCGCCAGCGCACCGGTGGCCGCATGCAACGCCGTCTTGGCCGCCACCGAGGTCACAGCCTGGTCAGCGCCGGCAAGCACGCCGGAAATGGCCTCGGGCAAGGCAAGCGAAAGCGAGCGCGACCAACTGGCGTCAACGGGCCGCAATCGATTCCCATCATGGATGGCAGAGGCGACGATCACCCGGCCGGGCAACAGCGCGGGATCCAGCCCGCCGGCCACGCCAAAGCTGATCACGCCGGCGCAGGGATGCGCCAGGCGTTGCCGCAGGCCTTGCGCCAAGGCTTCGGCGCGCAGGCCGTGCAGGGTTTCAACGCCGGGGCCGGCGGCGATGCCGGCCTCGAAGCGCATGCCAGTCACCACCAGCGTGGGACCGGCATGGCGTTGCGGCAAGCTTGGCGCCGTCACATCCCCCACGCCACTGCCCGCGTGCCGTCGCGGCGCAGGTTGCGGTAGCGCGCCAGTGCCCACAGCGGGAAGAAGCGCGCGTAGCCGTGGTAGCGCAGGTAGAACACGCGGGGGAAGCCCACCGCGGTGAAGCGCGCCTCGCTCCACAGGCCGTCGGCCTGCTGCATGCGCATGAGGTAGTCCACACCACGCGCCACGGCCGGATGATCGACCTGGCCCGCGGCCATCAGGCCCAGCACCGCCCAGGCGGTTTGCGACGGCACGCTCGGCGCGGTCTCGTAGCCCTGGTAGTCGAGGCGGTAGCTGCTGCCGTCCTCGCCCCAGCCGCCGTCAGCGTTCTGGATCGAGATCAGCCAGTCGGCGGCGCGGCGCATTTCCGGCGCTTCGGGCGCCATGCCGGCCGCATTGAGCGCACACAGCGCGCTCCACGTGCCGTAGACATAGTTCGTGCCCCAGCGGCCATACCAGCTGCCGTCGGCCATCTGCTCGTCGAGCAGGTAACGCTGGGCGCGCCGGAAGGCTTCGCTGCTGGCCGCGGTCTCGCCCAGTTGCGCGAGCATCGACAGACAGCGCGCCGACACGTCGGCGGTGGGCGGATCGAGCAAGGCACCATGATCCGCGAACGGGATATTGTTCAGGTACTCATGCGTGTTCTCGGGCTCGAACGCGCCCCAGCCGCCGTTGCCGCTCTGCATGCCCGCCACCCACTCGCGCGCGCGGCTGACAGCCTCTTCGTAGCGTGAACGATGGCTGGCCGGTGCCACAGCCGGCGCGGCTGCGCCGGTGCGCGCCGCGCGGTCCATGGCCATCGCCACCACGGCGGTGTCGTCCACGTCCGGGTAATGCGGGTTGGCGTACTGGAAAGCCCAGCCGCCGGGACGCACGTCGGGGCGCCGCACGATCCAGTCGCCGCGCACGTCCAGCACCTGCAGCGGGCGCAGCCATTGCAAGCCGCGCTCAACGGCCGCCTCGGCGCGCGGGCCGCCCACTTCCAGCAAGGCGTGGCTGGCCAGCGAGGTGTCCCACACCGGCGACAGGCACGGCTGGCAATAGGCCTCGTCGCCATGCACCACCAGCAGCTTCTCGATGGAGGCGCGGGCCACCGCCACATCGGGATCGGTGCGCGGCACGCCGAGCACGTCGAACATCATCACGGCATTCGCCATGGCCGGAAAGATCGCACCCAGGCCATCCTCGCCGTTCAGGCGTTCGCGCACGAACTTCTCGGCGCGGGCGATGGCGCGCGCGCGCAGGCTGCGGGGGAACAATGGCTCCGCCACGCGCAAGCCGGCGTCGAGCACACGGAACAAGCCGAACCACACGCGCTTCTGGTGCGGCGCGCGCGGGGCCAGCCGGGCTGCCTGGCAAGGACGGATGAACAATTCGTCGATGCCCACGCCACGCGGGTTCCTGGCCTGGGGACGCAGGCTGTTGAGCACCAGCAGCGGCACGATCACCGTGCGGGCCCAGTACGCGACCTTGGACAGGTGGAACGGGAACCACAGCGGCAGCAACATGATCTCCACCGGCATCATCGGCACCGCCTGCCACGGCATCACGCCGTACAGCGCGAGCAGCGTGCGGGTGAAGACATTGCTGGCCTCGGCGCCGCCCATCCCGTGGATGGCGGCGCGGGCACGGCGCATAGGCTCCGACTCGGTGTCGTCGCCAATCATCTTGAGTGCGAAATACGCCTTCACGCTGGCGCTGATGTCCGAGCGGCCCTGATGGAACAGCGGCCAGCCGCCATCGGCGTTCTGGATGCGGCGCAGGTAACGCGCGATACGGGCTTCCAGCACGGTATCCGGGGTCTCGCCCAGGTAGTGCACCAGCAGTACATATTCCGCCGGAATCGTGGCGTCGGCCTCCAGCTCGAACACCCAGTGGCCATCCGGCCGCTGGCTCGCCAGCAAGGCGTCAAGCGCGCGGTCAAGCGTGCCCTCCAGCTCATCTTGCGCGGGCTCATTCGAATTGGGGGATAGTGCAACTTGGCTCATCGGTTTCGATGTCCTCTTTTCAACAACGCAATTACGGCAATGCCGCACGCGGCCGTCAGCGGCCTTGTGCGGCAGTCAATCGGCGGGACCACCTCAGACGAGGCCATGCCGCAGCAAAATCCATAACAATCGCGGCCGCGGCACGCGCACCCGCGCACGCGGAGCAGCCCAGCCGCGTGCCAGCAAACCCTGCAGGATCACGTGGTAGACCTCGCCCATGATGCGCGGCGAACGGACCGTGCGGCGCGGCGCCGCGTTCATGATGGCGAATGCCTGGTCGTAGTACGCCTGCGCCTGCTGCGCGACGTCCAGGCACGCGCGGCCAACGGCGGGATGCCCGACGATGGCATGCGGCGCGCCGATCGGCACGCCCGCGCCCAGCAGCGCTTCGGCCGGCAGGTACACACGGCCCAGCTCCGCGTCTTCGTCGATATCGCGCAGGATATTGGTCAATTGCAACGCGCGGCCAAGGTGATGCGCCAGCGCTACGCCGGCATCGCGCTCCATACCGAACACACGCACGGCAAGGCGCCCCACCGCACTGGCCACGCGGTCGCAATAGAGATCCAGCGTAGCGTTGTCGGGGGCGCGGATATCCGCGTGCACGTCCATGGCCATGCCATCGATGACGGCGAGGAAATCCTCCTGCTGCAAGCCGAAGCGCTGAATCTGGGCAGCCAGCCCGCGCAATGCCGCCGGCGGCGTGCCGGCATAGCACGCGGCAAGATCGGCGCGCCAGGCGTCAAGCCCGGCAAGGCGCGTGGCGCGCGGGCCATCGCCATCGGCAATATCGTCCACCGCACGGCAAAAGCCATAGATCTCGAACATCGCCTCGCGTTGCGCGGCGGGCAGGATCTTGAGGGCGGTATGGAATGAGCTGCCGGACGATACGGCATGGCCCGCTTGCGGGACGGTTTGCACTGCGATTTCTGTTCCGGCCACGTAACTCCTCGTCACGCGTTGGACCGCCGTGCTGCTTTGCTGCCTGGGCCTGGCTTGTCGCCACAGCCCGGCACGCAGCGCCAGGCGGCATGTTTGGGGTAGTGGGCGATTATACCAACTCCGGCCATGGGCTCAGGCACCAGCCGAAGAAGGGGGTTGGAGGGGGGTGTGCCGTGCAGGCCACCGCCAGCGCCACCGGGGCTGGCGCTGGCCTGGCGCGCGCGGCACCGCGTTCAGATTGGCTGGCGAGCGCCTATTTAACGCGCTGGCTGGCGCGGCGGCGCTCCATCACGAACCTGCCGCGCCTTGGATCGTAGCGCGCTATTTCGATGTAGTTAGCATCGTTTAGCGGGTTGTTATCGCATTCCATGGCACCCGCGCCACTTGCTGCAACCTGCGCGGCCAGCGCACGCTCGGCCTCGGCGGCGGCACGCATGCGGCGCAGGTCGGCCAGCACAGACGGCGAGATGCGATCGAGCAGACGGCTGGACCTTAGCTTGTTCATGGCGGCCTTCCTCGAAGGGATGGCGCCAGTGTAGGCCCGTGGTACGGCCGTTTAATGTGCCCTGGACCACGCACCGGAGCATTTTTTGCGCCGTGGCTGGCGCGCGAGCCACTCCGGTGCCGCCAGCCGGCAGGCAGGAAACGTGCTCAGAACCCCAGCGGATAGCCGTCCTTGCGGTGGTCCGAAGCCGCCGCGTAGCCATCCTCCATGCGCATCGCGATCTGCGCGCCGCCGAATTCCAGGTTACCCTGCGGCGCCACGTCCACCTTGTGGCCGCGCGCGCGCAAGCCTTCCACGGTGGCGGCGGGGCAATTCCACTCCACCGCGATGGTGGCGTTGTCGTCCAGCACGCGCCAGCGAGGCGCATCGCACGCGGCTTGCGGGTTCTGTCCGAAATCCGCAAGCCGGCTGGCCATTTGCAGGTGGCCTTGCGCCTGCATCGAGCCGCCCATCACGCCGAAGCTGGCCAGCGGCGCGCCCTTGCGCATCAGGAAGCCAGGGATGATGGTGTGGAACGGCCGCTTGCCAGGGCTCACCTGGTTGGGGTGGCCCGGCTTGAGATTGAAGCCCCAGCCACGGTTATGCAGCGCAATGCCGGTGCCGGGCACGACCACGCCGGAGCCGAAGCCTTTGAAGTTGGACTGGATGTACGACACCATCATGCCGCTCTTGTCCGCCGTGGTCAGGTACACGGTGCCGCCGCTGTGGGGCTTGCCCGGGCCGGCTGCCGCCGCGCGCTCCGGGTCGATGGCCTTGGCGCGGCTGGCCAGGTAGGCGCGATCGAGCAGGTGGGCGGCCTGCACCTCGGTCATTGCCGTAGGGTCGCCCACATACGCGTGCAGATCGGCAAACGCCAGCTTCATGGCTTCCACCTGCACATGGATAGCGGCGGCGGAGTCCACGCCCATTGCCGCGACATCGAAATGCTCCAGCATGCCCAGCGCCATCAGCGCGCCGATGCCCTGCCCGTTCGGGCCGATCTCGAACAACTCCAGGTCGCGATAGGACATGCTGATCGGCTGGACCCAGTCAGCGCGATGGGCGGCCAGGTCGGCCTCGGTGATCAGCCCGCCAGTGGCGCGCGCATGCGCGGCGATACGGCCGGCCAGCTCACCGTGATAGAAATCGTCGCCCTTGGTCTGGGCGATGCGCGCCAGCGTCTGCGCCTGGCCCGCGCAGATGAAGCGCTCGCCCGGCAGCGGCGCGCGCCCGTTCGGCGCGAAGGCGTCGGCAAAGCCCGGCTTGTCGATCAGCACGGGCACCTGCGCCTGCCACTGGCGGTGCACGGTGTGTGAGACCAGGAACCCGTTGCGCGCGTATTCCAGCGCGGGCTCGAAGAGCTCGGCAAACGGCAGGCTGCCGAACTTTTCCCAGGTGGCGCGCCAGCCGGAAACGGCGCCAGGCACGGTCACGGTGTCCCAGCCGTTGACCGGCATGCTGCCGTAGCGCGAGAAATACTCGGGCGTCCACGCCGCCGGCGCCCGTCCACTGGCGTTCAAGCCATGCAGCTCCTTGCCATCCCAGATCAGCGCAAAGGCATCGCCGCCGATCCCGTTCATACACGGCTCGACCACGGTCAGCGCGATCGCCGTGGCCAGCGCCGCGTCCACGGCGTTGCCGCCGCGGGCCAGCATGCGTAGGCCTGCCGCGGCCGCCAGCGGCTGCGAGGTGGCCACCACGTTGTCGGCCAGCACGGGCACGCGTTGCGAAGGATAGGGGAAATTCCAGAAATTGGTCATGGCTTTGCGAGGCTCCGAGGGTTGGGGGTTCTGGCCAGCGGCTTGCACGGCAGCGCCGGCCAGATGCGTTTGTGCTTTGTTCTTGCGCGGCGGCTACTCGATCTTGACGTTGGCCGCGCGCGCCACCTTCTCCCACGCGCGCATCTCGTCGCCGATCATGCGGCCAAACGGCTCGGGCGCGGTGTACTTGATCTGCACGCCCTGTGCTTCCATGGCCGCAGCCAGCTCCGGCGCGGCCAGCACTTCTTTCATCGCGGCGGAAAGTTGCTTGAGCACCTGGGGCGGCGTGCCCTTGGGCGCAACCAGGCCGAACAGGTTGTCGGCACGGAAGTCTCGGATGCCGGCCTCGGTCACCGTCTGGGCATCGGGCAAGGAGCTCAGACGATGCTCGGACGCCACCGCCAGCAACCGCAGCTTGCCGGATTTCACGTGCGGCAGGGCCGAGGGAATGCTGTCGAACATCATGCTCGCCCGGCCTGCCATCAGGTCCGGCAGCGCGAAGGCGCTGCCCTTGTACGGCACGTGCACCACGTCCACGCCGGTACGCAGCTTGAACAGCTCCGACTCCAGGTGCGACAACGTGCCGGAGCCCTGCGAGGCAAAGTTGTACTTGCCGGGAGACGCCTTGAGCAGGCTGACCAGCTCAGGCACCGAATGCGCCGGCAACGAGGCCGGCACCACCAGGATATGCGGCACGGTGCCGATGCCGGCAATGGGCACGAAATCGCGGGCGAGGCTGGCGGGCTGGTTGCTATACGTCGCAGCCGCGATGGCGGCATTGCTGACAGCGGCCAGGTAGAGCGTATAGCCATCGGGCGCGGCCTTGGCCGCGAAGCTCATGCCGATAGCCCCGCCAGCGCCGGGGCGGTTGTCCACCACCACCGGTTGCTTGAGCACGGTGGACAGGCGCTGGCCCACCGCGCGCGCCAGCACATCGGTGGCGCCGGACGGCGGGAAGGACAGCACCAGCTGGACCGCGTGGTCCGGGTAGTCCGCTGCGGCGGCTGGCGTGGCGGTGGCAGCGGCGCCCGCGGCCAGCGCCAGCAGCAGGCCAGCTTGTGCCCGCTTGCCCCCACGGAAGAGACGGGCTGGCCCCTGCAACGTGCGGGTACGGTAAAGCGACTGGATAAACATGATCAGGGTAGCTCCGGATAGCGTCGAAGACGTTAACTGCCGAGGTAGAGTCGGAACGGTCCGGGGCGCAGCCGCTTTGGCTGCCGGCTTGTTTGCGCGCCCCTGTCATGCTGGATCTGGCTTCGCCTTGGGGCGAGATTGACTGACGGGAAGCGCAGATTTTAGGCCCGCCCGGCGGCCACCGGAATGCGGATCGGCCATAGAGCTATGCGAAAATGGAATACGCATTGCGGCCACGGCCTGGCGCCCTTGGCAGGCCAAGCCGGCGGCAGGCTTTCCCTCACCGTTCCGACGCTTCCGAAGGCACATCCCATGCAGCTGAAATGGATCGACGACCTGCTGGTCCTGGAGAAGACGCGCAGCTTCTCGCGCGCCGCCGAGTTGCGGCATATCACGCAGTCGGCACTGTCACGGCGCATCCGCTCGCTGGAGGACTGGGCCGGCGCGGTGCTGGTCGACCGCAACACCTTCCCCATGGACCTGACCCCGGCCGGCAAAACCTTCTGCACCAGCGGGCGCGAGGCACTCACGCTGCTGATGGAGGCACGTGCCACGCTGCGCCAGGAAAGCCGCATGCCGGGCAAGGCCATCCAGATCGCCGCCGGGCATACCTTGTCGCTGACCTTCCTGCCGGGCTGGCTCAAGGCATGCCAGAAGCGCTACGGCCAGTTCAATGCCCGGGTCGTGGCCGCCAACGTGCTCGAAGCCGTGGTGGCGCTGTCGGAAGGCAACTGCGACCTGATGCTGGGCTACAACCATGCGCGGGTGCCGGTCTCGCTGGATCCGGACAAGTTCCGCAGCCTCACGGTCGGGCACGACGTGCTGATGCCGCTGTGCGCGCCCAATGCGCGCGGCGCCCCGCTGTTCCCGCTAGGCAGCAGTGGCGCCAAACCGATTCCCTACCTGGCCTATACGGCCAGCACCACGCTTGGGCGCATCGTCGAGGTGATCCTCGAAGACGCGCCGCCACGCCGTGCGCTGGCGCGTTGCTATGAGGCCGACATGGCAATCCTGTTGATGAAGATGGCCGGCGAAGGCCACGGCGTGGCCTGGCTGCCGCGCACCACCGCGGCCGATGCGCTCGCGGCGGGCACGCTGGTGCCGGCAGGAGACGCCGCGTGGTGCTCGGCATTCGATATCTGTGCGTATCGCGCCGCCCATGCCAGCAACCCTACCCTGCTGGAACTCTGGGAGGTGCTGGAGCGGCAAGCGCAATAACACTCATCGCTGCACCGCTCGCACCGCCGCGTCACCTATGCTGTATAGGTTTGAAAACTGCTGCGGGAGCACTGACACCATGGGCCTTCTTGGCATCCTGCTGGCCCTTGGCCTGCTGATCTGGCTGGCCTACCGGGGCTGGAGCATCCTGCTGGTGGCGCCGGCGGCGTCGCTGCTGGCCGCGGCCACGGCCGGCGAGCCCCTGCTGGCGCACTGGACCCAGACCTTCATGGGTAGCGCCGCGGGCTTCCTTGCCCAATTCTTCCCGTTGTTCCTGCTTGGCGCGCTGTTCGGCAAACTGATGGATGACAGCGGCTGCGTCAATGCCATCGCCGCATGGATGACGCTCACGCTCGGGCCACGGCGCGCCATCCTGGCGGTGGTGCTGGCCGGCGCGTTGGTCACCTACGGCGGCGTCAGCCTGTTCGTGGCCTTCTTCGTGCTAGCGCCGATGGCGCAAGCGCTGTTCGCCGCCGCGCAGATCCCGCGCCGGCTGATGCCGGCTGCGATTGCGCTGGGCACCTCCACCTTCACCATGTCCGCCCTGCCCGGCACGCCGGCCATCCAGAACGCGATCCCGATGCCGTTCTTCGGCACCACGCCGTTTGCCGCGCCGGGCCTGGGCGTGCTGGCGTCCGCCATCATGCTGGCCTTCGGCCTGTGGTGGCTCGCGCGCATGGAGCGCGGCGCGCGCCGCGCGGGCGAAGGCTTTGGCGACGAGGCGCTGGAATCCGCCGACCGTGCCGCTGGCGATGAACTGGTACGCGAGCGCGCCACGGTGGCCAATGCGTTCGATCCCGCCGAAGCGCGCCACGGCGCGCGCAGCGCCGAATGGCCGGCAGTGTGGAGCGCGTTCCTGCCCTTGGTGATGGTGGTGGCCGTGAACCTGGCGATGAGCTTGCTGGTGTTGCCCCGCTGGGACGCGAGCTACCTGGCGAACGAGCGCTGGGGCGGCACCAGCCTGGCGGCGCTGGGGGGCGTATGGGCGGTGCTGGTGGCGCTGGCAGCGGCCATCCTCTGCCTGCTGGCATTGCACCGCAAGCGCCTGGGCAAGCTGCGCGAGAGCATGGACGCGGGCGCCAATGCCGCCGTGCTGCCGGCAATCAGCGTGGCCAGCCTGGTGGGCTTTGGCTCGGTCGTGGCTGCCCTGCCGGCCTTTGAACTGGTGCGCGAATGGGTGTTATCGATCGCGGGCGGTCCACTGGTATCGCTGGCGGTGGCCACCAATGTGCTCGCCGCGCTGACTGGCTCGGCTTCGGGCGGGCTGACCATCGCCCTGCAGGCGCTGGGCGGCACTTACCTGCAGCTATCTGAGGTGACAGGCATCGACCCGGCCCTGATGCACAGGGTCGCCGTGATTGGCGCTGGCACACTGGACAGCCTGCCGCACAACGGCGCGGTGGTGACGCTGCTGGCGGTTTGCGGCACCACGCATCGCGAAAGCTATCGCGATATCGTGGTGGTTGGCGTCATCGGCCCGATCGCGGCGCTGGCGGCGGTCATCGCGCTCGGCGGCGCCTTCGGTTCGTTCTAGGCAGCTTCCGGGTAAAACGCGGCGCGGCGCTCAGGTGGTGGCCGCACGCGCGTAGCGCTGGCGCGGCACGGGCAGCGCCTTCAACTGCTCGCGGCGGATCCTGATGGCTTCCTCGTTGCCGCGCTTGATGGCGGCGCGCAGGTTCAGCACTGCCTTGCGGTACTTCTTCTTTTTTCTGACGCTGGTGGTAATGGCCATGGCGATCCGTTTCCTTCTCTCCAGGTGAGTTCCCGGGCGCGCGCCGCGCGCCGCGCGCCCGGCCGAACTGCTAGTGGAAACCGTTTCCCCCGGATCGTCAAGACGCGGCGCCGCGTGGCTGGGCCATGCGTAAAGATCCGAATACCGCGCACGAGAATTTTCAGATCGGGGCGCGTTGCCCCGCCAGCGGGCGCGCCCCCTGCCTCAGCTACCTCAGGTGCCGGAAGCGACAGTCACGAACACGGGGTTCGAATAGAACCACAGGTCGTTGTAGTTGCGCGCGTTGATGGCGTTGAAGCGCGGCGTGTTCTCCGTCAGGTCCGTCTTCAGGTCGGGCAGCGGGTTGCCGTTGGCGGTCTCGCCCGGCACGTTCATGCCAAGATTGGTGCCGCGCAGCCGGAAGTACTGGCTCTTGGCCGCGTTGAAGGTGTAGGTCACCGTGTTGTAGCCGTCCTTGTCCAGCTTCCAGTCGGCCTTGGTGAAGGTGGCGATGACCTTGGTGGAGTCATTGGTGTCCTTGCTGTAGCCAGGCGTGCCGGGCAAGGCGCGCGGCGTGACGTCGCCGGCGATCAGGTCGATGTGGTCCACCGTGGGCTTGACGTTGACGTTGGCGCCGCTGTCCAGCGGGTACTCGAAGTTGTTGCGCTCCGGGCTCTTGAAGCGGATGGTCACCGTCACGCTGTCGCCGGCACGGGCCTTGAGCTCACCGCCCATCTCGCGTTTGGTGCCGCTCGCGGCCACGTTGAAGTCCAGCGCGTTGATGAGATCGCCGAACACCGAGAACGCCTTGCCGGCGCGTAATCCATCCACCACTGACTTGATGCCGGTCCCCTCCAGCCAGACGTAATTGCGGGCGTACTCGCCGGGGAAGTAGCCGCTGCTGAAAAGCCCGCCGGCGGTCTTGAAATGGTGGTCCGAATTCGCGATGTTCCAGAAGCGGCGGCCGTCGCCCAGCAGCGCGTCCCAGATCCCGCCGACCTGCGCGACCACGTAGTCCACGCCGCCGTAGGTGCGCGACTTGAGGTTCGCATCAACATAGCTGCTGTTATAGCCGCCGCGGTCGGGCTCCATCTGATTGCCGACCATGCCTTCCACCGCGAACGCGATGTTCGGCGCGAGGTCATTGAATTCGCGGTAGTCGGCGGCCGTGTACTTGCCTGGATTGCGCGACGGATGGTTGATCAGCGCGTAGCTGGTATCGGGGAAGTTGGTCTTGAGCCAGGTGAACGCCTGCACCGCATCGGCGTGGCTGGAGGCGGCGGTGCGCGGCGCCTTGGCGTTCCAGGCCGCCACGTCCGCCGGATCGAACATGGTGTCGGGGCGGCTGGTGAAGAAATACTCGAATTCGTTGGCGCCCTTGACCGCCGTTGCGAGTGCGGGCGAACCGCTGAAGATGCCCACGTTGACGTGATCGTGGGTGGGCATGTCCCACTCGAAGGTCGAGAAGATCAACTTGCCGGGGTAGCGGCCATCGGCCTGCAGTTGCTTGACGGCCGGGACTTCGTAGTTAGCCAGGCCCTTCGAGAATGGGATCGAGCCGCCTGGGATTGCCGTGCCCGTATTATCGCGATCCGACACGCGCAGGTGGTTCGACAAGGCCATCCAGTCGAGGTTGTTAGCAGTGAAGGCCTGGTCGAGCACCGTGGTGAGCGGGCTCTGCGCGTCGTTCGATTCGATGGTGTGGACGTGCAGGTCGCCGGTGGTCCACTTGCCGGTGACTTCGGCAACCGGCGGCGGCGTAACGGGCGTGACGGGCGTGCTCGGTGCGGCCGGCGCGGTGTTGGCGGATTGCTCGCCGTTGCCGTTGCAACCGTAGAAGCCGCCGGCGATGCACAAGGAGGCCGCTAGGCCGAGGATGGATCTGGTGTGGCGCATTGGATTCGATTTCCCTGATGACTCTGTTTTGTATTGACCCGGCTGGTCCGCGCGTCTTTCGTCCGGGCGCGCTGGCAAGGCTCTTGTGGGCGCAGATAGTGATTGGCGTTCGTGACACAGAGGTGACGCAAAGACGACAAATCCAGCATTTGGGTAAATCGATACACTCAATTGGGAAAATCCGTATCACTGACACGACATTCTGACTTACAGAACGATCAATCGCATGCGCGAGGCCTCGCTTAATGCGCGCGTCATGCAAATCGGCTAGAGCGGAGAGAAGAAAGCGCCACTGCAGCGAAAGGCGATGGCCGATGCGGCAAGCACTATAGTGAAGACTGTTTCCACGCCGCCAGAAGGATGCCGCATGAACGCCAGCCTCTATCGCACCACCGCCGTGAAAATCCTGATCGCCGCGCTGCTACCGGTGGCAGCCGCGCATGCGCAGCTCGGGGACCTGCTCAAAGGCGCCACGCAGGGCGGCACCGAGAGTTCGTCCGGTGGCCTGAGCGGCCTGGGCAGCAGCCTGGGCGGGATGAGTGGAATGCCCTCGCTGCAATCGCTGAGTTCGGGCAGCACCGGCAATGTCGCCGGGATCCTGGAGTACTGCGTGAAGAACAACTACCTTGGCGGCGCCAGCGGCGCCGCCTCGGTCAAAGACAAGCTGCTGGGCAAGGTCGGCGGCGACTCTCCCACATCCGACGCCGGCTACACCAGCGGCGCCAAGGGCATCCTGAGCAGCAGCGATGGCAAGCAGTTCGACCTGAGCGGCGGCGGCCTCAAGGACCAGGTCACCAAGCAGGTCTGCGACAAGATCCTCGCGCAGGGCAAATCGCTGCTGTAGGGCCAGGCACGCTGAGCGCCCGGTCAGCGCTCAGTGCTCAGGCGGCCGACAGGCGGAAGGCCGACACGGCATGGTGCAGCGCGCCGGCCTGGTCTTCCAGCGACGTGGCGGCCGCGCTCGCCTGCTCCACCAGCGCCGCGTTCTGCTGCGTCATCTGGTCCATCTGCGCGACCGCGCGATTGACCTCCTCGATGCCGGTGCGCTGCTCCGCGGTGGCCGAGGCGATGCCATCCATGATCGACGTCACGCGGCCGACCGCGTTGACGATCTCGGCCATGGTCTGCCCGGCCTGCTCCACCAGTGCCGAGCCGCTGTCGACCTGGCCCACCGACTCCACGATCAGCGTCTTGATTTCCTTGGCCGCGCCCGCGCTGCGCTGCGCCAGGTTGCGCACCTCCCCAGCCACCACCGCAAACCCGCGTCCTTGCTCGCCGGCGCGCGCGGCTTCCACCGCGGCGTTGAGCGCCAGGATATTGGTCTGGAAAGCGATGCCGTCGATCACGCCGATGATGTCGTTGATCTTGCGCGAGCTGGCGGTGATGCCGCGCATCTTGTCCACCACCTGGCTGACCACGCTGCCGCCCTGCTTCGCGATCTGCGAGGCGTCAGCCACATACTGGCTGGCCTCCTTGGCGTTGTCGGCGTTCTGGCGCACCGTCGCGGTGATCTGCTCCATGCTGGCGGCGGTCTGCTGCAGCGAGGCCGCCTGCTGCTCGGTGCGGCTCGACAGGTCGCTATTGCCCGAGGCGATCTCCTGGGCCGCCGAGGTGATGGAATCGGCCGATTGCTGGATGCCCGCCACCGTGCCGGCGAGCTGGTCGCGCATATGGCCGATGGCGTACATCAGGCTGGAGCGGTCGTCCGGGTGGGTTTCGACGCGCGCCGTGAGGTCGCCGCTGGCCATGCGCAAGGCAAGGGCCGCAGCGGTAGCGGGCTCGCCGCCCACCGAGCTCTGGATGCTGCGGATCAGCAGCGTGGCCACCGCGGAAATCACGATGCCCAGCAGCACCAGCAGCCCCAGCGATTGATACAGCGAGGCGCGGAACTGCGCTTGCACGTCATCCATATACGTGCCGGCGACCAGGTCCCAGCCCCACGGCTTGAAGCGCGCCACGTAGCCGATCTTGGGGCTCGGCTGGTCGCTGCCCGGCTTGGGCCACCAGTAGTCCAGGTGGCCAGCGCCTTCGGCCGACGCGCCGCGGGCCGCGATATCGGCATACAAGGCGTTGCCCTTGGCGTCCTTGAAGTCGCTCATGTTCTTGCCGTTGAGCTTGGCGTTGATGGGATGCATCAACAGCACGGAATCCGCGCCGACGATGGTGATGTAGCCATCCTTGCCATAACGCTGCGCGGCAACGCGGGCCGTGGCCTGGGCCTTGGCATCGGCCTCGGACATCTTGCCCTGGCGCGCCTGCTCGGCATAGTCGCGCACCAGCGAGAGCGACATGTCGACAATGTTAGCCAGCTCGCCGCGGCGATCGGCCATTTGCAGCTGGCGGGTCTGGAAGGCGTGCATCACGGTCAGCAACAGCAGGCCGAGCCAGGCCAGCACAAGGGGAATCCACAGCTTTTTTCGCAGGGTCAGACGATTCATGGCATTCGCTTCTCGGGGCAATGGCCGGTCATGCAGGAGGCATGCGGCACCTCCGAATATCGGAGCCGGGCTCGCCTTCTTTAGCGAAAGGCGCGACAGGACCGCACGAAAGGCCACGAAGCGCAGAAAATGTCGCATGAAGCACCAAAATGGCGACAGGTTGTGCCAGGCCGAAACGCTCGCGCACCCGCACGGTGCCAAAAAAAACACCTGCCATCCGCCCCCGAAAGCGGCGCAAATACGGCTACAATGCGCCTCGCATTCCACTCGGTAATTGCAATTGACTTGCAATTACCTGGCTAGTGGACTGCCAAGGGTTCGAAGGTGCCTCCGGCGCGCAGCGCGCGGCGGGGGTTAAACGGGAAACAGGTGCGCCGCCGGCCATGCCGCGGCTAATCCTGTGCTGCCCCCGCAACGGTCAGCAGGTACAAAGGTGTCACGCCGCGCCAACAGGCCGCGGCAGCCACTGCGCATCATCGCGCGGGAAGGCGGCACCCCGGACGCGCCCCAGCGGCAGGCGTCCCCCTGCAAGCCCGGATACCGGCCTTCGACCGATCACCGGGGCTGCGGACGGGCGGCCAGGCGTGAGACGGCTGGCCACGCGCCCGGCCGTCACTGCGCGCTCGTCCGCGGCTGGTTCGTTTATTGCCGCCGGGCGGGGTCGCCCCCGCGGCCAATGATGGAAAGTCCATGTCCGCGCGCCCTTGCATTGCCTGTACCGCCTCGCCGGCGGCCGTCACGCCACGCCAACGTCGTCATGCGCCCAAGCCGCCGCGCCAGCTCGCGCATCATTGCGCGCTCGCGCTATCGCTGGGGGCCTTCGCCGGCCTGGGCGCCGATGCCGCCTGGGCGGCGGACGATGCGCAACCTTCAGAGCGGGCGCAATCGCAGCCGTCGCGCGGCGACAGCACGGTGCTACCGCCAGTGGTAGTCAGGAGCGCCTCGCAGCCGGCCGGGCTGGCGCTGTCCGAGCCCACCAGCACCGGCAGCCGCCTTGGCCTGACCCCGCTGGAAACGCCCGCTAGCGTGGAAGTCCTGTCCGGCGACACCATTCGCGAACGCGGCGATTTGTCGGTGCGCGAGGCCGTGACCCGCGCCACCGGCATCACCTCCAATGGCGCGCCCGGCAACGGCGGCACGGCGCTCGCGGCACGCGGCTTTGCAGGACAAGGCTCGGTGATGCAGCTGTACGATGGCACGCGCCTCTACGTGGCCTCCGGCACCGTCACCTTCCCCTTCGATACCTCGTCCGTGGACCGCATCGAAGTGCTGCGCGGCGCGGCCTCGGTCATGGTTGGCGAGGGCGCGATCGGCGGCGTGGTCAACGTGATTCCCAAGAAGCCGATGCGCGCGCCGATCGCCAACGAGCTGCAGCTCACCGGCGGCACGCAAAAAACAGCGCGCGCGGCGTTCGACAGCGGCGGCGCGGTCAACGAGACCCTCTCCTACCGCTTCAACGCCAGCTACGGCCGCTCCGGCGGCTGGGTGGACCGGGGCGACTCGCGCAGCCTGGCGGTGTCGGCCGCGGCGCGGCTGGACGTATCGCCTGAGTTCAACCTGACGCTGTCCTATGACGACGCCGACCAGCACCCGATGCAGTACCTGGGCACGCCGCTGGCGGGCGGCAGCCTGGACACCTCGCTACGCAAGAAGAACTACAACGTTGGCGATGCCGACATCACCTACCGCGACCGCTGGACCCGGCTCGCGGCGCAGTGGCAGCCCAACGAGCGCGTCATGGTGCGCAACCAGTTCTATTACCTCACCAGCCAGCGCCACTGGCGCGACGCCGAGTCCTATACCTTCCTGCCCGCGACGGGCCAGGTGCGCCGCACCGACTATCTGGAGATCCTGCATGACCAGGAACAGGTGGGCGACCGCGCCGACCTGAAGATCGATGGCCAGCTGTTCGGCATGGCCAATACCGCCATGGTGGGGTTCGACGTCAACCGCATCAACTTCACTCACAGCAACAACTCGCCCTATGGCGGCGCGTCCACGGTCAATGCCTACCAGTTCGACCCGGGCCAGTTCTTCAGCCCGCCGGGCATTGTCACGTCGCCGCGCTTTCGCACCCACACCACGCAAGCCGCGCTGTTTGGCGAGGACCGCCTCAAGCTGACCCGGCAATGGTCGGTAATTGGCGGCGTGCGGCTGGACCATGCCCAGCTGGAACGCGGCAACCTGGTCACGGGCGACGACTGGACCCGCAGCTTCAACAACATCACGTGGCGTGCGGGCACGGTCTACGCATTCACGCCAGCCTTGTCGGTGTATGCGCAGTACGCCACCGCCACCGATCCCCTTGGCGCACTGATCTCCACCTCGGACGCACAGAAAGATTTCAAGCTGGCCACCGGGCGGCAGATCGAAGCCGGGGTCAAGCAATCGTTCTGGAACCAGCGCGGCGAGTGGACCTTTGCCGCCTACCAGATCGTCAAGAAGAACCTGCTGACACGCGACGCCAGCAACCCGGCGTTGTCGGTGCAGGTGGGCGAGCAATCCTCGCGCGGGCTGGAGGCCTCGGTCAGCGTGGAACTCATGCGCGGGTTGCGCTTGGATGCCAACGGCACCGTGCTGCGCGCCCGCTACGACGACTTGGCGGAAAGCGTGAACGGCGCGCTGGTCTCGCGCAATGGCAACGTGCCCACCAGCGTTGCGCAGCAGGCGGCCAACCTGTGGCTGACGTGGGCCTTCGCACCGCGGTGGCAGGCAGGCAGCGGCCTGCGCTACGTGGGCAAGCGCTATACCAACAACGCCAATACCACCACCATGCCGTCGTACGCGGTGGTGGATGCCTCGCTGCAATGGCGCGTATCGCGCAAGACGACGCTGACGCTGCGCGTGTACAACCTGTTCAACCGCGACTACGCCGAATCCTCTGGCAACAGCGGCAGCCAGTGGCTGCTGGGCCGGCCGCGCGCGGCCGAGCTGACGGCCAACTTCTACTTCTAGGCCGGCCATGGCAAGCACACCCCTGCCCTGGCGTGAAGCCTGCTGGCGCTTCACGCGCCGCTGGCTCTACCTGGTGCACCGCTGGGCCGGGATCGCGGGCTGCCTGCTGATCGCCATGTGGTTTCTCTCGGGACTGGTCATGATGTACGTGGCCTTTCCCGCGCTGACCGACACCGAGCGCCACGCGGGGCTCCCGCCGCTGGACCTGCCCGGGGTAAGGATCACGCCGGATGCCGCGATGGCCAGCGCGGGCCTCACCCGCTTTCCGCGCAGCCTGCGCCTGGAGATCATGGGCACGCACCCGGTCTACCGGATGATCGACTGGAACGGCAAGCCTTACACCGTCTCCGCCCGCGACGCGGCGCCCATCGAGCAGGTGGATGCCGTTGCCGCGCAAGCCATCGCCCAACGTTTCTCCGGCGCGGCGGGCGCGCGCTGGGTGGAAACCGCGGAGCGCGACCAGTGGACCGTGCCCAACGGGCTCAATCCCTGGCGGCCGCTGCATCGCATTGTGCTGGACGATGCGGCCGGCTCCGAGCTGTATGTGTCTGCCCGGACCGGCGAGGTGATGCGCGACACGAACCGCGCCGAACGGTTCTGGAACTGGCTCGGCTCGGTACCGCACTGGCTGTACTTCACGCCGGTGCGGGCCGACCCGCCGCTATGGCGGCAGGTAGTGCTGTGGACCTCCGGCGCGTGCATTGCCGTGGCCGTCAGCGGCATCTGGATCGGCTGGCTGCGGCTACGCGTGCGCCGCCGGTTTGCGCACGGCAGCGCCGGCGGCACGTCGCCCTATCACGGCTGGATGGCCTGGCACCATATCGCCGGGCTGGCCGCATCGCTGTTCCTCGTGGCGTGGCTGGCCAGCGGCTGGCTATCGGTCAATCCCAATCAGTGGTTTCCCGGGCGCGCGTTTGCGCAGCCAGCGCTGGAACGCTACGCCGGAGAAACCCTGCCGCGCTTTCCCGCCGGCGATGGTGCGGCGCTGGCGAGCCTGCTGTCCGACACCGCGCTGCCTCCAAGGGAGATCAAGCTGGCCTGGCAGGCCGGCGTGCCGGTCATGCTGGTGGCGACCGCGGCCACCACGCACGCCTATCACGCCAACACCGGCGCGCCGCTGGCGCTCTCTGCCCGGACACTGGCCCAGGCAGCCGCGCGGCTGATGCCGGACGCCACCGTGGCCAGCCACGACCTGCTGCACGAGGACGACGCCTACTGGTACAGCCACCACCAGCCGCGCAAGCTGCCGGTGCTGCGCGTGCGCTTTGACGACGACTGCGCCACGTGGGTGTACATCGACCCGGACACCGGCAACCTGCTGGGCCGCAGCGACCGCAGCCGCCGTGCCTACCGATGGCTGTTCCATGCCGCGCACAGCTGGGACTTTGGCTGGCTGGTGCGCCATCGCCCGGCCTGGGATGCAACGGTCTGGTTACTTTCGGTTGCCGGGCTGGTAGTCTCGGTCAGTGGCGTGGTGATTGGCTGGCGCAGGTTGTTTCGCGGGCGCCGCCGGCGGGCTTGAGTCCCGGCCTGGCGTCCATCCATTCAGAATTCCCCATCTTTCACGGACCGCTCATGTTCCGCTTTCTAGCCAGCATCTTCAACGACCAGGACGCCGACGTGCGCCGCAAGGTCATTGCGCTCTACGTCTTCCTGATCGCCGCCAACGTGGGGGCCTGGCTGTGGGCACTGGCAGCGTTGCGCGACCACCCCATGCTGCTGGCGTCCGCCGTGCTGGCCTACACGCTCGGCCTGCGCCACGCCGTTGACGCCGACCATATCGCCGCCATCGACAACGTCACGCGCAAGCTGATGCAGGAAGGCAAGCGCCCGGTGACGGTCGGCTTCTTCTTCTCGCTCGGCCACTCCACCGTGGTCACGCTGATGTCGATCGGCATCGCGGTTGCCGCCGCCGCGCTGCAAACGCGCTTTGCCGACATGAAAGCCGTGGGCGGCATGATCGGCACCAGCGTCTCCGCGCTGTTCCTGTTCCTGCTGGCCTTCTTCAACCTGCTGATCCTGATCTCCGTGTGGCGTGCCTTCCGCGCGGTCAAGCGCGGCGAAGCGCTCAAGGAGCAGGACCTGGACCTGCTGCTGAACAACCGCGGCGTGCTCTCGCGGCCGTTCCGCCCGCTGTTCCGGCTGGCCAGCCGCAGCTGGCACCTGTTCCCGATAGGGCTGCTGTTCGGTCTCGGCTTCGATACCGCCACCGAGGTGGCGCTGTTCGGGCTATCGGCGGCGGAGGCGGCAAAAGGCGTGCCGTTCTGGACCATCATGGTGTTCCCCGCCCTGTTCACCGCCGGCATGTCGCTGGTGGACACCACCGACGGCATCCTGATGCTAGGCGCTTACGGCTGGGCCTTCACCAAGCCGATCCGCAAGCTCTACTACAACATGACCATCACGCTGGTCTCGGTGGTGGTCGCAGTGGTCATCGGCGGCATCGAAGCACTCGGGCTGATCGCCGACAAGCTCGGGCTGGAAGGCGGCCTGTGGGACGTGATCGGGGAGCTGAACGAGCATTTCGGCATGCTCGGCTATGTGATCATCGGCGTGTTCGTGCTGAGCTGGCTGATCTCGATGGTGGTGTACCGGGTCCGGCGTTATGACGAGATCGAGGTGAGGATGGGGTGAAGGTATGGTGGGACGGATAACCGCTTAGCGCTGATATGCGACCGTCATCGACTACAAGCTCAAAAGCGCGGAATCGGAGGATAAGGCGGTCATTTCCATAATCCCAGAATGCGTTTGGGCGGATTCGGGCTGGCCGCCTGCGCCGTGCTGGCGGCCCCAAGAGATCAGGTGCGGTTGCCGCCACCACTGTGCCCGCGCCTGAATAAAGAAGTTGGCGCCCGTGCCGGGTCGTGCGGCGCGGGCTGGAGTGAGTGGCGCGTGGTCATGAGGTTGGATATGCGGACGAGGGACTGGCTCAAACACTGATCCGGGCCGGGATCGGCGCGAGCAACTCGTGCGGTGTGGCAATGCGCTGCGGGGCTTTGTGCACCATGGTGAAGGTGTAGTCGATACCCATGCCATATGTGCCAGAGTGCTCTCTGACGACTTGCATTACGGCGTCGTGCGTCTCGCGGCGGGCCCAGTCGCGTTGCCATTCGAGCAGTACCTGTTGCCAGGTCACCGGCACGACGCCGGCCTGTACCATGCGTTGCATGGCGAAGATGTGATGTGATGTGATGTGATGTGATGTGATGTGATGTGATGTGATGTGATGGATCAACCCTGGAGGGTCGATACCGACGCTGCATCATATCCGAGGGCGGTTCTGATGGTCAGCATGAAGATCGGATCTGCATGTGATTGCTTGTGCAGCGCGAATCCAACCTCGGCAAATGGACTCGTGACGGAGAGATCGGGGTTCGCAGCCTGAAAGGCAAAACACATCAGAAACTCGCAGTCGTGGCGTTGGGCCTCGACACCGAAATTAATCACCCCGAGGTGCCAATCTCCCTCATCCTTGGTTAGAGAAATCAGGAGCTGGCGGGCGCGCGCCTCAAGATACGCGCGATTCTGCACGATGGACGCGGCTTTCGCGATGCCCAGTGAGCTCGGCATGCCATGCAAATCGGCGACGACAACTTCCGTAAGATCCGTGAGCACCGCCATCCATTCGTCGCGCGGCGTAGCACCGAGCCTGTTGATGAGCGAAAACTCACCAGGTGTTGCGAACCCCAATTCGCCGCGCGGCTCCGATGCCGGCATCGGATGCGAACTCGATTTGGTGGCCGCCGGCAGCAGCGCCATGCGCGCCAAAGGATCGTTCAACCGCGAACAATGTTCAATGGCTTCGATCGTCGCCCGCCGAATGCGATCGATGGGCAGGCCATGACTCGGGGCTGCCATTGCGGCGGCTCTGTCCATTCGAGTCGCTTGAGCGTTTCGAGCCAGCAGCGCCCCGACATCCATCCGATAGTGCCGTCCAAACTGTAGATGCTTCTGCCTGAGTCGCGCCGACTGATCCCGAAGCCAAATGTCGCCAAGGTCTGCATAGGCGTCTGGCTGCACTTCATTGATGGGCATGACGGACTCCTTGCTTGAAGACATACCGGGCGGATACCGGGCGCGTGGAACCGAGACATGTCGCGACTGGCTCGCAATGAAGAGTAGGCGGCCGGTCTTGGCCGCGCTCTCCGTTTCTTGCGATTGAATCCAATACGCCTATCTGTTCCGCACGTGCGAAGGCTTGCGCGCCAATGGAATCCACGACACGACACTGGAGCGGCTAGCCACTCTAGTGCGCACCGCTCGCACAGACGATGAGGTACCGTCACTGGCCTAGACGGTACGTCGATCTTCGGATTGGTTTGCGCAGCAAGAATCGGAGTTCTTAACAACGTGGGGATGCCTATTCTCTTGCTCAGGGCATCGAATGGTTACGATGAACCTTCCCGAAACTAACTGTGAGGACCTTTCCAATGAGCAAAGAAGAGCAGAACAAGGCCGTCGTCGGTCGTTGGTTCACGGAATTCTGGGGCAAGAACGTCAATCTGGCGGTGATCGATGAGATTGCCGCCCCGAACATGCTGCTCAAGTATTCGCTGCACGAACCTCGTCGTGGTCGCGAGGATATCAAGGCCTTCATGACCGACTTTCGTGCCGCGTTCCCGGATCTCAACTTCTGGGGCACGGCAGAGCTGATTGCCGAAGGCGACTATGTCGTCGGCCAGTGGGAAGGTGGCGGCACCCACACGGGCCCGGCATTTGATGACTTCCTTAGTGGCGGTCTGCCTGCCGCAACTGGCCGCAAGATGCATTTCACCGGTACTACCGTGCTGAAGGTGATCGGCGGCAGGATCGTGGAAGAACTCGGCCTGGACGACGGTGTGGCTGCGCTGACCCAGCTCGGGCTGATCAAGGAGGCCGCCATTAATGGCGACGGCTGATTTCCAGGAATCAGGAGAAGTGGCGCGACGTGCAGTATGCGCGTCGCGCGACGCCTATTCATTGCGCACCTCATATCCACGTTGCGTGATTCCAGAATGCCTGAGCAGAAACCGAGCGCACCGGATAGGATGAGGTCGCAGATTCCTGGACAGTGAGATCGATCAGTCTTGAGAGAACATCACTGCCATGATTCGAATCGGTTACGCACCCGGTGCCTATGATCTCTTTCACATCGGGCACCTCAATCTTCTGCGACAAGCCAAGGAGCATTGCGACGTTCTCATCGCCGGCGTCGTGGCCGACGAGGTTCTGATTCAGCACAAGGGGGTGAAGCCTGTCATTCCGCTCGCTGAGCGATTGGAGATTGTCCGCAATGTGCGCTATGTCGATGCGGCCAATCCTGCGTTCACCAATGACAAGGTCGAGATCTGGAAGGACCTGCGGTTCAATGTCCTGTTCAAGGGGGATGATTGGCGCGGAACCGAAAAAGGCTATCGGCTCGAACGAAGCTTGGCGGGTCTCGGTGTCGAAGTTTTCTACTTTCCATATGGAAGGCGCACATCGAGCAGTGCGCTTCGCCAGACCCTGCAAAACATCGACGACCTCGCTGTACGAGTGCGCCGATGTGAGCTTGTGATGGACGCTATCTTTGCCATCTGACGGCCGCCCTATCGCGGACACGTAATCTGCCTATGGCCCAGCCCTCACTTCTTGCATCGCGTTTGCGATGCCCTCCATGATGAATAAAATCTCGTGTGCAGAGCCCGTTGCACAGTCGCTGGCTACTTGGGTAGCCGCAGTAAGAGTCGCCTTGCTGCCACAGAACCTCATTGCATCGAGACTCGATGACATGCGGCTGGAAGACCTCGTCCTCGATCTTCTCGACCTCGACGAGAGCGAGGCAGCGCAACTGGAAGCGTTGTCAGGGTCAAAAGTGCCATTCCATCGAAGTCCTGAGAGCTATTGCGAATCGTTGCTGCAGGCAATTCGGCAGCTTCGATTGTTCAAGCTGTTCGCCAGAACGCACGGTGGGGACCATCATCGAAGTGTTTGCCCTGCGGCTTACAACGAACGTACCGGCGGGCACCATCCAGAAGAGATGGCGCGCTGGCGTACCGACTTTCGTGCGATGGCCCCTGAACAGCAGATGATGGCCGCGACCGTCATTTGGCTCTACCGGTCTGGGCCCGATTCGATCTGGCTGCGGCGAGTCCCTAGTACCTGGAAGGCGTCCGAGGCCCTGCACTACATGCAAGACGCAGGATGTCTCACGCTCTGGCTCCAACTCATCGCCAGATACCCCGGCTGGTGAGTCGCGCCGCCAAAGAATTCAACCGCAAAGATCGGAGTTTCTCAGCGGGCGTGAATTTCTACACTTACGACACCCTGAAGCCGATGCGAGCGATTTGCCATGAGAATTCGTTCTTTTCCCACGTTCAAGTACAACTTCCGTGCCCCGGGAACCCGGGTAGAGGGCCCTATTCGATTCGCCGTCGGCCTGACATTGCAGGGTATGGTTCTCGTTGGACGAAGCCAGCTGGAAGTAGCTCAGGATCTCGGCAGGCCGGCAGCCGTTCGCGCCGTGGCGGGTGCCTGCGCCGCAAACGTGTTGGCCATCGTCATTCCCTGCCATCGTGTGGTGCGCAGCGATGGCTCTGTGTCCGGCTATCGCTGGGGTGTCGAGCGCAAGCTTGCCATGTTGGCCGAGGAGCGCGCGCAATGAGGGCCAATGCGGGGCGCTATAGCCCCATGGAACGCTTGACCTACGACTGGATCGACATGGAGCGTTCGCTTGATGCCCATGGAAATGTCGTCTTGCCTGGCCTGCTGGCTGCGGAGCAATGCGATGAGCTCGCGGCGCTGTACTCGAAGGAGGAAGGCTTTCGCGCTCGGATCGTCATGGCTCGCCACGGATTCGGGCGGGGTGAATACAAGTACTTCACATACCCGTTGCCACCGCTGCTCAATTGGCTGCGGCATGCGCTGTATCCCCAACTCGTGCCGATCGCAAATCGCTGGAACCGGCAGTTGGGAATCGACACGCGATACCCGGATGAGCTGGATGTATTCCTCGACCGATGTCACCAGGCCGGGCAGACGCGGCCGACGCCGCTAATCCTCCAGTATGGCGAAGGTGACTACAACTGCCTGCATCAGGATCTCTACGGCGAGCACGTTTTCCCGTTGCAGGTGGCAATTCTCTTGTCGGAACCTGGCAGGGACTTCGCCGGTGGCGAGTTCGTCATGACGGAGTGTTCGACCAAAGGGCAACGCGCCGATGTCGTCGCACTGCGCCAGGGCGATGCAGTGGTATTCACCGTCAACAAGCGGCCAGCGACGGGGTTGCGTGGCATCAAAAACGTGGCGATGCGGCATGGCGTCAGCCGCATCCGCAGCGGCAAGCGGCATACGGTGGGGCTTATCTTCCACGACTCGAGGTGAACATGGAGCCGTGTGAACGCTTCGAGACAAGTGGCGAACGCTTGCGCCTGGGTTCAGGCGCCTTGGTGCTGCGCGGATTCGCACTGCCGTATGTGAGCGAACTGATGCCCGCCATTTCTGACATCGCGGCCATGTCGCCGTTTCGACACATGGTGACGCCTGGAGGTTTCACCATGTCGGTTGCGCTGACGAACTGCGGGGCACTGGGATGGACGACAGACCGGCGTGGCTACCGGTACACCTCAATTGATCCGGACACCGGCGAGCGGTGGCCTGCCATGCCCGACGCGTTCGCGCGACTCGCCAACGAAGCAGCGGCAGCAGCGGGATTCGCCGATTTTGAGCCAGATTCCTGTCTGGTGAATCGCTACTTGCCTGGCGCGAGGCTCTCGTTGCACCAGGACAAGAACGAGCGGGACTACGAAGCACCTATTGTCTCGGTCTCTTTAGGCATGAGGGCCACCTTCCTGTTTGGTGGACATGAGCGCTCCGATCCCACGCTCAAAGTTTTTCTGCACCACGGTGATGTGATGGTATGGGGAGAGGCCGATCGCCCGCGCTATCACGGGGTGATGCCGTTAAAAGAAGAGCCGCATCCGCTGCTCGGAAGTCAACGCATCAACTTCACCTTCCGCAAAGCGGGATGAGCATCGGAATTCAAGAGCAAGAGTCGGAGTTTTTTCCCGAGACGATACACCTAAAGTAGCCGCAGTTGCCAAGACGCTCCCATGCACTCGATATCCATGGAACCGACGAACAAACGGGCCGAAGCGCGCCGCCAGATTGAGGCCTATTGCCAGTCGTTGGTGGACATGGGCGCGGCGCAATGGCGGGTCGGCGATGCCGGTGCCATCGAGCTGCGCATGGAAAGCGGCGAGGCCTACCTGTTTGGAGAATGGGGCGTTACCCGCCTGAGATGAGCAGACTGACCACACCAAGTGTGCCCGCCGATTCATTCAACAAGGAGTGCATCATGCAATTGTTCTTGAGCTATCTGGAGTCGCCGCTGGGCGACCTACTGCTCGTCACCGATGCGCGGCAGATTGTGCGCGGGCTCGATTTTGCCGACCACAAGGCGCGCCAGCATCGCAGCTTGCGCGAGCACTATGGCAGTGTCGAGCTGGTTGAAGTTCCGGCCCCATCCGAGATCGCCGAAGCCTTGGCTCGCTATTTTTCGGGTGAATTGGGCGCGCTGGATGCCCTGCGGACTGAGACCGCTGGCTCTCAGCTTCAGCGCCGGGTCTGGGCCGCGCTGCGCCGCATTCCGGCCGGCACGACCACGACCTACGGCAAGCTGGCCAAGGAACTGGGCTTCGACGATCCGCGCGCGGCCATCGACATCGGTGCAGCCAATGGCGCCAATCCGATCGCCGTCATCGTACCGTGTCATCGGGTCATCGCCAGCAATGGCGACCTCAAGGGTTACGCCTGGGGGGTGCCCCGTAAGCGCTGGCTATTGGAACACGAGAGGGCGATCGCGCCAGAGCGTGCCGAACCACAGACTGCCATGCTGCCGGGGATCTGATCTTGGCCGATACCATTGCAGCTGACTTGTCTCCGCGCGCGTACGAACGGGCCTCTCAGTACTTGTCCGGTCTAGATGCAGACTGGGCGCGCCATATCGCCATCGTTGGCCCATGCCGACATGAGGCCAAACCTGCGCGCGAGCCCTACGAAGCCTTGGTGCGCGCCATCGCCTACCAACAGTTGCACGCCAAGGCCGGCGATGCGATTCTTGCGCGACTGCTGGCGCTCTATCCGGGAGCCTCCTTCCCATCGCCGGCACAACTCCTGTCGACCGATCCTGAGTCACAGCGCGCGTGCGGCTTCTCGGCCGCCAAGCTGGCCACCATACGTGGCATTGCGCAGGCCGCCGTGGACGGATTTGTGCCCAGTCTCGATGAAGCTCGGCGCCTTCCTGACGCCGCGCTGATCGAGCGCTTGGTCTGCCTGCGTGGCGTGGGGCGCTGGACCGTCGAAATGTTCCTGATCTACTCATTGGAGCGCTCAGACATCCTGCCGGTGGACGACTTCGGCGTGCGCGAGGGTTACCGGCGCCTGAAGGGCTTGGAGGAGGCGCCGACACCTCGGCAGTTGCGCGAGATCGGCGGGGCCTGGAGTCCCTGGCGGACTGTCGCGGCCTGGTACTTGTGGCGACTGCCGCCTAAATGATGAAATTCATTCGCAAGAATCGGAGTTCTTGCGAATGAATTCCTGCCTATCCTGTCTCTGTGATTGACGATTCCAGGACTGTCGCCATGAATACGACCCATGTCTACGAAACCGAGGATACCCGTTGGGAGGCTGTGCAGGCGCGGGATGTCGCGGCCGATGGGCACTTCGTCTATGCCGTGCGCACCACGGGTGTGTACTGTCAGCCTAGCTCTACGGCACGGTTACCCAAGCGCGAAAATGTGGAGTTCTTCGACTCGGCAAAAGCTGCCGAAGCGGCGGGCTACCGCCGCAGCCGCCGCGCACGTGGCGACCAGACCAGCGCGGCAGCCGAGCGCGCCGCGCTGGTGGAGTGTGCCTGTCGCCTGATCGAGGCGTCAGAGACACCGCCCCAGCTCGACGACCTGGCAGCCGAAATCGGCATGAGCCCGTTCCACTTCCACCGTCTGTTCAGGGCCGAAACGGGCCTCACCCCCAAAGCCTACAGCTCGGCCTATCGTGCCCGCAAGTTGAGGGAGGAGTTGAGCACACCCAACGCTTCGGTCACCAACGCGATTTATGGCGCCGGCTTCAACTCCAATAGCCGGTTCTACGAAGCCTCCGACCATCTGCTGGGCATGCGGGCGCGAGACTACCTGGCAGGCGGCACCGGGGCGGTCATTCGATTCGCGGTGGGACAGTGCTCGCTAGGTGCCATTCTGGTCGCACAGAGCCAGCGCGGCATTTGCGCCATTCTGTTGGGCGATGACCCGGATGCGCTGGTGCGTGACCTGCAGGACCAGTTCCGCAAGGCTCGGCTTATCGGCGGCGATGCTGAGTTCGAGCAATTGATCGCCCAGGTAGTGGGGTTCATCGAGGCACCGGCTATCGGGCTGCACTTACCGTTGGACGTACAGGGCACGGCCTTCCAGGAGCGCGTCTGGCGGGTTCTGCGCGAGATTCCGCCGGGCACGACCGTGAGCTACGCGGAGATCGCCGAGCGCATCGGCGCTCCCAAGGCCGTGCGTGCCGTAGCGCAGGCCTGTGCAGCGAACCACATTGCCGTGGCCATTCCATGCCACCGCGTGGTGCGGCGCGATGGCGATATCGCCGGCTACCGCTGGGGCGTGGATCGCAAGCGCGAATTGCTCCAACGCGAAGCTCAAACCTGAAAGGATGCTGCCATGACGCAATTCTCCGATGCGCTCAATCAACTGGATTGGTTTGCCATATACGGCCACCTGGATGCAGACGGCTACGCCGTGATTCCGGGACTGCTTGCAGCCGATCGGGCGCGCGAGCTGGCGCGGCGGACCGATTTCGACGGAAAGACGCGCCGAATGCCATTGGTGACCACCGAGCTCGGGCAAGGTGATCTGTTCTACTTCGATCAGAACTTACCAGACCCGTGGCAGTCGCTGCACGAAGCGTTTTATCCCAAGCTCGCGGCAATTGCCAACTCATGGAACGAGCGACTGGACATAAGTTACCGCTACCCAGAGGAATTGTCCGCTTTCCTCCAGCAATGCAGCGCGGCGGGACAGAAGCGCGGCCAGTCTTACTTGAGCCGGTTGAGTGCTGGAGACTACGTCGCGTTGCACCAACGCAGTGATGCAGAGCACGTATTCCCGATGCAAGTCGTTGCCTTGCTTACGACACCGGGCGACGACTTCCTCGGCGGGGAGTTTGTCATGACGGAGCAGCGCCCACGCATGCAATCACGGCCACTGGTCGTTCCGCTCAAACTTGGCGATGTGGCCATTATCACGACAGCTCAGCGCCCGTTCAAAGGCACGCGTGGCGACTATCGGGTCAACCTCAAGCACGCGATCAGTCGCATCCGGCAGGGTGAACGTATTGGCGTGGAACTCACGTTCCATCATTTTGTGTGAGCCTAAATGGTGGATCGGACTATGACCGAATCGAGAACCTGGACGCTGATCGGACGGGACGGCAAGCCCTATGAAAGCTCGGTGCCAGGCACACTTGGTGGCCATCGAGGCGGGCGGATCTACGGCAGATTTGATTGCCGGGCGGCCCTGCAGTCCATCGCCCGCGGGGGCTATATCAAACAGCGGGTCTTCTTTCTCGACGAGTCGATCGCTATCGCCGCCTGCTTCCGGCCGTGTGCGGTTTGCATGCCTGTTCGATACGCTGCCTGGAAGAGGACGCAAGCCACTGGAAGCCGCCCTACATCACGAAATCGAGTGCAGTCATGACCGCTGAAACGCTATTCAACGCGGTCTTGGAGAAGGCCTCGGGAAGAGAACCCTTGAAACCGCAGTCCCTGGCCGACAAGCTTGCGATGGTTGACTGGCTCGCATTCGAGGAAGCGTTGACGCGCGATGGATACGCCGTGATTCCGGCGCTCTTGACATGCGAGCAGTGCGAGTCAGTCACTGGATACTTTCCTGAGGACCAGCGATTCCGAAGCCGGATCGTGATGGAGCGATACGCATTTGGGCGAGGCGAATACAAATACTTTCGAGACCCACTGCCTGATCTCATCAGTGAACTGCGGCGCGACCTCTATCCACGTCTCTCGCCAATTGCGAATCGCTGGCATGCGGTCATGCGCATTGCGGAGAGGTTTCCGGCCACACATGCGGAATTCAGCGAAATCTGCCGCCGGGCAGGACAGACCCGTCCAACCCCGCTCCTGCTACGCTATGGCGCCAACGATTATTGTTGCCTCCACCAAGATCTGTATGGCGACCACGTATTTCCGTTCCAGGCGGTCTTCTTGCTCAACGAGCCGGGGCGCGACTTTGACGGTGGCGAGTTGCTGCTAACCGAAACGCACCCGACAAAGCCGGGACGTGCTCAGGTCGTGCCCCTGCGTCAAGGTGATGCAGCAATCTTTGCCGTGAATCACAGACCCGTGCGCTCGGCGCGAGGATTCCATCGCCTGAGTCTGCGTCATGGTGTTAGCAGGCTGCATCGGGGTCAGCGGCATACCTTGGGCATCATCTTTCATGATGCTAGATAATTGGCGTACGTCGGTCCGCCATTCGGGGCAGGAGTTCTGTGCCTGCCCATCCGTCGTGCATGTCTGGCCGGCGCAATCGGCTTCACGGAATTCACGACCTCAGGTGTCCGCATATCGGTGCGGATCAGTCATTGATTAATCATGGGCTGACCAACCGAGACTCAGGCCGAACGCGGTTGGACTGTCCTGCAAGGAGGCGAGACGAATAGTCTTAAGGACTTCCCAGTCTTCTTCTGCGGTTGCACGGACCGTCACAGCGCTCAAATCCATAGTCATATCGGGTTCCTTGAGAGTTAGAAAACAAAAAAGGCGCCGTTGGCGCCTTGGTCACTATCAGCATCAGTCGGGACTGGAGGGGGCCGAATCAACACTGTAAGCGTAACGAACCACGGTGCATGGGGCTGCGACCGCGACGCTGGTGAAAGTGGACGAGGAAGTTAATCGGTTCCATGTTTCTATGTTGACAGATGGCTCAAAGTTTGTCAGCAAGCCATGCAGGTCTGGTCGGCGATTTAGTGCACCAAGGATGGCTCCGGTCGTCGAGACTTCCATTGAGATAATTCAGATTCGAGGGGGACGATGCGCTGATCGTCCGTAGCCGAGGTCATGGCGACTCTGCGCAACATCACCCCATCAACGCATCCGCCACCAGATACTCACCCTCCCACCCCAGCGCCAACTGCCGGCAGCGCCCCAGCGCCACCGCCTGGCGCTCGAAATCCACCACCATCACCGCATCAGCCCAATGCGGGCGCGGCGGCTGCTCGGTGCTGCGGCCGTCGCTGAGCAGCCACAGCCAGCGCTGTTGCGCCGGGCGCCGTCGCGCGGCGTGGGCCAGCAACTGGGCGGCGCGCTCCATGCCGAGCGCGAGCGGCGTGCCGCCGCCGCCGGCGATCGGGCGGATCCAGGCTTCGCTCCATGGGCGAGCGCGTGCCGGCCGCAGGCGGACTTCGGCGCGGCCGGCGGCGAAGCACACCAGCGCCACCTCGGCGCGCGCCTGGTAGGCGCGTTGCAGCAGGCGCAGCAGCACGCCCTTGGCCAGCGCGAGCTGGCGGCCATGCAGCATCGAGGCCGAGCAATCGAGCACGAAGCAGTGCAGCACGCCGGCGTGCGCCTGCTGTGCGCGCCAGCGCAGGTGGCTCGGCGCAAACGGCTGGCTGCCCTTGGCAGCCAGCGTCCGTGTCCAGTGGATGCGCGAGCTGCCCGGGCGGCCGTGCGGCGCGGGCAGACGTGGGGCGAAACGAGAGGCTTGCCACCGGTTGCCGCCTTGCCCGGGTTCGGCGGCGGCCTGCCGGTGGCTCAGGCTTTTTTTGCGGGCAGCGGCCTCACGCCCTTGACCGGGGCGATACCGGCCGCAGCACTTGCCGGCGGGGGCGGGAGCGCGCCCCATGGGTTGTTGGCGGCTGCGTCGCCCGCATTGCGGCCATCGCCATCGCCGCTGCCATTCGCATGGCCAGCGCTATCGGCCTGCCCACCGGCCTGCCCGCCAGCGTTGGGCGGCGCCTGGCGCCGGTGGTGCAGGACCAGCTCCGCCACGGTGTCCACATGCGCGGGCACCACCGCCGCGTCGCACTGCAAGGCAGCCAGCGCGCGCGCCGCGCGCAGCATCACCAGGTCTGCCCGCACACCGTCGACGGCGGCGGCCAGGCACAGGTGGCTGACACGCTCGTGCACGGCATCGCTGAACGAAAGCGCGGACAGCGCGGCGCGCGCCAGCCGCACCTGCCGCGTGAGCGTTTCCTGCTCGGTGGCAAAGCGCGTGCGCAGGGCCACCGGATCGTTGTCGAACGCGAGCCGGGCCTTGACGATCGCCTGGCGCTGCGCGGCGTCCGTGCAGTTCTCCAGCGCCAGCGACAGACCGAAACGGTCCAGCAGCTGCGGGCGCAACTCGCCCTCTTCCGGGTTCATGGTGCCCACCAGCACGAAGCGCGCCTCGTGCTGGTGCGACACGCCGTCGCGCTCCACCACGTTGACGCCGCTGGCGGCCACGTCCAGCAACTGGTCGACGAGGTGATCCGGCAGCAGGTTGACTTCGTCCACATAGAGCACGCCCTGGTGCGCGCGCGCCAGCAGGCCGGGGGCAAAGCGGACCTCGCTCTGCTTCAGTACGTGGCCGAGGTCGAGCGTGCCGATCAGTTGTTCCTCGCTGGCGCCCAGCGGCAGCGTGACAAACTGGCCTTCGGGCAGCAATTCCGCAAGGGCTCGCGCCGCGGTCGACTTGGCCGTGCCGCGCGGGCCGCTGACCAGCACGCCACCGATGCCGGGATCCACCGCGGCGAGCAGCAGCGCTTGCTGCAGGCGCTGCTGGCCGACCAGGGCGCTGAAGGGAAATGGCATGCGGGCGAGCCGGGCGGTTGCATTCATGAGGGGATTCCTTCGATTCCTTTGATTCCTTCGATTCCTTCAAGCGCCTGCTCGCTATCGAGCAGGTGTTGTTCCAGTTGGGCGCGACGCTCACCCGGCTCCTGCCACAGGCCGCGCTGCGCCGCTTCGAGCAGGCGCTCGCAGATGGCGTGCAGCGCGCGCGGATTGTGCTGGCGCAGGAAGGCGCGGGTGCCGGCGTCGTTCACATAGGCATCGGTCACCAGCGCGTACTGGTGATCGGCCACCACGCGGGTGGTGGCGTCGAAGCCGAACAGGTAGTCCACCGTGGCGGCCATCTCGAACGCCCCTTTGTAGCCGTGCCGCTTGACGCCGTCGATCCACTTGGGATTGACCACGCGCGCACGGATCACGCGGCTGATTTCCTCCTGCAGCGTGTGGATGCGCGGCGCCGCCGGGTTGCTGTGGTCGCCGTGGTAGATCGCCGGCTGGGCGCCGCCGAACGCGCGCGCGGCCGCTACCATGCCGCCCTGGAACTGGTAGTAGTCGTTGGCGTCGAGCAGGTCGTGCTCGCGGTTGTCCTGGTTCTGCACGACCGCGTCCAGGCTGGACAGGCGCAGGGCAAAGCTGGCGCGCGCCTCGACGCCATCCGTGCCTTGCCCATAGGCGTAGCCGCCGGCATGCAGGTAGGCCTGCGCCAGATCGCTGTCGTCCTGCCAGTTGCGGCTATCGATCAGGTCCTGCAGGCCGGTGCCGTAGCCGCCCGGGCGGGCACCGAACACGCGCCAGCCGGCGCGGCGGCGCGCCTCGGAAGCGGGCACGCCCTCGGCTTCCAGCCGCGCGCGCTCGCTCTCGATGCGGGCGCGCACGGGATTGACTTCGGCGGGTTCGTCAAGCTCCGCCACCGCCTGCACGGCGGCATCGAACAGGCGCATGACGTTGGCGAAGGCATCGCGGAAGAACCCCGACACGCGCAGCGTGACGTCGACGCGCGGACGGTCGAAGATCGCCATCGGCAAGATCTCGAAGTCGGTCACGCGGTAGCTGCCGGCCGCCCACTTGGGCCGCACGCCCAGCAGCGCGAAGGCCTGCGCGATATCGTCGCCGCCGCTGCGCATGGTGGCGGTGCCCCAGACGGACAGGCCAATGGACTGCGGATACTCGCCGTGCTCCTGCAGGTGGCGCTCGATCAGCTGGTTGGCAGACTTCAGGCCCAGCGTCCATGCCGTACGAGTTGGCACCGCGCGCGTGTCGACCGAGTAGAAATTGCGCCCGGTGGGAAGGACATCCGGCCGGCCGCGCGAAGGCGCGCCGCTGGGGCCCGGCGGCACGAACTGCCCAGCCAGCCCACGCGACAGTTGCCGCATTTCCTGCGGGCCGCAGGCATCCAGGCGCGGCATCACGTCCTGGCGCAGGCGCGCGAGCACGGCCGAAGCCCGCGGCAAGGCAACGTCGCCAGCCACATCGCCAAGCAACGCCGTGGCCAGCATCTCAAGGCGCTCGCGCGTATCGCCATGATGGCGCCACGGCCCGCCGTCCAGCGTGGCCAGTTGCGCCGGACGCGGCCCTTGCCAGGGCGCGGACCAGTCGGCATCGAGCGGGTCGAAGCCATCGCCCAATGCCAGGTCGGCGGCCAGCGCCGCCAGCAAGCTGGCTTGCGCGCCCTTGCCGTCGCCCACCGGAAAGCGCCCGAGCGCGAGCAGCGTATCGCGCCGCTGGCGGCCCTGCGGCGACACGCCGAAAACGTGCAGGCCATCGCGGATCTGAGATTCCTTCAGCTCGCACAGGTAAGCGTCGGTGCGGTTGAGCAGCGCATCTTCCCCATCGCTATCCGCCGGCGCATCCAGCCCCAGTTCACGATGCAGCTGCTGGTCCACGATCAGCTTCAGAATCTCCTTGCGCAGCATCCGCGCGCGGCGCGGGTCCACCGCCAGCGCCTCGTAGTATTCGTCGACCTGCCGCTCCAGGTCCTGCAGCGGGCCATAACTCTCGGCGCGCGTGAGCGGCGGCATCAGGTGGTCGATGATGACGGCCTGCGCGCGCCGCTTGGCCTGCGCGCCCTCGCCCGGGTCATTGACGATAAAGGGATAGAGATGCGGCAGCGGCCCGAGGATGGCATCGGGCCAGCAGGTATCGGCCAGCGCCACGCTCTTGCCGGGCAGCCATTCCAGGTTGCCGTGCTTGCCCACGTGGACGATGGCGTCGGCGCCAAAGCTGTGGCGCAGCCAGAAGTAGAACGCCAGGTAGCCATGCGGCGGCACCAGATCGGCATCGTGGTAGCTGGCGTAGCTCTGGCTGCCTTGCTCGCCCGGCAGCGCGTACGCCCGGGCCGGCTGCAGCCCGACGAACAGATGCCCGCTGCGCACGCCGGCGATCATGAAGCGCCCTTGCCGCACCATCGGGTCCTGGTCCGGGCTGCCCCAGCGCTCGGCAAGAGCGCGCTGGTTGTCCGCCGGCAGGCGGCTCAGGTGCGCCAGGTAGTCGGCCATCGACAGGCTCTGGAACGCCGGCCGCAGGTCGCGGTGCGTCAGGTCGTTGGTGATGCCCTGCGTGAGCCCGCGCATCAGGTCGTCGCCATCGGCAGGCAGGCCTTCGCAGTGGTAGCCCTGCTCGCGCAGCATGCCGAGAATGCCCACTACGGAGGCGGGCGTATCCAGCCCCACGCCGTTGCCGATGCGCCCTTCGTTGGCCGGATAGTTGGCCAGCACCAGCGCTACGCGCTTGTCGGCATTGTCCAGCTGCCGCAGGCGGCACCAGCGGCGGCTCAGCTCGGCCACGAAGGCGATGCGCTGCGCGTCGGGCTGGTAGCGCACCACGTCGACCTCGGTATGGGGGCAGCGATAGGCCAGCCCCTTGAAGCTGACGGCGCGCGTGATGATGCGCCCGTCCACCTCGGGCATGGCGATATGCATGGCCACGTCGCGCGGGCCCAGGCCCTGGCTGTCCTGCAGCCAGTCCTCGCGGTTGCCGCCGCTCAGGATCACCTGCAGCACCGGCGCGTCGCCGGCGAGCGCCAGGGTTTCAGGCGCGTCCAGCGACGAGACGGCAAACGCCGTGGTGTTCAGCACCAGCGCCGCGCCGTGCCCGGCGCACAGATGCTGCAGCACCTCGCGGCACAGCGTGTCCTTGAGTGAATTGACCGCCAGCGGCAGCGGGTTCATGCCCTGTGCGCGCAAGGCGGCGATGAGGGCATCGAACACAGCGGTGTTGCCAGCCTGCAGGTGGGCGCGGTAGAACACCAGCGCCACGACCGGCGCATCGGCATGGCCATCCTGCGCCCACTCCCGCTGCCAGTCCGCCGCGGTAGCCACGCCGTGTGCCGGGTGATAGATCGCCGCCTGCGGCAGCACGCGCGGCTGCAGGGCGGGCTCGCCCCAGCCGAAAGCGTGATGCGCCAGGCAGCGGAAGAACTGCTCGGCGTTGTCCGCGCCGCCCTCGCGCAGGTAACGCCACAGGTTGCTGGCCAGCGCTTGCGGCGCGTTGCCGCGCCCGAGCAGGTTGGCGTCCTCGGCGAGGTCGCCGGAGAACATCACCAGCAGCTGCTTGCGCGAGCGCGCCAGTTCGGTGAGCCGCTCCAGGCCATAGGGCCAGTCGCTGTCGCCGCCAAGATGGTCGACCACCACCACGCGTGCGTGCTGCAGCACGTCGTCCACATACATGTCGAGCGAAGCCGGCTGGCGCAGGTACATCTGGTTGGCCAGCCGCACCGTGGGAAAACCCTCTCCCAGGCGCGGAAAGACGCCGGCCAGCAGCGACAGCGTGGTATCCGCCGCGCTGAGCACCACGATTTGCGCCGGGCTTTGTGCAATGCGCACCACGCCGGCGTTATCGTCGACGAAGCCGCCCGGACGGGTGGAAAGCAGGTGCATCGGGTGCCTGGGCTGGTGTGGGCTGGTGTGGGCTGGTTGTGGGCCTTATGCCTTGCGCCTTACGCCGTACGCACGGCGGCGGCACTCAGCGCGGCCTCCAGGGCGGCCTGCAGCGTAGGCTGGTCAAGCGCCTGGCCGATCAGCACGATACGCGTGGATTGCGCCTCGCCCGGCAGCCAGCGGCGGTCGAAGTAGCTGTCAAAGCGCCGTCCCACGCCATGCAGCACCAGCCTCATGGGCTTGGCTGGCAGCTTGGCAAAGCCCTTGATGCGGTAGATGGTGTGGCTTTCCACCAGCTGGCGCAGGCCATCGATCAACGGGTCGCGGTCCACCTCGCCCAGCTCTACGACGACGGAGTCGAACTCGTCGTGATGGTGATCTGCGTGATCGGAATCGTCCGCCGAGCCGTGGTGATCCGGACGCAGGTGAATGGTGTCTTCCGAGGCGCGGTTCAGGCCCAGCAGCAGCGCGATATCCAGCTTGCCACCCTGCGCGCCGACGATCTTCACTTCGGCGGGGATCTCCGGGCGGATCAGCGCTTGCACTTCGGCGCGCTGCGCGTCGTCGATCAGATCAGTCTTGTTGAGGATGACGAGGTCGGCCGCGCCGAGCTGGTCTTCGAACAGCGCATGCAGCGGGGACTCGTGATCGAGGTTGGGATCGGCCTTGCGCTGCGCGTCCACGGCGTCCGGGTCGGCGGCGAACTGGCCGGCCGCGGCTGCCGCGCCGTCCACCACGGTGACGACCGCGTCCACGGTGAAGGCGTTCTTGATGCTGGGCCAGTTGAAGGCCTGCACCAGCGGTTTGGGCAGCGCCAGGCCGGAGGTCTCAATCAGCACGTGGTCGATATCGCCGCGGCGCTCCAGCAATTGCTCCATCACCGGGAAGAATTCCTCCTGCACCGTGCAGCACAGGCAGCCGTTGGCCAGCTCATAGAGCTGGCCATTGCTCTGGCCGGATTCGTCGCAGCCGATGCCGCAACCCTTCAGGATCTCGCCATCGATGCCCAACTCGCCGAACTCGTTGACGATCACCGCAATGCGCCGTCCGTTGGCGTTCTCGAGGATATGGCGCAGCAAGGTGGTCTTGCCGCTGCCAAGGAAGCCGGTGACGATGGTGGCGGGGATTTTACGGGTCTGCATGGTGGATAGGGGAATTCAGCGCTGGCGCTGGGGTTGAATCGGGGCGTGCGATGCGCGGCGTGGCTGGCCCTTCGCAAGTTATGTTTTGCGCAGCCGGTAATCAGTATCGACAAACGCAGTATCGACAAACGCAGTGTCGGCAAACGGCGACGGGCCTGGCCGCGGCGAGGGGATCAGCATAAAGAGATCGCACGGTGCTGTCCACCCGCGGCGCGTCAGCGTGGCGCGGGCTGCCGCCGGCCACGGCCGCGCCACCACTCCGCAAAGGCGCCAGCGCCAACCAGCAGCAGCATCAGCGCAGCGCTCCACAGCGCCTCGCGCGGCGCCAGGCCACTGAGCGGGGCGGGCGCGGCGAGCTTGAGCACGCGGCTTTCGAGCAACTGGCCTGTCACTTGGCCTGTCACTTGGCCCGTCACTTGGCCGGTCGCGGGACGCGGCGCCGGTGCTGGCTGCGGCTTGGCCTGCCGGGCCGGCGGCGGGCTCGCACGGGATGCGTCGGGCGGTGCAGCCCGGCCAGACGCCGCCGCCGGCGCGGCTGGCTCGCGCCCCGGCATGGCTGTCGCCAGCCGCGCGGAGAATTCGCGCAGCGCATCCGTGGGCAGCCGGGCTTGCTGCCCCAGCCCGGCGATGTACTGCATCAGCACGGGATTGCCGCAGCTATTGGCCGAGCAGGACAAGCCATCGCGATTGACCGACGCCACATAGCGCCGTGCCATGTCGGCGCGCTCGGCAGGCGTGAAGCGGTAGCTCCCCTGCCGGTCCACTTCCAGCAGCCGGGCCAGGATGCCCTGCCGCGCGTGCGGGTTGTTTTGCGCAAAGAAAGCGTCCATGTCCAGGCCATTCTTGTCGGCCACATAGACGTCATACGTGTTCTGCCAGAAGCTGCCGCTCATCTGCTCCGGGCTGGTGGCCTGGAAGCCGTAGAGATGCTCGATCTCCTTGAACATTTCGCGCGCGCCGGCATAGCCCGAGCGCTGCATGCCTTCGATCCAGCGCGGGTTCCAGTTGCGCGCGTTGAGCTCGGTGGCCAGCCAGGTGCGGGCATCCACGGTCTGCTCTTCGCCGGCGCGGCGCAGGTTGTGCAGCCAGAAGCGCGGCGCCTGCCCGCTGACGGCGCGCGTGGCCATGTTGAGGCCGCCGGCGTACTGGTAGGTATCGTCGTTGTCGAGCGCGCCGTAAAGGGTGCTGGCGCGCGAGAACAACACGGCCTGGTTGGATTTGAGGTGGCTGGCCAGCGCCTGCGGCGCGGTCTCGCCCCAGCCTTCGCTGGAGAACGCAAAATTCATGTAGCGCAAGTACTGCCGCGCCAGCGCGCCCGGCGGCTCGCCGGCCTGCGCCGCGTCCTTGCTCTGCTCCACCATCTGCTGCACGCCGATGCTGTAGTTGCCGGGCTTGGCGGCGAACACGCGGGCGCGGGCCAGCCGCGCGGCCAGTTGCGGCTCCACGCCGGCCGCCAGCAGCGTGGCCTGCGCTTCGCGGTCGTGGCGGCTGATGGCGTTGTCGCCGGCGGCGGCGGCCAGGCGCGCGGCCTTGTCCAGCAGCGCCACCTTGTCGCCGAAGCCGTCGCGGTAGATGCCGGAGATGGTGAACAGCACGTTGACGCGCGGGCGGCCGAGTTCGGCATCGGGGATCAGGCGCACATCCTCCACCACGCCGCGCGCGTTCCAGACCGGCTCCACGCCCATCAGGTAGAGCGCCTCGCTCTCCATCGCGCCTTGGTGGCGCTCGGTTTCGCCGTACCACAGCACCATCGAGACCTGCTCGGGCGCCTTGCCGGTTTCCTCGCGATAGCGCGCGAGCGTCTGCGCGGCCAGTTGCTTTCCGAGCTGCCAGGCCGCGGGCGTGGGGATCAGCGCGCCGTCGAAGGCGTGCAGGTTGCGCCCGGTGGGCAGGCCCTGCGGGGTGCGCACGGGGTCGCCCAGCGGCGCGGTCGGCAGGTAGCGGCCGGACAGCACGGTCACCAGGCCATCCAGCTCGCGGCGCGGCGATTCGCGCAGATTGGCCAGCCAGGCGCGCGTACTGGACAGCGCGGCTCTTACCTTCTGCGCCAGCGGCGGCGGCAATGGCGCGTTGGCAGCGCCGTCCGGCTCGCGGCCTTCTGCCAATGCGCCGGCCCAGCGCGAGAGCGCGTCCTTGCCGATCACCCGCATCTCGCTCGCGTCGAATGCGCTTTCCAGCACGGTGGCCAGCGCCTGGCGCTGCGCATCCAACGGCGGCAGCTCGCCCAGCGTGTGAACGCCCAGCGGCACCGGCTCGGCTTCCACCTTATGCAAGAAGCGGTGGATCACGGGTTCGACCTGCTCCCATGGCGCGCCGGGATCCAGCCCGAGCTGGCGGTCCAGCCCGAGGGCGCGGATCTGCGCCAGCGCCTGCAGGCGGTATTGGTCCGCCAGCGCCGGGGAGCTGTCGGCGGCGGCCTCCTGCTGCTCGATCACCGCGTCGAGCTTGGCCAGTTTGTCCGGCCAGCCGGCGCGGGCGATCAGCGGGGTCAGGTGGCTGACCAGCACGGCAGCGCTGCGGCGCTTGGCCTGGATGGCTTCTCCGCCGCCGTCCTGGATGTAGTAGTAAGCGTTGGGCAGGTCGCCCAGCAACACCTCGGCGCTGTCGTCGCCGCTTTGCCCCACCTGCTTGCCAGGCAGCCATTCGAGCGTGCCGTGGCGCCCCACGTGGACCATTGCGTCCGCGCCGAAGGCGTGGCGATACCACAGGTAGGCGGCGATATAGGAGTGTGGCGGCGGCGTCACCGTATCGTGCGAGCTGTCCATCGCTCGCGCGAAGGTGGAGCGCAGCGGCTGCGGGCCAACGAACAGATTGCCGAAGCGCAGGCCCGGAATCACGAAATCCTGCCCGCCATGGCCGTCACCCACCAGCATCAGCGGATTGCGCTCGGGCGGGCCCCAGGCGGCCACCACCGACTGGCGAAACGCCATCGGCAAGGCATCGAACCAGCGCTTGTACTGCGCCATCGGCAGCAGCGTAACGCGGCCGCGCGACACCATCTCAGCCAGTTCGCCGGGCGACCATTCCTCCATATTGCGGCCATTGCGCTCCAGCAGCGCGGTCAGCTCGGCCGTGTCCGGCAGCGTGGCGCCCGTGCGGTAGCCCGCCTCGCGCAGCCGCGCCATGACCTGCACCAGCGAGGGCAGCGTAGCCAGGTAGCTGGCGCCGATATTGCCGCGGCCCGGCGGGTTGTTGTAGTAGAGGATGGCGATGCGCTTGTCCGCCGCTGGCTTGTCCTGCAGCGCGATCCAGCGCCGCACGCGGGCCACCGCAGCGTCTGCCCGCTGCGGCACGGCACGGCTGGCCTTGGCGCCGTGTTCGTCCTCCAGCGTGGCGAACAGGATCGGCTCCGAGACGCCGGCCCGCTCGGGCGTGTTAAGCAGCAGCGGCAGGCGCTCGCCGCCAATGCCGCGCGCATCGGCCCGCCAGCCGGCCTGGCTGTCGCGCGTGGCGATCAGGTTGATGGCATGCAGGCCGTGGCGCTCCAGCCAGGCCTTGTCCTCGGCGCGGCTGATGGTGAGGTTCAGCGTCAGCAATGCGCGCAGCGGGCTTTGGCCGTCGACCGTGAGCATCGGATCCAGCCCGGACAGCGGCCAGCCGAACACCGGCACCGCGCCAATGCCCTGGCGCTCCAGCGCCGCGATCAGCGCATCGATATGCGCGAGATCCTGCTGGCGATAGTTGCTGGCATAGAAGGCAATGCCGGCCAGCGGTGCGCCGGCCGGCAGGCCACTTGCGCCGGCGCGGTACCAGGCGAGATAGTCCTTGAGCGTGGCAAATGCTTGCGCTGCGCGCGGGTGATAGATGCCGGCCGCGGGCAGCGGGCGCGGCGGCGGCACGGCCATGGCCTGCTCGCCGCGCACGGTGGCCACCAGCCAGGCCATCCAGCCCGCGAGGTTGTCGGCGCCACCGGCGCTCCAGTAAGCCTCGGCGGCCTGGTTGCGCGCGGCGTCCAGGCCAAAGCCCCAGGCGGCCTCGGCGGACGCTGCCGGCGCGGCCAGCACCAGCGCGCCGCGCTGCCGCGCCTGGCGCACGGCCGGCGCCATCTGGCGCAGCACGGCCGTGGGAACGAAATACGCGTAGATGACATCGGCGGCGGCGACTTGCGCGGCATCGGGCGCTGCCGTCACGGCATCCAGCACCACCCTGCCCGGCCCGGCCAGCTCGCGCAGGCGCGCTTCGGCCGCGGGCAGCAGGTGCGTGTTGGTGGTGACCAGCAGCACGCGTACCGGGGCTGGCTGTCCGGGCTGGGCTGCGCGGGCGTGGCCCGGGCCGGCAAGGCACCCGCACAGCAGCCCGAGCATCAGCAGCAGCCAGCGCTGCCACAGCGAAACCCGCCGCGCCGAAGCCATCAACGCGCGCCCGTGGCCGAGGCCGCGCCGGCCGCCGCGCCCTCCGGCACATACACCACGCTGCCATCCGGCAACTGGTAAGCCACGCCCAGCCGGGTGCCCTCGCCCGTTTTCTGCCGCGGGGACATCTTGCTGACCTTGACCTCCTTGCGGTTCTTCTCCAGCCATTGCAGCTCGCCGGTGCGCGGATCGCGCTGGACCATGGTGAACTGCGAGTCGGGATTGAGCAGCTGGGTCAGGCTGAACGCCTGCGTGAGCGCCACCATCAGGCCCACCGCAAAGACGATGGAGGCATCGAACAGGTTGGCCACGCCAGCTAGCGGGTCTTCCCGATGCACCGAGGCAAGCTCGCCCTGCGCGCGGCGCCGCCGCACGAAGCGCCGCCGCCTGAACTGGTGTCCCTGGCCCGCGTCCATCAGGCCTGGGTCCCGGCCAGATGGATGGCGGCGCGCGCGTGTGCAGCGGGCGCCACTGGTTCGGGCATGGCCCGCAGCACCAGCTCGCACAGGTTTTCCATTTCCTTGAGATCGCTGCGCGCCCAGCGCTCGCGCGTGAGCGTCAGCACGTAGGCGATGCCGCCCAGCACCAGCCCGCAGACGACCGCGCCAAAGCCGATCACCAGGTGGTTGACCATGCCGGCCATATCGCCACCGAGCAGCGATTGCAGCGCCGGACCGAGCGGGATGATGGTGCCGGCCAGGCCCAGCATCGGCGCGATGCGCACCAGCGTGCGGGTCAGGTCGAGCCGGTTGGCCACACGCATTTCCTCGCGCTGCAGCGTTTCGTCCAGCCACAGGTCAAGGTGTTCGTGCGAATCGAGCCGGGCGAGCCGTTCTTCCAGCATGCCCCAGAAGCGGGCTAGCGAAGGCGACAGCAATGCCGCGTCCAGATGCGCCTGCGTGCCATTTTGCAGGCTGGAGGCCAGCGCGTTGGCCAGCGCGGGGAGATCGCTGCGCGGCGCCACGGCGCGGCGCCGGGACTGCACGATCAGGCTGCCGAGATCGGCCAGCGAGAGCACGAACAGCACCAGCAACGCCAGCGCGACCGGCCAGAAGAACGCCGTGGAAAGGCGAAAGAAAATCTCGGTGACGACGCTTTCCATTGTGATTGGCGGCAGTTGGGTTAGGCGGATCGGCAGGCCACGGCGGGCCCCGGCGCAGTATTGTACGTCGCAGGTGCCCCCTTATCCCAAGCCAGGACCCGCCTGCGATTGCCTTGCCGCCAAGGCCTCAGGGCCAGCTTTCGCGCGCATACACGCCCGACTGCGCGCGCAGCCGCGCGGCGCGTTCGGCCACCCGGGCATCCGTGTAGAACGGCGGGTCCGCCAGCACCAGGCCATTCTCCCGGGCTTCTTCCACCAGGATCTGCAGGTACTCGGTCATGTGCGAGGCCGTGTAGTCGTTGGTGTCATGAAAGCTCACCACGATCGGCACCACGCCCCCCATGGATGGCAGCCGCTGCTCGGCGATGGCCACCTTGACCTGCGCGAGCTCGCTATTCATATGGGAGCGGCGACGCAGGCTGATATGCCAGCCGTAGATCTTGCCGTCGCGCGCGTTCACGTCCGACATCAGCATGCCCAGGCCGAGCTTGCGGTAGACCGCCTGCACCGCATCGTTGTAGGCCCAGTTGGGCGGGCGTACCAGTTGGGCCGCGCCGCGGCATTGCGCGATGATGTCGGCCTCGCCCGACAGCAGCGACGCCTCCAGTTCTTCGGGCGACATGCGCGTGTGCGAGAGATGCCCGATCGGCAACCCGCTATGCACCGCCAGCCGATGGCCGGCGAGGCAGGTAGCGTGCATCTGCGCTTTGCCGGCCTCGCCGCCACCGCGCCTCGGGTGGGCGGTCTGCACGAAGAAGAGCGCTTTGATGCCTGGCGTCACCGGGTTATCGGCAAGCTGGCGCAGAATCAGCGGCGTGCTGCCATCCTCGCCGGCATCGGGGCCGTCGTCGAATGTGAGCAGGAAGCGGATGGGCGGGAGCGGCCGCTGCGCGCGCAGGGCGGCCAGCTGGATCGCGGGCAGCGCGCTCGCCGGCATGTCGGAAGGGGCTGCCTGCGCGGCCGCGCAGGCGAGACTCAGGCTGCACGCCAGGGTCCCGGCAGCGAGACGAACAAAATGGGAAAAGCGCATGCGGGGCGTCCGGTTCGCCACTTCGGGCGCTCTTTGGCGCGCTGCGCGGGCAATCCGGAATGAGTCTCAAGCTAAAGAAATGGGGGCGAACCGCAGCCATGTGCGCGAATCGCCGCAGCGATCGCCGTGGCCCCGGCAAAAAGCAAAATGGCATTGTGCCATATCGTGCTGGCGCGCTTTTGCGCTGGTGCAGCCGAGCCCGCGCAGCGAAAAAAACCAGGCCATGAGACATGGCCTGGCGGGCAAATCGGCAGCAGGGGGCACTGCTGCCTGCGGGTAAGGGATGCCGTTTTGGACACCCCGGCCGACAGGTTAGCGGCTCCCCCATTTTGCAAACGCAAACAACTGTGTCACTGCGCCTCACCCGTTTGGCAATCCCGCCAGACGATACACCTGGCGCGCGCGTGGAGCACACGGTCCGGCTTTGTCGAAAGGCGTGAAAGGCAGCGGCAATGCACAAAGCGCACAGGCATGCTGCCGAGCCAGCATCGGACGGCCACGAGGCTATCGCGGCCACCCGGTGCAAATGTCAACAATTGTGAACGCTGAGCCGGAGCCGGCTCAGTAGGTTTCATCCGCGGGATCGATCATCAGGTGAAGATGCCCGGCAAGCTCTGCCAGCACCGGCTCGTCCGCACTGTGGATCATCCATCCCGCGTAGGCGTCCGCCTGCGTGTCCCAGCACCACAGCGTAAAGCCGGCCGCTTGCAACGAGACCTGCGCGATCGCCATCAAGCCGGGCACATCCTTGCCCGCGAGGAAGGCCGCCGCGAGCGGCTCGGGCGCGCCCCAGTCCACGCGCAGGCCGACCCGGTCGCACATGGCTTGCACACCGCGCACCAGGGCGGCCGTGTCTTTCCATTCCACGTAGAAGCCTGCGGCGCCGATCGCTTCGGTCAGCGGCCATAGCAGCATATGGCCCTCGCAGCCGGTCTCGGTGCGCGCGAGCGCATGCTGGAACGCGGTCCAGTATTTGTCCGCGGCATCCTGGTCGTGCAGAGAAATCAGCAGGATCAGCTCGCGCACGGCGTCCTGCGTTTCACTCGGGAGCACAGTGGTCATAGGCTTCTGGCAGGTTGGGAACACAGGGAACGGAAGGGGTTCGATGCTGGCAGGCCACAGCGTGATGCCGCGAGCCGACGCGGTGGTTGACTCGGATGCCGGAACCTTGTGTGAGCATCCGAGTGGCTGGACGTCTGGCGGTGCTTTGCCCAACGCCGGGAAAATGGCAGCCCCCTATTCTGACAAAGGTTGGTGCGAGGCGCTACTACACATACGCATCGAAGACGCATCGAAGGCGCGCTGATCGTCTCGCAAGACCAGCCCATACGCATTGCCTTACGGCACGAAAAACGCAAAGTTTAGGACGTGTCCTATTCGGCGGAAAAAGCCGGAAGAAAAAGATTGCCAAGCGCGCGCCGCCTTTGTTACCCTTCGCCCCGTTATCGCTTCGGAGTCATCTCCATGGACAGTTGTTCTAGTTGGCCTTACGGCCAAACCTTGAACGGCTAGGCAAGTCCAGGCGTCTTACCGCCACTGCCTAGCCGATACCGGCGGGTAGTGGTCCGTTGCACGGGTTCTCCGTGCGATCCCCTCCCAGTTCGTTGCAAATGCCTGCGGCTACCCCGCCGCGAGAATGCGTTCGTCCGCAGTTTCGCGATGCGTTATCCGCCGCTGCCTGCGCGCGCCGTCGAGCGTTAGCGCAAGGAGGCCCCATGCCGTCCCTCTTCATCGCACAACATGCCTTGCTGGCGCTGCAAATCCTGCGCTGCCACGCCGGCGGGCCAGGCAGTGCCGCCGTCCTCCTGCTCACGCTGGCCCTGCCCCCCGCGCGCCGTGCCGCAGCGCGTCATGACGCCGCGCACCGGCCCCGGCCGGGCTGACGCGCGCACCGCTGTCACGCTCACCGCATCCGGCGAAGGCGGCGCGGCGCGCCGCGCCCGCCTTTGCCGCTCCTCGCCTCACTCCAGCATCGCTGCCCGGCACGCCGGGACTTTTGGGAAACCGCACCGATGAACCTGATGAAAACGCTCTTCGTCGCCTTCCTGCGCACGCGCCGGGCGACCCACCACTTCCGCCGGCTGGCGATGTTCGAGTCGCTGGGCAAGCCGGGGCCGTCGCGCACCGTGCCAGAGCAGTTGGCACAATCGCTCAAGCGCGCCGCGCGAGAGGACGTGCCAGCCGTACTGGTACGCATGCACTCCCACGAGGATGGGCTGACCAGCGCCGAGACGGACGAAAAGCTCAAGCAGTTCGGCCCGAACGAAGTCGACCATGAAAAGCCGCTGCCTGCGTGGCTGCACCTGTGGCATTCGTACAGCAACCCGTTCAATCTGCTGCTGACACTGCTGGCGGCGATTTCCTACTTCACCGAGGACATGAAGGCAACGATCGTCATCGGCACCATGGTGACGCTGTCCACGCTGCTGCGCTTCGTGCAGGAGCGGCGCTCCAACCAGGCCGCGGAAAGCCTCAAGGCCATGGTCAGCACCACCGCCACGGTGATCCGGCGGGACCTTTCGGCCGGCGTTGCCGCCTTCAGCGCGGAGTACTTCAACGTGCACGTGCATTCCCGCCCGCCGCACAAGATCGAGGTGCCTATCCGCAAGCTGGTCCCTGGCGACCTGGTCGCGCTTTCCGCCGGCGACATGATTCCCGCCGACTGCCGCATCATCGCGGCCAAGGACCTGTTCATCAGCCAGGCGGCCATGACGGGCGAATCGCTGCCCGTGGAAAAATTCGCCGAGCTGCGCGATCGCCACGACAGCCCGCTGGAGCTCTCCAACATCGCCTTCATGGGCACCAATGTGGTCTCGGGCGCCGCCACCGCCGTGGTGCTAGCCACCGGCAACCACACTTACTTCGGCACGCTGGCCGAGCGCGTCACCAGCACCGACCGCTCGGCCACGGCCTTCCAGGCTGGCGTCAACCAGGTGAGCTGGCTGCTGATCCGCTTCGCGCTGGTGATGGCGCCGCTGGTGCTGCTGGTCAACGGATTTACCAAGGGCGACTGGACGCAGGCGTTCCTCTTTGCCTTGTCCGTCGCGGTAGGGCTCACGCCCGAGATGCTGCCGATGATCGTGACCTCCACGCTGGCCAAGGGCGCGGTGATGTTGTCGCGCCGCAAGGTCATCGTGAAGCGGCTCGACGCGATCCAGAATTTCGGCGCCATGGACGTGCTGTGCACCGACAAGACAGGCACGCTGACGCAGGACAAGATCGTGCTGGAGCGCCACACCGATGTGCTGGGCCGCATCAGCACCGACGTGCTCAAGCACGCTTACCTGAACAGCTACTACCAGACCGGCCTGAAGAACCTGCTCGACCGCGCGGTGCTCGATCACGTGGAGCTGCAAAGCGAGCTGAAGCTGACGCAGCATTACCGCAAGGTCGATGAGATCCCGTTCGATTTCGAGCGGCGCCGCATGTCGGTGGTGGTGGCCGAGCGCGAGGATCACAACGAGCTGATCTGCAAAGGCGCGGTGGAGGAAATGCTGGGCATCTGCACGCGCGTGCAGATCGATGGCGCGGCGCAAGCGCTGGACGCCGATATGCTGGCGCGCGTGCGCCAGGTGACGCACGACCTCAACGAGGAAGGCTTGCGCGTGGTGGCTGTGGCCATGAAGGAAACGCCCACCACGCAAACGCAGTACGGCGTGGCCGACGAATGCGAGCTGACGCTGGTCGGGTACATCGCTTTTCTCGATCCGCCCAAGGATTCCACGCTGCCCGCGCTCAAGGCGCTGGCCGAGCACGGCGTCACGGTGAAAGTGCTGACCGGCGACAACGAACTGGTCACCGCCAAGATCTGCCGCGAAGTAGGGCTGCCTGTCACGCGCGTGCTGCTGGGGCCGGACATCGAGAAGATGGACGCCCCGACGCTGGCCCGTGCCGTGGAAGATCACAACGTATTCGCACGCCTGTCGCCGCTGCACAAGGAACAACTGGTGCTGGCGCTGCGCGCCAACGACCACGTGGTTGGCTTCATGGGTGACGGCATCAACGATGCGCCCGCGCTGCGCGCGGCCGATATCGGCATCTCGGTGGACAGCGCGGTGGATATCGCCAAGGAAGCCGCCGACCTCATCCTGCTGGAAAAAAGCCTGATGGTGCTGGAAGAAGGCGTGATCGAAGGGCGGCGCACCTTCAGCAATATGCTGAAGTACATCCGCATGACGGCCAGCTCCAACTTCGGCAACGTGTTCTCGGTGCTGGTGGCCAGCGCCTTCCTGCCCTTCCTGCCGATGCTGCCGCTGCAACTGCTGGTGCAGAACCTGCTGTACGACGTCTCGCAGATCGCGATTCCGTTCGATCGCGTGGACAAGGAACTGGTGGCGCGGCCGCTGCGCTGGAACCCGGGCGACATCGGCCGCTTCATGGTGGTCTTCGGCCCGATCAGCTCGATCTTCGACATCACGACCTATGTGGTGATGTGGTACGTGTTCGCCGCCAACAACGTGGAGGCGCAGGCGCTGTTCCAGTCCGGCTGGTTCGTGGTCGGGCTGCTCACGCAAACACTGATCGTGCACATGATCCGCACGCCCAAGCTGCCGTTCATTCAGAGCCGCGCGGCGTGGCCGCTGACGTTGGCCACGGTGGCCATCATGGCCGTGGGCATCTGGCTGCCAATGGGCCCGCTGGCGGCGTACTTCAAGCTGGAGGCATTGCCGCCGGGCTATTTTCCCTGGATGATCGGCATCGTGCTGGGCTACGCCCTGCTGGTGACGGCGGTCAAGCGGTTCTATATCCGACGCTTTGGCTGGCAATAAGCTTTGGGCGGCGCCTATCGCGATACTTGCGCGAAAGGCGCCGCCGATGACATCGGCGTGACACCTGGCCGGCGTAAAAAGACGCAAGCGGTTCCATAACAATAACTTTCAAGCCCGGGGAAACCATGACGTCCCTCCAAGCCTTTCAAAACATCAACCTTGACTCGCTGCTCGACACCACCGTCAGCCTGACCACCGCCTTCATCCTCGGCGCGGTGATCGGCTACGAGCGGCAGATCCGCCAGCGCACGGCTGGCCTGCGCACCAATGTGCTGGTGGCGGTAGGTGCCGCCATCTTCGTCGACATGGCCAACCGCATGGCCGGGCACGACGGCGCGGTACGCGTGGTGGCCTATGTGGTCTCGGGCATCGGCTTTCTCGGTGCCGGCGTGATCATGCGGGAGGAAGGCAATGTGCGGGGGTTGAATACCGCGGCCACGCTATGGGGATCGGCGGCGATTGGCGCCAGTGCGGGGGCGGACCTGATTCTCGAGGCCGGGCTGGGCTGCCTGTTTGTGCTGGCGGCCAATACCCTGTTGCGGCCGGTGGTGAATCGCATCAACCAGCAGCCAATGGATACGACCGCGGTAGAGGTGACCAACACGGTCTATGTGATTGCGCCGCGCTCCGCGCAGAAGCTGGCGTTGCGCTTGCTTGAGGATACGCTGGAGGCGGGGAACTACCCGACCCGGGACCTGGAGGTGCATGCGTTCGGGGATAGCGATGTCGAGATTGAAGCGGTGCTTACGTCAACCTCCGTTGATGGGGATGTGCTGGATCGGTTGATGGCGGAGCTGGCGGAGTCGGAGCATATTCATCAGGCGTTTTGGAGTCCTAGTACGACGGATTGATTTTGGTTGGCTTGTGCTTGTGGTCTATTTGGGGCGGCGTTGGTTTTTTGGACCCAAGAGCAGCACATTGGGCTCTTGTTGCTTGATTGCGCTTTTATTTTGCGGTGTTGGTTTTTGGACCCAAGAGCCATACGACATCCCCCTGCGGGGGCTGCCGGTCACTCTTCTTTGCGTCGGCAAAG
>NZ_JBXAHA010000031.1:0-92194 GCF_058794615.1 Cupriavidus sp. GW823-FHT07A04
CCCGAGGAGGTAGTCGCCCCATCCGGCGCGCCTTTTTTGCCTACTTTTTTGGCAAGACAAAAAAGTAGGTCGCCGCCCCGCAGGGGCGGTGAAACTGCAGTTGCCTTTGTATTCAAGTAGTTGAAGTTGATTTTGACTTTAGACTTTAGAACCGATCAACCACTAACACCTCCTGAAAGGCCCGCCCCCAGCCCCACCCAATCATGACCACCCTCCCCACCCCCCTGGCCACCCCCCCGATCACCGCCCTGAACCACCTGCTGGAACAGGAGCCCTGGGCAACCACCATGCTCCAGCCCTTCGCCGGGCGCATCATCCGCTTTGACGCGGCCGCGTTCACGCTCGCCTTGAAGGTGACGGGACAGGGCCTGACGGAGCTGGCCGCGGTGGATGAAACCCCGGCGGTCACGCTGACCGTGCCGCTGCAGCTGTGGCCGCTGGTGGCTTCGGATGTGGCGGGCGGCGGCCAGGCGGCGGCGATGAGGCATGTGCGCATCGAGGGAGATGCCGAGCTGGCCAACACGGTCTCCACGCTGGCCCGCAACCTGCGCTGGGATGCGGCCGAGGACCTGTCGCGCGCATTGCGCGGCATCCTGGGCGGCCCGGTGAGCGACAGCGTGGCGCAGCGGGTGGTGGACGGCGTGCAGCAGGTGCATGCCCAGGCCACGCGGGTGGGCCGCGCGCTGGTCGATAACGTGACCGAATACCTGCTCGACGAGCAGCCGACCCTGGTGCGCCACGCGGCGCTCGACGAGTTCGGCGCCGGCGTGAGCGCGCTGCGCGACGACCTCGCCCGGCTGGAAAAGCGGCTGGAAAAGCTGGAGCAGCGCACCCGCTCCGAGCGTGGCGCCGGCACGCTGCCGTCCGCCCATCGCTGATCGCCCGCGGCCTGCCGCCGCCAGAACCCTGCTCAATTGCGCATCCACGGCTTTATCCATTGCCAGACCGGCCAAGCAGCACGGCCCCAACACTGAAGAACCTGCATGACCCGCTTCCTGCGCCTTTGCAAGATCGTTTTCGTCATCCTCTACTACGGCCTCGACGAGCTCGTGCTGTCTGGTTTCAAGAGCCGCCGCATCCGATTCCTGGTGCGTGTCATTACCATTGGCCGCAAGCTCGACATGCCCCGGGGCGAACGCCTGCGCCTGGCGCTGACGCGCCTGGGGCCGATCTTCGTCAAGTTTGGCCAGGTGCTCTCCACCCGGCGCGACCTGATGCCCGAGGACATCGCCGACGAGCTCGCCAAGCTGCAGGACCAGGTGCCGCCGTTCGATTCAGTCGTGGCGGTCAAGATCATCGAGCGCTCGCTGGGCCGGAAGCTGGCGACGCTGTTCGAGAGCTTCGACCACAAGCCGGTGGCCAGCGCGTCCATCGCCCAGGTTCACTTCGCCATCCTGAAGGGCGGTCCCAACCACGGCCGCGAAGTCGCCGTGAAGGTCCTGCGCCCGGGCATGCTGCCGGTCATCGACAGCGACCTGGCGCTGATGCGGGACCTCGCCGCCTGGCTTGAGCGTTTCTGGGCTGACGGCAAGCGCCTGAAGCCGCGCGAGGTCGTCGCCGAGTTCGACAAATACCTGCACGACGAACTCGACCTGATGATCGAGGCCGCCAACGCCAGCCAGCTGCGCCGCAACTTTGCCGACACCAAGCTGCTGCTGGTGCCAGAGGTGTTCTGGGACTGGTGCAGCAGCGAGGTCTTCGTGATGGAGCGCATGCATGGGATCCCCATCTCGCGCACCGAGTCGCTCAGGGCGGCTGGCGTCGACATGCACCTGCTGGCGGAGGAGGGCGTGGAGATCTTCTTCACGCAGGTGTTCCGCGACGGGTTCTTCCATGCCGACATGCACCCGGGCAACATCCTGGTGTCGGTGGCGCCGCAGAGTTTTGGGCGCTACATCGCGTTGGACTTCGGCATCGTCGGCGCGCTGTCCGAGTTCGACAAGAACTACCTGGCGCAGAACTTCATCGCCTTCTTCCGCCGCGACTACCATCGCGTGGCGCTGCTGCACGTGGAGTCGGGCTGGGTGCCGGCCCATACGCGGGTGGAGGAACTGGAGAGCGCGGTACGGGCGTGCTGCGAGCCCTATTTCGACAAGCCGCTCAAGGAGATCTCGCTGGGCATGGTGCTGATGCGCCTGTTCCAGACCTCGCGCCGCTTCAATGTCGAGATCCAGCCGCAACTGGTCCTGTTGCAGAAGACCTTGCTCAATATCGAAGGGCTGGGGCGCCAGCTCGATCCGGACCTGGACCTGTGGAAGACCGCCAAGCCCTTCCTCGAGAAATGGATGCACGAGCAGGTCGGCTGGAAGGGTGCCTGGGAGCGCATCCAGGTGGAGGCCCCGCAATGGGCCAAGATGCTGCCCGACTTCCCGCGCCTGGCGCACCAGTTCCTCGAGCGCCGCGCCCTGGTCGACAATGGCCAGCAGGAGAAGCTGCTGGCCGCCCTGGTCGCCGAGCAGCGCCGCACCAACCGCCTGGTCGGCACGGCCTTGTTGCTGGTTGGCGGATTCATCGCCGGGGTGGTGCTGACCGAGCTGCTGGCCTGGGTTGGCTACTGGTAGCGCACGGGATCGTGCCCCGAATCGCCTGGGTGGCGAGTGCAAAGTTGATGAAATGCAATGCAGTGGAGGCCAGCTTGACCAAATCCGATAACGCGCCGATCAAGGCCGCAGCCCCGCCAGTCTTTGCCACGCGCAACGCGGGGGACCCGGCTTTCTGGGATGAGCGCTTCGAGAAGGGCTTCATGCCCTGGGACCTGGGCGGCGTGCCGGCCGATTTCGAGGCCTTCGCCAGCGCGATGGCACCGTGCCCAACGCTAATCCCTGGCTGTGGCAACGGCTGGGAAGCGGGGTGGCTCCATGCGCGCGGCTGGCCGGTGACCGCCATCGATTTCTCACCCGAGGCCGTAGCCAGCGCGCGCCGCGCGCTGGGGCCGGCCGGGGCTGTCGTGCACGAAGCGGATTTCTTTGCCTTCGCGCCCGAGCCTGCCTGCCAGTGGATCTACGAGCGGGCTTTCCTGTGCGCCTTGCCGCCAGCCATGCGGGCCGGCTACGCCGCTCGTGTGGCGCAACTGCTGCCGCCGGGCGGGCTGCTGGCCGGCTACTTCTTCCTGGACGAGACGCGCGGCGGGCCGCCTTTTGCCATCCCCGAGGCAGAACTGCGCGCGCTGCTTGAGCCGGCCTTCGAGCTGGTGGAGGCGCGGGCCGCCACTGGCTCGCTGCCGATATTTGCCGGCCGCGAGCAGTGGCAGGTCTGGCGCCGCAGGGCTTAGGTTTCAGGATTCAGCGTTCAGCCGCAGGCGCCAGCCTTTGCGTCAGCCGCGCACGCGGGCGTTGTGCTTGTCGTGGTAGATCGCCCGGCTGTCGCGGTTTTCGGCACGCTGGATTCCACGCTGCGCGCCCGCACCAACATGGCCGTTGGCGCCGGCGCGCGCTTCGCGCCGATCCACGTGAGCCTGGCCGCGTTCGAGGCTGCCGGCCTCGCGGTTGGTGAGCGAGCCATTGGCCACGCCGTTCTTGATGCGCTGCTCTTGGTTGATATTGCGCTGCACGTCGGCCTGCATGCGCTGCGATGAGGCGCTGGCGGGGTTGCCGGTGATGCCGTTGTGCGTGTCATGCGCGATGTCGCGGCTCACGTTGTTCTCGGCACGCTGGATGGACGCCTGCTCGCGCGGCGAGACCGAGCCGTTGGCCAGGGCGTGCGCTTCCATGTGGTCCACGCGGGCGGTCTGCTTTTCCAGGCTGGCCGCTTCGCGCGTGCTCAGGCTGCCGGATTTCAGGCCGTTCTCGATGCGCTGTTCCTGGTTGACGTTGCGCTGCACATCCTGCGAGACCGCCGCAGTCTGGGCGCTAGCCAGGCCGGCGCCGAGCAGGCCTGCGGCAATCATCAGGGTCTTGAGCATCTTGGTTTGGCGGTTCGACATGGTGTTCTCCTTTTCCTCATTGGGCCGTGTGCGGCAGCGTGGCTCGTGGGCGCGGCGCCCGATGTTGCTGCCTTGGCTTCCTTAATGCGCGCCGGGCACGGCGCGCTGACGCAGGGTTTGTAAGCTGTGTAACCGCGCGTAAGCCCACGCGTAAGCCGCAAGCCTTGCGCACCACGGCGGGGCGCCGCGGCCGTTGCGGGCATCCACGGCGCAGTCCACGTCACCTGTGGCGCCGGGGCTGCACCGTCCCGGGCAATTTCCGCGTGGTGGCGGGTTTTTTTCTCGCCGCGCGGCAGGCGTCGCTATAATCCGCGTTTTGATTCGGCTACGACCGCAGGCTAGCTCAGCCACCCATGCGGCCCCGACCGATGAATTGGACTCCGGGCAAGGCTGGCCGCAAATCCCGCCTCACCGGCAACCGGTTTCTCGCCGCAAGGGCACTTTGGGATAGGGCAGCAGCATGCTGATCTGGTTCGTCATCATCTATTGGGTAATCTCCGTCGGCATTGGCCTGTGGGCCGCGCTGCGCGTGCGCAACGCCACCGACTTCGCGGTCGCCGGCCGCAGCCTGCCGTTCTACATCGTCACCGCCACCGTGTTCGCGACATGGTTCGGCTCGGAGACGGTGCTGGGCATCCCCGCGGTTTTCCTCAAGGAAGGCTTGTCCGGGGTGGTGTCCGATCCTTTCGGTTCCTCGCTTTGCCTGATCCTGGTCGGCCTGTTCTTCGCGCGCCCGCTGTACCGGATGAACCTGCTCACCATCGGCGATTACTATCACAATCGCTACGGGCGGCTGGCCGAGGTGCTGACCACGCTGTGTATCGTGATGTCCTACCTGGGCTGGGTTGCCGCGCAGATCAAGGCGCTCGGGCTGGTGTTCTTCACCGTCTCGGACGGCGCGCTGTCGCAGGAAACCGGCATGATGATCGGAGCCGCCAGCGTGCTGGTGTACACCCTGTTCGGCGGCATGTGGGCCGTGGCGGTGACCGACTTCATCCAGATGATCATCATCGTGATCGGGATGCTGTATATCGGCTATGAAGTCAGCGGCCAGGCCGGCGGCGTGGCCGCGGTGGTGTCGCATGCGGCGGCGGCCGGCAAGTTCGAATTCCTGCCCTCGCTGGACCTGATCCAGATCATCGGCTTCGCGGCCGCGCTGTTCACCATGATGCTGGGATCGATCCCGCAGCAGGATGTGTTCCAGCGCGTGACCTCGTCGCGCACCGAGAAGATTGCCGGGCGCGCTTCGGTGCTGGGCGGCGTGCTTTACTTCTGCTTTGCCTTCATCCCGATGTTCCTGGCCTATTCGGCCACCATGATCGACCCGGAGATGGTGCAGAAGTACATCAACACCGATTCGCAGCTGATCCTGCCCAAGCTGATCCTGACGCACGCGCCCATGTTCGCCCAGGTGATGTTCTTCGGCGCGCTGCTGTCCGCCATCAAGAGCTGTGCCTCGGCGACGCTGCTGGCACCGTCGGTCACCTTTGCCGAGAATATCCTGCGGCCCTATTTCCGCCATCTCGACGACCGCCGCTTCCTGCGCGTGATGCAGGCTGTGGTGCTGGTGTTCGCCGTGCTGGTGACGCTGTTCGCGCTGAACTCGCATCTGTCCATTTTCCATATGGTGGAAAATGCATATAAGGTCACTTTGGTCTCGTCATTCGTCCCGCTGGCCTTTGGCATGTTCTGGAAGCCGGCCACGCGCCAGGGCGGCCTTGCCGCGATCATCCTCGGGTTGGTTTCCTGGCTGTGCTGCGAAATCGCCTTCGCCGACGCGGCGGTGCCGCCGCAGATGGTCGGCCTGCTGGTCTCCATCGGCGGCATGGTGTTCGGCTCGCTGCTGCCGCAGTGGATCAACGACCATCCGCGTGTCAAGGAAGTCCATCTGGCCTGAGCGTTGCGGGCATCCGGCGGGTCACGCGTGGCTTCGAAGGCACCCCGGCCTCTTTTTCCGCCGGCCCGGCGTTCTCAGAACGGTTTATAATTCAAGGCTTTGCACCGCAAGGTGCGCGCACGGGAGTGGCAACTTCCCGCTCAGCGCGGCCTCGCGGTTCCACCAATTTCCGTTCCAGACTCCTTGCGGAGATCCACTATGCCGATCTATGCCTATCGTTGCGACGCCTGCGGCCACGGGCGCGATGTGCTGCAGAAAATGAGCGATGCCCCGCTCACCGACTGCACATCCTGCGGCGCGAAGGGCACGTTCAAGAAACAACTGACCGCCGCGGGCTTCCAGCTCAAGGGGTCGGGCTGGTACGTCACCGATTTCCGCGGTGGCAACAGTGCCACGTCCGCTGCGCCCGCCACGGCGGCCGCCGGCAGCGCCACCGAGGGCAAGAGCGAAGCAGCGGCACCGGCCTCGTCCGGCGCAGCCACGGAATCCTCCAGCACCGTCAGCACGGCGCCGACCAGTACTGCCGGCGGTTCCGGCAGTGCCGTCGCCAGCCATTGAAGGCAGAACGCATCGTGCCGGCGAAGAAGACTTCCGCCCTCAAGACCTGGTTCCTCACCGGGCTATTGGTGCTGGTGCCGCTGGGCATCACGCTGTGGGTGTTGAACCTGGTCATCAGCACCATGGACCAGAGCCTGGCGCTGCTGCCTGAAGCCTGGCAGCCGGTCCAGCTGTTCAAGGTGCGCATCCCGGGCCTGGGCGCCATCCTGACGGTGGTGTTCATCCTGCTGGTCGGCCTGCTGACCCACAACTTCATCGGCCAGCGCCTGGTGCGCTGGTGGGAAGCGCTGCTGCGCCATATCCCGGTGGTCGGGCCGATCTACACCAGCGTCAAGCAGGTCTCGGATACGCTGCTCTCCTCGTCCGGCAATGCCTTTCGCAAGGCGCTGCTGGTGCAGTACCCGCGTGAGGGTTCGTGGACCATCGCATTCCTCACCGGCCGTCCCGGCGGCGATGTGCAGAATCATCTGCAGGGCGAGTATGTCAGCGTCTACGTGCCGACCACGCCGAATCCGACCTCGGGCTTCTTCCTGATGATGCCCAAGGCCGATACCATCGAACTCGACATGACCGTCGACGCCGCGCTGAAGTACATCGTCTCGATGGGCGTGGTGGCGCCGACCGAGCTGCCGCGCAAGAGCGGCTCCGTGCGCGCCGGCGAGGCGGAGGCAGAAGCCCTCGCCGAGTCCACCGGCTCATCGCATTCAAATTGATCGCCGGCCGCATCGGCGGCCGCGTTATTCCGGGAATTCCCTTATGTCCTCCATGCGTACTCACTATTGCGGTCTCGTGACCGAACAACTGTCGGGCCAAGAAGTGGCTCTCACCGGCTGGGTGCAGCGTCGCCGCGATCACGGTGGCGTGATCTTCATCGACCTGCGCGACCGCGAAGGCCTGGTGCAGGTGGTGTGCGACCCCGATCGTCCCGAGATGTTCAAGGCTGCCGAAGAGATCCGCAACGAGTTCTGCGTGCGCATCACCGGCAAGGTGCGCCCGCGTCCGGCGGGCACCGAGAACGCCAACCTGACCTCCGGCAAGATCGAGGTGCTGTGCCATGAGCTGACCGTGCTCAACCCGTCGGTCACACCCCCGTTCCAGCTCGATGACGACAACCTGTCCGAGACCACCCGCCTGACGCACCGCGTGCTGGACCTGCGCCGCCCGCAGATGCAGTACAACCTGCGCCTGCGCTACAAGGTGGCCATGGAAGTGCGCAAGTACCTGGACGCGCAAGGCTTCATCGACATCGAGACCCCGATGCTGGGCAAGAGCACGCCCGAAGGCGCGCGGGACTACCTGGTGCCGTCGCGGACCAACCCGGGCCACTTCTTCGCGCTGCCGCAATCGCCGCAGATCTTCAAGCAGATGCTGATGGTGTCGGGCTTCGACCGCTACTACCAGATCACCAAGTGCTTCCGCGACGAGGACCTGCGTGCCGACCGCCAGCCCGAGTTCACGCAGATCGACTGCGAGACCTCGTTCCTGAACGAGCAGGAAATCCGCGACCTGTTCGAGGACATGATGCGCACGGTGTTCAAGAACGCCATCGACGTCGACCTGGACGCCAGCTTCCCCGTGATGGAATTCCGCGAGGCCATGGCCCGCTTCGGTTCGGACAAGCCTGACCTGCGCGTCAAGCTCGAGTTCACCGAACTGACCGACGCCATGAAGGACGTCGACTTCAAGGTGTTCTCCGGCCCCGCCAACAGCGAGAACGGCCGCGTGGTCGGCCTGTGCGTGCCGGGCGGCGCCGCCATCTCGCGCAGCGAGATCGATGCCTACACCCAGTTCGTCGCCATCTATGGCGCCAAGGGCCTGGCCTGGATCAAGGTCAACGAAGTGGCCAAGGGCCGCGACGGCCTGCAATCGCCGATCGTCAAGAACCTGCACGACGCAGCCATCGCCGAGATCCTGAAGCGCACCGGCGCCAAGGACGGCGACATCATCTTCTTCGGCGCGGACAAGGCCAAGGTCGTCAACGACGCCATCGGCGGCCTGCGCCTGAAGATTGGCCACTCCGAGTTCGGCAAGACCCACGGCCTGTTCGAGGACGTGTGGAAGCCGCTGTGGGTGATCGACTTCCCGATGTTCGAGTACGACGAGGAAGATGCCCGCTGGGTCGCCATGCACCACCCGTTCACCAGCCCCAAGGACGAGCACCTGCAATACCTGGAAACCGATCCGGGCAAGTGCATCGCCAAGGCCTACGACATGGTCCTGAACGGCTGGGAAATGGGCGGTGGCTCGGTGCGGATCTTCCGCGAGGACGTGCAAAGCAAGGTGTTCCGCGCCCTGAAGATCGGCGAGGAAGAAGCCCGTGCCAAGTTCGGCTACCTGCTGGACGCGCTGCAATATGGCGCGCCCCCGCACGGCGGCCTGGCCTTCGGCCTGGATCGCATCGTCACCATGATGGCCGGCGCCGATTCGATCCGCGACGTGATCGCCTTCCCCAAGACCCAGCGCGCGCAAGACTTGCTCACGCAAGCGCCGAGCTCGGTCGATGAGAAGCAACTGCGCGAGCTGCATATCCGCCTGCGTGCTGCGGAGCCGAAGACGGCCTGAGCCGGGGTTCGGACTGCTTGAAAAGGCCGCGCGACAGCGCGGCCTTTTTGCATTGGCGGCCGCGATGCATGCCAAGTGCCACAGCCGGCACCCAATCCCTGGTTTCCAATTGTTACATCGCGGAACGAAGCCCCCTCCCGTCCAGTCTTCTCCCTTTATAGCGCCAAGCCGCAAGCCCAATTCGAAGGCACGACGGCCGCGCGGGAGGAATTTGCCGTGCACCTGGATGTAGAACTGATTCGCCAGTTTTTACTGGCCCATGCCGAGACCATCCTCACCTGGCTGGCGGCCGGGCTGGTGATGATGCTGCTGGCGCGTTTCGAGCTGCGGCGCGCGGTGCGCCGCTCGGCGGTGGCCATGTCGGAGTCCGTGGCCACCACGGTGGCGGCTTGTGTGCCGGATATCGCGCATGCTGCGAAGACCGGCGGTGGGGGCGTGCCAATGCTGGAGCCGGTGGAGATGCAGCGCGCCGAAGCCCTGCGCCGGGTGGCGCTGGATACGGTGGGCACCGTCATGGCGCGTGGGCGCTGGCTGGAGGACCTTGGCAACCTGAGGCTGCCCGATGACGCTTTGCTGCAGGGCAGCCGCGCGGGCGGCGCGGATCCGTTGCTGGTGGTGGCGCCGCAGCCGGTGGTGCAGTCTTACCTGACGGCCCAGCGCAGCTTCGATGAGTACGTCGTGAAGCTGCGCGACGAGCGTCGCGAAGCGCTGCGGCTGCAGGACGGCTTGCAGGCGCTGGCCGCGGAGGCCATGCATATCGAGCAGGAGACTGGCAGCATCGTGATGCGCTTCGAGCAGGTCAACGCACAGGCCGCCCAAGGTGTCGAAGCCGGTGACTACCAGCGCTTCCTGATCCAGAAGTACAACACGCTGGGCGTGCGCGAAAAAGAGATCGCGCACGAGCGCGCGCAGCTGCAGGCGCAGGTCCAGCAATGCGCGGACCGCCTGGCCGCCCATGCGCAGGTGGCTTCGCGCGAGTACACACGCGCGCTGACGCCGTTGATGCAGCAACTACGCGCTGCGTGGGGCCACGGCGACTCGCCTGGCGTATTCGAGACCTGGTTGCGAGAAACGCCGGCTCAGTCCAGCGTCCACGCAGCATGAAGGGGCCTGGGCGGCAAGGCCGCCGCATCCGTCATTTCCGCCATGTTTCCCATGGTGCCCGGGCGCATCTGCGGTAAGCTTGGGGACGCCGTTTGTCCTATCCCCATGCCCTACAAAATCCCTGAATCCGTCCTGGTTGTGATCCACACGCCAGACCTGCAAGTGCTGTTGATCGAGCGCGCCGACCGGCCGGGCTACTGGCAGTCGGTCACCGGCAGCCTGGACACGCCCGACGAGCCGCTGGCGCTGACAGCCGCGCGCGAGGTGGCCGAGGAAACCGGCCTGGTCGCCGCCGAGCACCGGCTGGACGACTGGAACCACACTATCGAGTACGAAATCTACCCGCAGTGGCGCCACCGCTACGCGCCGGGCGTGACGCGCAACACCGAGCACTGGTTTGGCCTGCGTGTCGCGCAGCCGCTGCCGGTGACGCTGGCGCCGCGCGAGCACTTGCAGTATCAGTGGCTGCCGTGGCGGGAGGCCGCCGCGCTCTGCTTCTCGACCAGCAACGCCGAGGCGGTGCTGCAGTTGGGCTGGCGGGTGCGGGGGCAGCGTGCGGCTTGCGGAGCGGACCTATGAGGCTGCGCGTCGTCACCTACAACATTCACAAGGGCGTGACCGGCATCAAGGGCAAGTCGCGTATCCATAACGTGCGCGATGGCCTGCACGTGGTGAATGCCGACATCGTCTTCCTGCAGGAGGTGCAGGATCGCAATGACCGCCTGGTGGCGGCGGCCTTGTTCGACCCGGATTACACCCAGCTCAACTATTTGGCGACCGACGCGTATCCGCATTCGGTCTACGGCCGCAATGCGGTGTACGACCATGGGCACCACGGCAATGCCATCCTGTCGCGCCATCCGATCCTGATGTCGGAAAACCTCGACATCTCTGACCATCGCTTCGAGCAGCGCGGCCTGCTGCACGCGGTAGCGGATATGAACGGGGTCGAGGCCCACCTGATCTGCGTGCATTTCGGCTTGTTCGCGCGCAGCCGCGCGCGCCAGGCGGAGGCGCTGGTCAAGCGCGTGCAGGACGTGGTGCCAGCCGAGGCGCCGCTGTTGATCGCGGGGGATTTCAACGACTGGAACCACCGGCTCGACAACCTGATCTGCACCACGCTTGGCGCGACGGAGGTGTCCTCCGCCGGTGGCGCGCGGCTGCACACCTTTCCCAGCCACATGCCCTGGTGGCAACTCGACCGCATCTATGTGCGGGGCTTCGAGATCGAGCACGCCAGCGCGCTGACCGGCCGCGACTGGGCCCAGCGCTCGGACCATGTGCCATTGATGGCGGAGCTTGCCCGCATTGCCGTGCCGGAGCGGCCGGTTGTCCACAAGGCCAAGGCAGGCACGACTTCCTGAGGCCCATCCTCAGGCCCCCATTTTCTCCAGCATGACGTCAACAAAGCAGGCCTGCTTGGGCAGCGGCCGCGGGTCGCGCGGATAGAGCAGGTGGACCGGCCTTGGCGCTGGCATGGCGTCTTCCAGCAACGGGACCAGCAGCCCGGCGGCGATGTCCGCCGCCAGCAGCACTTCCGGCTGCATCACCACGCCACAGCCAGCCAGTGCCGCGCGCCGCAGCGCCTGGCCGTTGTTGGCCGCCAGTGGCGCCGATGCCTTGGGCGCCCCGTCATCCTCGGGGGCCGGCCACCCCATGCCTGGCGGCCACAACAGATGGTTCAGGCAGCGGTGCCCGGCCAGCTCCGCGAGCGTGCGCGGATGGCCCGCTTGCGCGAGGTAGGCCGGCGCCGCGCAGATCGCCATGCGATACGGCCGCAACGGCCGCGCCACCAGATGGTCGGAGCTGGCCAGCGTGCCGATGCGCACGGCGGCGTCGAAACCATCGGCAATCAGGTCGGTGAAAGCGTCGTCGAGCACCAGTTCCACCGTGACTTCCGGGTAGCGCAGCAGGTAGGCCGATACCGCTTCGGCGACCGCCGTCTCCCCCAACGTCACCGGCGCGGTCACGCGCAGGCGGCCGCGTGGCTGGCTGTGCAGACGTTCTGCCACGGTCTCCGCTTTGCGCACGCGCTCCAGGATCTGCCGGCATTCCTCCAGGAACAGGTGGCCGGCTTCGGTCAGGCTTTGGCGGCGCGTGCTGCGTTGCAGCAGACGCACGCCCAGATGCCGTTCCAGCTGGACGACATGCTTGCCTACCATCACCGCCGACAGGCCCAGTGCATCGGCGCAGGCGCTGAAGCTGCCGGCTTCGGCAGCGGCGGCAAACACTTCCATGCTGCGCAGCTTGTCCATGGATTGCTAATTAAAAATTAGGGATATGCAAAATCCTAGCCCATTTATCCATCCCGAATCCACTTTCACAATGCATTCCTGATGGCGGTGGAAGGAATGCCGTCTTCCTAGACAACCAGAACCATGGGGAATGCGATGAAGATTGTTGTGATCGGAGCCAGCGGAACGCTCGGCCAGGCGGTAGTAGAGAACCTGTCGGCTCGCCACGACGTGGTGCGGGTCGGCAAGTCGCGCGGCGAACATCGGGTCGACCTGACCCGGCCGGAATCCGTGCAGGCCTTGTTCGATGCGACCGGCCGGGTGGACGCCATCGTCGCCACGACCGGAAGCCTGTTTTTCGGGCCGCTCGCGCTGATGCGGGCCGAGGACTTCGAAATCGGGCTGCAGGACAAGTTGCTCGGGCAGGTGCGGCTGGCGCTGGTTGGCCAGCATTTCCTGAACGATGGCGGCTCGATCACGCTCACCAGCGGCATTGTCGGCAGCGAGCCGATCCGCATGGGCGCCAATGCCGGCAGCGTCAATGCGGCGCTGGAGGGGTTCGTGCGTAGCGCGGCGCCCGAGCTGGAGCGCGGCCTGCGCATCAATGTGGTCAGCCCCACGGTAGTGCAGGAGTCATGGCCCGCGTATGGCGATTACTTCCCCGGCTTTGAGCCGGTGCCGGCGGCGCGCGTCGCGCTGGCCTTCCAGCGCAGCGTGGAAGGGCCGCGCAGCGGGCATGTCTATCGGGTCTGGTGAGGCTGCGCCAAGGCGGCGGCTAGCGCGGGCGTGAGTTCGAGCGCGCTGTCGCGGATGATCTGGCAGATCGCGTCAAGGTCCGCCAGGTCCAGCACGGGCAAGGCGGTGAGCGCGGCCACAGCCTGCGGCTGGTCGCTGGCGACGGCCATGATGCTCGGCACTTCCGGCCATAGCGGCGGCCTGCCCAGGTCAGGGCGGAACACTTCCAGCTTGGGGAAATCGCTGCGCTTGTAACCTTCCACCAGCACCAGGTCCGTGTCGGCGGGCAGCACGGCCAGCGCATCGGCCAGCTCAGGCGAGGCCTCGGCTTCGGGATAGTGGCGCATCAGCGTGAGGTGCCGCGCACCCACCAGCACGACGTTGGCGCAGCCGGCCTGGCGCATACGCCAGGAGTCCTTGCCCGGGGTATCCGGGTCAAAGCCATGGTGGGTGTGCTTGACGCCGGCCACGCGCAGGCCGGCGGCGGCGAAGCGCGGGATCACTTGATCCAGCAACGTGGTCTTGCCGCTGCCGGACGCACCGGAGATGCCGAAAACCTTCACGATGTCGGGGGTTGCGAGGGGATGAAGCGGCGACGATAGCAGAGAACGGCCGCCGCGGCGCGCATGGCCCCACACGCTGTGTGCGCCGCGCGCGTCGCCTGGCGCACGCACAGGACATCGGCGTGCCTGATAATGTGGCTCATGTCATCGATTCCGCCCCCACGCCCGCCCCGCGCGCCGCCTCCCGCGCTTACCGCAAGCCGCGACGATGCCCCCGCACGCGCGCCGCGGCATGCCGGCCCACTGCGCTCCGAATGGCGCCGCGGCAGGCCTCTGGGCGGCAACGCGGTCCGTTTGCTGCGCGGCGGCAATGAGTTCTTCCCGGCCTTGGTTGCCGCGATCGACCAGGCTGTATTCTCGGTTTCGCTCGAGACCTACATTTACGCCGATGATGCGGTCGGCGCAGCGGTGAGCGATGCGCTGATCCGTGCCGCCGCACGGGGCGTGGCCGTGCACCTGGTGGTGGACGGTTTCGGCGCTGGCGACATGCCGGCCGGGCTTGCCGAGCGGCTGCGCGAGGGCGGGGCTTGCCTCAAGATCTTCCGTCCGCTGCGCCGCTTCAGCCTGGCACGGCGCAACCTGCGCCGGCTGCACCGCAAGCTGGCCGTGATCGACCAGCAGATCGGCTTTGTTGGCGGCATCAACATCATCGACGACTACAACCATGGGCCCTTCGAGAGCGCCGGGCTCGGCCCCCGCTACGACTTCGCGGTGGAGGTGCGGGGCCCGCTGGTCAACCAGATCGCGCTGACCGCCGAACGCCTGTGGTGGCAGCTATCGCTGCGTGGCGAAATGCGCAGCGTTGGCCTGGCGGGGGTGGCGGCGGATTTTCCGCTGATCACCGACCTGCCGCTGCCGCGCCAGGACCAGGCCGGCGGCATGCGCGCCGTGCTGCTGCTGCGCGACAACCTGCGCAACCGCCGCGCCATCGAACGCCAGTACCTGCAGGCGTTGGGCGGCGCGCGGCGGGAAGTGATCATTGCCAACGCCTACTTCCTGCCTGGGCACAAGATGCGCCGCGCCCTGCTGGCATGCCGCAAGCGCGGCGTGCGCGTGCGGCTGTTGCTCCAGGGCAGGGTGGAGTACCGTTTGCAGCACTATGCAACCCATTCGCTTTATGCGACCTTGCTCGGCGCCGGCGTGGAAATCTTCGAATACGCCGATAGTTTCCTGCACGCCAAGGTGGCTGTGGTCGACGATGCCTGGGCCACGGTGGGCTCCAGCAACATGGACCCGTTCAGCCTGCTGCTGGCCCGCGAGGCCAATGTCGCGGTCTATGACGGCGCGTTCTGTGCCGAGCTGCGCCAGGAGCTGGAGCACGCCATCGCCTCGCGCAGCATCGAGGTCAAGGCCGCCACGCATGCGCGCCGTTCGGCGGTGCGCCGGATGGCGAACTGGGCCGCCTATATGGTGCTGCGTGTCGGCGTGATCATCGCTGGCGTGACAGGGCGCTACTGATCGCGGGACAATACCCGGTGGGGCGATGCTGCTGTGCATCACTCGCGGCAACAATGATCGTTATCTCGCCGCGTCGCGGCATGTTGCGGCGCACGAGCGCGGCCGCCGCGTTTAGAAACCCCGATCTAATTAAAAGCTTGCTGCCAGCGGGCGCGATCACAATAATCTGAACGGTCGTTCTTTTTTGCCTTAGACTGCGTGCATTCGGGTCTGCCAGGCGGTGAAGCAGCCAGCCGGGCAGCGAAATAAATATGCATTACGTCAGGGTCATAGGCGGCGCGATCCGTTTCGCGCCGCGAAGAACGGAGAAAAAATCATGCGACACCAGTCAGCTCGTCTCGAATCCGCCACTTCCGCGTCCCCCGCGCCCATGCGCAAGGGGGAAATGACGCGCGTGGCGATTCTGGATGCCGCGCTGGAGCTGTCGTCCCGCGACGGGCTCGAAGGCTTGACCATCGGCTTGTTGGCGGAACGCATGCAGATGAGCAAAAGCGGCGTGTTCGCGCATTTCGGTTCGCGCGAGGACTTGCAGGTGGAGGTGGTGCGCGAGTATCACCGCCGGTTCGAGCAGGAGGTTTTCTATCCCTCGCTGCACGAGCCGCGTGGGCTGCCGCGCCTGCAGTCCATGGTGCGCCGCTGGATGGAAAAACGCATCCAGGAAGTGACCACGGGATGCATCTACATCAGCGGGGCGGTGGAGTACGACGACCGCGCGGAAAGCCCGGTGCGTGACGAACTCGTCAAGAGCGTCACCATCTGGCGCGCCGCGCTGACGCGCGCCATCGACCAGGCACGGGAAGAGGGGCACCTGCGCGCGGATTGCGATCCGCGCCTGATGCTGTTCGAAATGTACAGCCTTGAACTAGGCTTGCATCATGACGCCCGCTTCCTGCGCTTGCCCGCGAGTGCCGAGCTTGCCATGGTCGCGCTCAATAAACTGATTCAGTCCTACCGTACCTGACGCCGCCGCGGCGTCCCGTGCCGGATCGTGCACGGGCGGCGTAGCGGCTTTGCAAACCTCCAAGGAGTCTTTGATGGGCCAGTACACCGCACCGTTGCGCGACATGCAGTTCGTGCTCCATGAATTGCTCGGCGTGGAAGCCGAACTCAAGGCGTTGCCGAAGCACGCCGACGTTGACGCGGACACCATCAACCAGGTGCTTGAGGAAGCCGGCAAGTTCTGCTCCGAGGTCGTGTTCCCGCTCAACCAGAGCGGCGACCGTGAAGGCTGTACCTACGTCGGCGATGGCGTGGTGACGGCGCCCAAGGGCTTCAAGGAAGCGTACAAGCAATACGTGGAAGCCGGCTGGCCGGCACTGGGCTGCGACCCCGAATACGGCGGCCAGGGCCTGCCTATCCTGGTCAACAATGCCTTGTACGAGATGCTGAACTCGGCCAACCAGGCGTGGACCATGTACCCCGGCCTGTCGCACGGCGCATACGAAGCGCTGCACGCGCACGGCACGCCCGAGCTGCAGAAGGTCTACCTGCCCAAGCTGGTCTCCGGCGAATGGACCGGCACCATGTGCCTGACCGAGCCGCACTGCGGCACCGACCTGGGCATCCTGCGCAGCAAGGCCGAGCCGCAGGCCGATGGCTCCTACACCATTACCGGCACCAAGATCTTTATTTCGGCCGGCGAGCACGATCTCTCCGCCAACATCATCCACCTGGTGCTGGCACGGCTGCCGGATGCACCGCAGGGCACCAAGGGCATCTCGCTGTTCGTGGTGCCGAAGTTCGTCCCCGATGCCAGCGGCAACCCGGGCGAGCGCAACGGCATCAAGTGCGGCTCGATCGAGCACAAGATGGGCATCCACGGCAACGCCACCTGCGTGATGAACCTGGACGGCGCGCGCGGCTGGCTGGTGGGCGAGCCCAACAAGGGCCTGAACGCCATGTTCGTGATGATGAACGCCGCCCGCCTGGGCGTGGGCATGCAGGGCCTCGGGCTGACCGAAGTGGCCTACCAGAACTCGCTGGCGTATGCCAAGGACCGCCTGCAGATGCGCGCGCTGACCGGTCCCAAGGCTCCGGACAAGCCGGCCGACCCGATCATCGTGCACCCGGATGTGCGCCGCATGCTGCTGACGCAGAAGGCCTTTGCCGAAGGCGGCCGCGCGTTCAGCTACTGGACCGCGCTGCAGATCGACCGCGAACTGTCGCACCCGGACGAGTCCGTGCGCAAGGAAGCGGGCGACCTGGTTGCGTTGCTCACGCCCGTGATCAAGGCCTTCCTGACCGATAACGCGTTCACCGCCACCAACGAAGGCATGCAGGTGTTCGGCGGCCACGGCTACATCGCCGAGTGGGGCATGGAGCAGTATGTGCGCGACGCGCGCATCAACATGATCTACGAAGGCACCAACACCATCCAGGCGCTGGACCTGCTGGGCCGCAAGATCCTGGGCGACATGGGCGCCAAGATGAAGGCCTTCGGCAAGATCGTGCAGGCGTTCGTCGAGGAAGAAGGCACCAACGAAGCCATGCAGGAGTTCGTCAACCCGCTGGCCGACCTGGGCGACAAGGTGCAGAAGCTCACCATGGAAATCGGCATGAAGGCCATGGGCAACCCCGACGAAGTCGGCGCTGCTGCCGTGCCTTACCTGCGCGTGGTGGGCCACCTGGTGTTCTCGTACTTCTGGGCCCGCATGGCCAAGATCGCGCTGGAGAAGCAAGCCAGCGGCGACAAGTTCTACACCACCAAGCTGGCGACCGCACGCTTCTACTTTGCCAAGCTGCTGCCGGAGACGGCATCGCAGATCCGCATGGCACGCGCTGGTTCGGCCACGCTGATGGCGCTGGACGCGGATCTGTTCTGATCGGATTGTTTATCCTGAATTCATGCGGTTGTCTTAGCGCGGGCGCAGGCTACTGGCTCTGACGGTGTCGATGCCAATGGTGTGCTCCCCTCTCCCATGAAATGGGAGAGGGGACGGGGGAGAGGGCCGGCGGTTCAACGAGCGATACCGCTTGATCGACCGCCCGCCCTCTCCCCCGACCCCTCCCGCAAGCGGGAGAGGGGAGCACACCAGCGGCAACACCAGCGGCAACACCAGCGTCACCACCAGCGTCACCACCAGCATCAACGCCGGCGCCACGCGCAGCCAGCCCACCTCATCTCAACGCTCACTTTCCTAGGAGCGCGCATGTCCAATTTCATCGTCAAGAAGGTCGCCGTGCTGGGTGCCGGCGTCATGGGGGCGCAGATCGCCGCCCATCTCGTCAATGCCCGCGTGCCCGTGGTGCTGTTCGACCTTCCGGCCAAGGAAGGCCCCAAGAACGGCATCTCGCTGCGCGCCATCGAGAACCTGAAGAAACTCTCGCCGGCGCCGCTCGGCATCAAGGACGAAGCCGGCCTGATCCAGCCCGCCAACTACGAGGACGACCTCGCGCTGCTCAAGGAGTGCGACGTGGTGATCGAGGCCATCGCCGAGCGCATGGACTGGAAGCACGACCTGTACAAGAAGGTCGCGCCACACCTGGCATCGCACACGATCTTCGCTACCAATACCTCGGGCCTGTCGATCACCGCGCTGTCCGATGGTTTCGACGCGGATCTGAAGTCGCGCTTCTGCGGCGTGCACTTCTTCAACCCGCCGCGCTACATGCACCTGGTGGAGCTGATCCCGACCGCGACCACGCAGCCCGCGATCCTGGACCGCCTGGAAACCTTCCTGACCTCCACGCTCGGCAAGGGCGTGGTGCGCGCCAAGGACACACCGAACTTCATTGCCAACCGCGTTGGCATCTTCTCGATCCTGGCGGTGTTCGCCGAGGCTGAGAAGTACGGCATCCCCTTCGACGTGGTCGACGACCTGACCGGCGCCAAGCTGGGCCGCGCCAAGTCCGCCACCTTCCGCACTGCCGACGTGGTGGGCCTGGACACCATGGCCCACGTGATCAAGACCATGCAGGACACCCTGCTGGACGATCCGTTTGCGCCGGTGTACAGGACGCCCGCCGTGCTCAAGGGGCTGGTGGATGCGGGCGCATTGGGCCAGAAGACCGGCGCTGGCTTCTACAAGAAGGAAGGCAAGACCATCAAGGTGCTGGACCCCAAGACGGGCCAATACGTCGACTCGGGCAAGAAGGCCGACGAGATCGTGGTGCGCATGCTGAAGAAGGAACCGGCCGAGCGCATCAAGCTGCTGCGCGAATCCAGCAACCCGCAGGCGCAGTTCTTGTGGGCCGTGTTCCGCGACGTGTTCCACTACATCGGCGTCTACCTGGAGCAGATCGCCGGCTCCGCCGCCGATATCGACCTGGCGATCCGCTGGGGCTTCGGCTGGAACTCCGGCCCCTTCGAGGACTGGCAATCGGCCGGCTGGAAGCAGGTAGCCGAGTGGGTGAAGGAAGACATCGACGCGGGCAAGGGCTTGTCCAGCGCGGCGCTGCCGTCGTGGGTGTTCGAAGGCCCCGTCGCTGACAACCAGGGCGTGCATGGCGCGCGGGGTTCGTGGTCGCCCGCCGCGCAAGCCTTCGTGCAGCGCAATGCGTTGCCGGTGTACGAGCGCCAGGTGTTCCGCGCCACGGTCAAGGGCACCGCCGCAACGGATCCGCGCAAGGCTGGCCGCACCGTGGAAGAAAACGATGCGGTACGCATCTGGGTGAGCGAGGGCCAGGACGATGTGCTGGTGGTTTCGTTCAAGAGCAAGATGAACACCATCGGCCCGGACGTGATCGATGGCCTGACGCGCGCCATCGACTTGGCCGAAGCCGAGTACAAGGGCCTGGTGGTGTGGCAGCCGACGTCGCTGCAACTGGGCGCGCCGGGCGGCCCGTTCTCCGCGGGCGCCAACCTGGAAGCCGCGATGCCGGCCTTCATGATGGGCGGCGCCAAGGGCATCGAGCCCTTCGTCAAGAAATTCCAGGACGGCATGATGCGGGTGAAGTATTCCGCCGTGCCGGTGGTGTCGGCGGCGTCCGGCATCGCGCTGGGCGGCGGCTGCGAGCTGATGCTGCATTCGGCCAAGCGCGTGGCCGCGCTGGAAACCTATATCGGCCTGGTGGAAGTGGGCGTGGGCCTGGTGCCGGCCGGTGGCGGCCTGAAGGAGGCTGCGCTGGCTGCCGCACGTGCTGCGCAAGCCGCCGGTAGCACCAACTACCTGCAGTTCCTCACCAACCGCTTCCAGGCAGCGGCCATGGCCAAGGTCTCCTCCTCGGCGCTGGACGCGCAGAAGATGGGCTACCTGCAGCCGTCGGACACCATCGTGTTCAACGTGCACGAGCTGCTCTACGTGGCGCAGAACGAAGTGCGCGCGCTGTCCAACGCTGGCTACCGCGCCCCGGTACCGGGCACGCTGGTGCCGGTGGCGGGCCGCTCCGGCATTGCCACCATCAAGGCGTCGCTGGCCAATATGCGCGACGGCGGCTTCATCTCCGCGCACGACTTCCTGATTGCCAGCCGCATTGCCGAGGCGGTGTGCGGCGGCGACGTGGAAGCCGGCTCGCTGGTCAGCGAGGAATGGCTGCTGGCGCTGGAACGCAAGACCTTTGTCGACCTGCTCGGCACGGGCAAGACCCAGGAACGCATCATGGGCATGCTGCAGACCGGCAAGCCGGTGCGCAACTAAGGCAAGCGAGGAACCGACATCATGAAACAACTGCAAGACGCATACATCGTTGCCGCGACCCGCACGCCGATCGGCAAGGCTCCCAAGGGCGCGTTCAAGAACACCCGCCCGGACGACCTGCTGGCCACCATCCTGCGCGCGGCCGTGGCGCAGGTGCCTAACCTCGATCCCAGGCTGATCGAAGACGCCATCGTTGGCTGCGCCATCCCCGAGGCGCAGCAGGGCCTGAACGTCGCGCGCATCGGTGCGCTGCTGTCGGGCCTGCCGAACACCGTGGGCGGCATCACCGTCAACCGCTTCTGCGCCTCCGGCCTGTCGGCCGTGGCGATGGCCGCCGACCGCATCCGCGTGGGCGAGTCCGACGTGATGATCGCCGCCGGCGTGGAATCGATGAGCATGGTGCCGATGATGGGCAATTCGCCGTCGATGTCGCCGGCGATCTTCGAGCGCGACGAGAACATCGGCATCGCCTACGGCATGGGCCTGACCGCCGAGAAGGTCGCGCAGAAATGGCAGGTCAGCCGCGAAGACCAGGATGCTTTCTCGCTCGCTTCGCACCAGAAGGCGATCCGTGCCCAGCAGGCCGGCGACTTCAAGGACGAAATCACCCCGATCGAGATCGTCGAGAAATTCCCCAACCTGGCCAGCGGCCAGGTCGACGTGAAGACACGCACCATCTCGCTGGACGAAGGCCCGCGTCCGGAGACCTCGGTCGAAGGCCTGGGCAAGCTGCGCCCGGTGTTTGCCAACAAGGGTAGCGTCACCGCCGGCAACAGCTCGCAGACTTCGGATGGCGCTGGCGCGCTGATCCTGGTTTCGGAAAAGATCCTCAAGCAGTTCAACCTGGTGCCGCTGGCGCGCTTCGTGTCGTTCGCGGTGCGCGGCGTGCCGCCCGAGATCATGGGCATCGGCCCCAAGGAAGCGATTCCCGCGGCGCTCAAGGCAGCCGGCCTCACGCAGGACCAGATGGACTGGATCGAGCTGAACGAAGCCTTCGCCGCGCAGTCGCTGGCGGTGATGCGCGACCTGCAGTTGGACCCGGCCAAGGTCAACCAGATGGGCGGCGCGATTGCACTGGGCCACCCGCTGGGCGCCACCGGCGCGATCCGTTCGGCCACCGTGGTGCACGCGCTGCGCCGTCACAACCTGAAGTACGGCATGGTCACCATGTGCGTCGGCACCGGCATGGGCGCCGCAGGTATTTTCGAGCGCGTCTAAACGCGCCGCGGGGCAGGCAGCATGGGCGCCAGGTGCGTTCGTGCTGCCTGCCCCGACTCTCGATCAGGTGAAGAAAGCAGTGCCATAACAAGGAGACAGCTGCCGCCTCGACGCGGCTCACCTGACCGGGAGGAAACAACAAGATGCAGGAGACACTCATCCTGGCCGACGCCGCGTGTGACATGCCGCGCGCGCTGATGGCCGAACTTGGCGTGCGCACGGTGCCGTTCCGCATTCGCGCGGGCGACCGCTTTGTGGCCGACGTGCGCGACGAGCCGGCCTTGCCGTCGCTTTACGAGCAGTATCTGGTCGGCAAGCAGGACCACTACGCCGAATCCATCCCCTTGCTAGAGCGCGAGATCGAAGACCACCTGCTCAAGCATGTGGTGACCTCATGCGACCGCGCGCTGCTGCTCACCATCGCCAGCAGCCGCAGCAAACTGTATGCGCACGCCTCGGGCGCCGTGGTCGGCACCGTGGCCAGGAGCTTCAAGGCACGCAAGGACGCGGGGCGCACGGGGTTGTTCGAGCTGAAGGTGATCGACACCGGCGCGATCGGCCCGGGCCAGGCGCTGATCGTGCGCGAGGCGGCGCGCCTGCTTGGCGGCGGCGCCAGCGCGCAAACGGTGGTGCAGGCCGTGGAGACACGCCTGCGCCACGCCGCGCACATGTTCCTGGTGCCCGACGAGTTGCTCTACATGTACACGCGGGCCAAGCACAAGGGCGAGAACAGCATCACCTGGGGCCGCTACATGCTCGGCAGCGCGTTCAATATCCGCCCCGTCGTGCATATGCATAGCGGCCAGACCGAGCCGGTGGCCAAGGCACGCGGCGCGGACGAAGGCATGCGCCGCGTGATGGCGCATGCGCAGCAGTGCATCCGCAGCGGCCGCTTGCTGAGCCCGGCGGTAGCGCTGAGCTATGCCGGGCCACCCGGGGCGATTCAAGTGTTGCCAGCCTATCAGTCGCTCGCGCGCACCGCGCAGCAGCATGACGTGGAGCTGATGCTGGCGCCGATGAGCCTGACGGTGGCGCTCAACGTCGGCGCAAAGGCGTTCGGGATGAGCTATCTTTGCGAGAATCCGCCGGCGTTCGAGTGAACGTGTTTCGGCACGGCGGACAAGTCAACCAAGCAGTGAGGAGAACACGATTTCATGAGCATCCTGACCACCATCGAGCAAGGCATCCTGACCCTCGAGTTCGATCGCCTCGACAAGAAGAACGCCATCACGGCGGCGATGTACCAGGCCATGGCCGATGCGCTGCGCGCCGCCGATGCCGATCCCGCCGTGCGCGTGATCGTGATCCGCGGCAAGCCGGAAGTATTTACCGCGGGCAATGACCTGGAAGACTTCATGCAGCGTCCGCCCACCGCGGGCGAGGGTGACCAGCCGGCACCGGTATTCCAGTTCCTGCAGCAGATCAGCCAGGCCAGCAAGCCGCTGGTGGCGGCGGTGAGCGGCCCGGCGGTGGGCGTGGGCACCACCATGCTGCTGCATTGCGACCTGGTCTACGTTTCCGAGACGGCCAAGCTGTCGCTGCCGTTCGTGCAACTGGGCCTGTGCCCGGAGGCGGCATCGAGCATGCTGTTGCCGCGCCTGCTGGGTCACCAGCGCGCTGCCGAGAAACTGATGCTGGGTGAGGCCTTCAGCGCGCAGGAAGCGCTACAGATCGGCCTGGCCACGCGCGTGCTGCCGGTGGCGGAGCTCAATGAGTTCGTGCTGCAGCAGGCGCGCAAGCTGGCAGCGCTGCCGGCTTCGTCGCTCAGGGAAACCAAGCGCCTGATGAAGGGCGGCGATAAGGCGGCCGTGCAGGCCAGGATGGCGGAGGAGGGAGAAGTGTTCCGGCGCATGCTGCAGGCGCCGGAAGCCAAGGAGGCGTTCAAGGCGTTCTTCGAGAAGCGCCGCCCGGACTTCTCGCGCTTCAGCTGAGCCTGCGGGCATCCCTGGCCGATACGGCGGATGGGCCGCCCCCGCCGCTGCCGCCATTTGCGCGACATCGAGGCGAGGCCAAGGTCAGGGCGTCGCCCATTCGCGCAGCAGGTTGTGGTAGACGCCGGTGAGGCGCACCACGGTGGCGTGTCCATGGCCAAGCGCATGCCCGATTTCCTGGATAGCGGTATCCAGGTCGAACAGGAGGGCGCGCTGGCGGGCGTCCCGCAGCAGGCTCTGGATCCAGAAGAACGCGCAAAGCCGCGTGCCCCGGGTCACCGGGCTGACACGGTGCAGGCTGGAAGCCGGATACAGGATCATGTCGCCGGCGGGTAGCTTGACCTCGTGCGTCCCATAGGTGTCCTCGATGATCAGTTCGCCGCCGTCGTAGTCGTCGGGCTCGCACAGGAAGAGCGTGGCCGAGATATCCGTGCGGATGCTGTCCGAGCCGTCGGGAAGGTAGCGGATGGCATTGTCGACATGGGTGCCGAACGATTGCCCGCCCGCATAGGCGTTGAACAGCTTGGGGTAGATCCTGGCCGGCAGCGCCGCCGAGAAGAACAGCGGATGGCGCCGCAAGGCCTGCTCGATCATCGCGGCGATGTGCTTGCCCTGCGGGGAGTCGTGCGGCAATTGCAGGTTGTCCTTGGCGAGCGAGGACTGGAATCCCGCGGTCGCCTTGCCGTCGGCCCAGTCGGCCTGCGTCAGCAGGCTTACGCTTTCCCGCACCTGTTCCGGCGTCAGCACGCCGGGTATGTGAATCATCATTTGGCTGCCCCCGGCGCGTGGCGTTAGAAGGAGTAGACGGCCGACAGCACCGCGGAGCGGCCATCGCCGTACTCGATCGCGGACGAGCGCGATGCGCTGCCCAGCGTCTGGCGCACCCGCTCCACATAGGCCTTGTTGAACAGGTTGTCGACGTTGAGCTGGAACTTGAGGTTCTTGCTTGGCGCATAGCCGAGCATGGCGTTGTGCACCAGGTAGGCACCAAGCGTGCCGTCCCCCACCGACGTCACGTTGCGCCTGCCGATGAAGCGCGCGCCGTAGCCCAGCGTCCAGCCCGCGGGCAGCTGGTAGGTGGTCCACAGGCTGAAGGAGTGCGCCGGAGTGTTGGCCAGCGCCTTGCCTTCGCGCTCGGGCCGCGACAGTGACTTGAGTGTCTTGCTGTTCAGGTAAGTGTAGTTGGCGAAAACGTCCCAGTTCGGCGTCACCTTGCCAGCCGCGCCCAGCTCGACGCCGCGCACGCGCTGCTCGCCGGCCAGCGCATAGCTGCCATCGGAGAGGCGTTCGCGCGTGTTGTCCTTGTCGACCTGGAACAGCGCCGCGTTCAGCCCCAGGCGCCGCGCCATGAACTCCCATTTGCTGCCGAGCTCATAGGTCTTGTTTTTCTCGGGCGCCAGTCCCCCCGTGGCTTTGTTCACGCCCGAGCCGGTGCTGACCAGGAACTCGGCAGACGGGTTGAAGGAGGTGCCGTAGGCGAAATAGATCCTGCCATTGTCCGTGGGCTTGAACACCAGGCCCGCCCGGCTGCTGAGCTGGTTGGTAGTGCTGTCCGCGCGGTCGGTCGCCTTGCCCAGCGGCGTGCTCTCGGCGCTGCCATCTATCCAGTCGTAGCGCAGGCCGAGGTTCAGGTCCCAGTGCTTGCCCAGGGCGATGGTGTCAAGCGCGTACAGCGCCTTGACGTCAAGCCACGTCTTGTTGCGCGCGCTGTCGCGCCGGTCGGTGGGCGCGCTCCAGTAGCCTGGCGGGCTGGAGAGATCGAAACCGTTGGCGGGATAGTATTTGGAGAGATTGTAGGAATAGGTGGTCCGGTCGTAGGTCTCGCGTGAGATCTCGAAGCCACTGACCAGGATGTGCCCCAACCCCAAGGTGTCGAAGCGGCTGGTCAGGTTGGTCTGGTTGATCCACAGCTCGGTGGCCGAGTCGCGGCCATAGCCCTGCGGTCCCGCCGGCAGGTAGCGGCCTGGCGGTAGCCCCCTTTGGTTCACGTGCGAGGCCGAGATCACGGTGTCGCGGTGCAGGTGCGAATAGCGGGTCAGGTTCTGTAGCTTGAGGTTGTCGTTGAACTCGTGTTCGAACTTGACGGTGGCCGCGTCGGTGGTGATGTTCTCCCGGTCCACGTTGCGCCAACCGAAGTAGCCGTGCCGGCTGACGCCAGCGAGCCGCTGGCCGTTCAACGCTGGCACGCCGTAGTCGGGCAGGTTGTCGTCGCGCTGGTGGAAATAGCTCAGCGTCAGGCGCGTCGGCGATTGCATGCCGAAGGTGATCGACGGCGCGATGCCCCAGCGGCGGCGTTCAAGAGCGTCGCGCCCCGGCACGTCGTTGCCGTGCGCCATCAGGTTCAGGCGGACGACCGCTGCGTGCCCGTCCCACGGCAGCGGCTGGTTGGTATCCAGGGTCAGGCGGTGGAAGCTGGCCGTGCCGAGCCCGCCGCCGACGTGCGTGAACCTGTCCGCCTTGGGTTGCTTGCTGATCATGTTGATGCTGCCACCGGTGGTGCCGGCGCCGCCGAAGACCGAATTCGGTCCCTTGATCACCTCGACCGCTTCGAGATTGAAGAGGTCGGAGCGGTTGTTCTGCCCGCTGTCGCGCAAGCCGTCGATCTGCATGTTCGCGTTGGCGCTGAAGCCGCGGATATTGATGCTGTCGCCGGAGCCGCCGCCGCCCTCGCCGGCGTTGAAGGTGATGCCCGAAACGTTGGAAAGCGCCTGCCGCAAGCTCAAGGCGTTCTGCTCCTCCAGCACATGCTGTGGTACCACCGTGATGGTCTGGGGCGTATCGAGCAGCGGTGCCGCGTATTTGGCCGAGCCGGAGGCTTCAACCTTGGAGCTGGGTGCTTGCGTTCCCGTAACCGTGACTGGCGCTAGTTCGATGGGTTTGCCTTGCCGTTGCAGATCGTCTGCCAGGACTGGTGTGGCGCAGGCCGCGGCCAGGACGACGGAAGCGAGAGGGCGCCGTGGCGGCAGCGCGGCAGACCTGATGTACGAACGCATGCAATTCTCCTTAAATGAAAATGATAATCATTAGCATTTAAGGTTGTGGGGCGAGGCGGAGCAATCAGAAACGGCTGCATGTGCTTGCGGAAATTTCCGATTTTCCTCGCGCCGGCGCCCCGCCAGGAATGCCTGACAGGGGAGCCGGCTTCAGGCGGCCGCCTTATATCGCTGGCAACACCCGCGGTTGCCTTGTATCGTCCGTCGCCACATAGGTCAGGGTGGCTTCGGTCACCTTGACGATCTCGTTGCTGTGGCGCATGCGTTGCGCATAGACCTCCACCGATACGGTGATCGAGGTGCGGCCCGTCTTCTCGATATCTGCGTAGAAACTCACCAGGTCGCCGACAAAGACCGGATGCTTGAAGAGGAAGGAGTTCACCGCCACGGTGGCCACGCGGCCTTGGGCGCGCTCCACCGCCGGAATCGAGCCGGCGATGTCCACCTGGGCCATGATCCAGCCTCCGAAGACGTCGCCATGCACATTGGCATCCGCCGGCATGGGGACCACGCGCAGTGCGGGATTCTTGCCAGGGGGCAGGCAGGGGAGGACGTTGGGTTGATTCATGATGGCTGCTTGATGAGGCTGGATAGGGTTGGGGCGGGGTAGCAAGGGCTGCGGCGGGGTGCTGGCGCGCCGGTGCGCATGCCGGAGTGACCTTGCCGGCGTGCGGTCCGGGCGTCGAGGCGGTTCCGTGACGGGGATAAGCGGCGTGGCGCCGGCTAATTATGTCGATCTCTGCCACAATCGCATATTCGCCCGAATTCTAACGTATGCGACGCTACTCTACGTCGGCCGAGCCGTCCCCCGCCCAGCCTTCCTCCCTCTTCGGCAAATCCAACGTTCCCCGCAGCGATTGGCAGACCGTGCGCAACCTGTTGCCCTACGTCTGGCATTACAAGTGGCGAGTGATCCTGGCGCTGGTGTGCCTGGTGGCGGCCAAGGTGGCCAACCTGGGCGTGCCGGTCCTGATGAAGAAGCTGGTGGACAACATGAATGTTCCCGCCGGCAGCGCGAGCGCGCTGCTGGTGGTGCCGGTGGGGCTGATCGTCGCCTACGGGATACTGCGCTTGTCCGGCACGCTGTTTACCGAGTTGCGCGAGATCCTGTTCTCCAAGGTCACGCAGAGCGCGGTGCGCGAGATCGCGCTGCAGGTGTTTCGCCACCTGCACGCGCTGTCGCTGCGCTTTCACCTGGACCGCCAGACCGGCGGCATGAGCCGCGACATCGAGCGCGGCACGCGCGGCATCCAGTCGCTGATCTCCTACTCGCTCTACAGCATCCTGCCGACCCTGGTCGAGATGGGGCTGGTGATGGGCTTCTTCATCCTGCACTACGACATCTGGTTCGCTGCCATCACGGGCTGCGCGCTGGTGAGCTACATCGTGTTCACCATCGTGGTGACCGAGTGGCGCACGCACTTCCGGCGCAAGATGAACGAGTTGGATTCGCGCGCCAACCAGAAGGCGATCGATTCCCTGCTCAACTTCGAGACCGTCAAGTACTTCGGCAACGAGGAGTACGAGGCCGGCCGCTATGACGAGAACCTGCGCAAGTACCGCACTGCGGCGATCCGCTCGCAAAATTCGCTGTCGTTCCTCAACTTCGGCCAGCAGGCCATCATCGCCACCGGCCTGATCCTGATCCTGTGGCGCGCCACCGTGGGCGTGGCGGCGGGCAAGCTCACGCTGGGCGACCTGGTGCTGGTCAATACGCTGATGATCCAGCTGTACATTCCGCTGAACTTCCTCGGCGTGATCTACCGCGAGATCAAGCAGGCCACCACCGACATGGACCGCATGTTCGTGCTGCTGGGCACCAACCGCGAAGTGGCCGATGCGCCGGACGCAGCGGCCTTGCGCGTGCAGGGCGCGGCGGTGCGTTTCAACCATGTCGGCTTTGGCTACGAGAGCAATCGCGTGATCCTGGACGAGGTGGGCTTCGCCATCGCCGCCGGCACTACTACCGCGGTGGTAGGCCACAGCGGCTCGGGCAAGTCCACGCTGGCGCGGCTGTTGTTCCGCTTCTATGACGTGAGCAGCGGCGGCATCGAGATCGACGGCCAGGATATCCGTACGATCACGCAGGACAGCCTGCGCCGCGCCATCGGCATCGTGCCGCAGGACACCGTGCTGTTCAACGACAGCATCTACTACAACATCGCCTACGGCCGCCCCGACGCCAGCCGCGACGAAGTCATCGAGGCCGCGCGCGCGGCCCAGATCGACGGCTTTATCCGCGAGCTGCCGCAGGGCTACGACACGCCGGTGGGCGAGCGCGGCCTCAAGCTGTCGGGCGGGGAGAAGCAACGCGTCGCCATTGCCCGCACGCTGCTGAAGAACCCGCCGATCCTGGTCTTCGATGAAGCCACCTCGGCGCTGGACTCCCGTACCGAGCAGGCCATCCAGGCCGAGCTGATGCGCCTGGCGCAGAACCGCACCACGCTGCTGATCGCGCACCGGCTCTCTACGGTGGTGCATGCCGACCAGATCCTGGTGATGGACCGAGGCCGCATCATCGAGCGCGGCACCCATGCCGAACTGATGCGGCTCGACGGCCGCTACGCCGAGATGTGGCACATCCAGGCGCGCAGCGCCGCAGAGAGCGAGGCCCCCGTGGAGGATGCCGCGCTGGCCATCGAAGCTGGCGACGCAACCCAGGACGCCTGACGCGGCAATCGCCGGGGCCGCAATGGATTGTCAACAATCCATTGCGGCAAACCGTCCCGAAACATCCGGTTGCACGAATTTGGTTCGACAATAGGTGGCGTATCAGCCCCATCGTGGTGCGTGTTTGCATGGCACGCGCCTTGCAGACGAACTATCCAGGAAGACGACTAACTGGAGAGAGTTCAATGCCGCTATTCCGTGCCGCCACCCCGTTCGAGGCCACTGCCGCTCACGCCGGCGCCGAGCCCGCCCATGCCACGTCCGGCGCTGCCGCATCCACCGCGCGCCGCCGCTGGCTGCAGCTTGGCTTGGCGCTGGGCACCGCCCTGGTGCTGTCGACACAATTTGCCGGCGAGGCGCACGCCCAGACCAAGGTCCGCTTCCAGCTCGACTGGCGCTTCGAAGGCCCGTCGGCGCTGTTCCTGCTGGGCGAGCAGAAGGGCTACTACAAGGCCGAGAAGCTCGACGTGTCGATCGACGCCGGCAACGGATCGGGCAACGTGGTCAACCGCGTGGCCTCCGGCACCTACGACATGGGCTTTGCCGACCTGGCCTCGGTGATGGAGTTCTACGGCAACAACCCGGATGCCAAGAACAAGCCGGTGGCCGTGATGATGGTCTACAACAACACCCCAGCCGCCGTGCTCGCGCTGAAGAAGTCCGGCATCAAGACCCCGCACGACCTGGCCGGCAAGAAGCTCGGCGCACCGGTATTCGACGCCGGCCGCCGCGCCTTCCCGATCTTCGCCAAGGCCAACGGCCTGCAGGCATCGAGCTTCAACTGGCAGGCGATGGACCCGACCCTGCGCGAGACCATGCTCACGCGCGGCGACCTCGACGCCATCACGGGCTTCTCGTTCACCTCCATCCTCAACCTGAATGCGCGTGGCGTGAAGGACGAGGACATCGTGGTGCTGCCTTACCCGCAATACGGCGTGAAGCTGTACGGCAACGCCGTGATCGCCTCGGAGGACTTCCTCAAGAAGAACCCGGAGGCCGTCAAGGCCTTCCTGCGCGCCTTCGCCAAATCGGCCAAGGACGTGATCGCCAAGCCGGAAGAGGGCATCAAGGCGGTCAAGGCGCGTGACGGCATCATCGACGAGAAGCTCGAGACCAAGCGCCTGAAGATGGCGCTGGACAGCGTGGTCAAGTCGCCCGACGCGCGCGCCGAGGGCTTTGGCCGCGTCAACAAGCCGCGCTTGTCGCTGATGGCTTCGCAAGTGGCTGACGCCTTCGGCACCAAGGGCCGCATCAACCCCGACAACCTGTGGACCGACGCCTACCTGCCATCCGCTGCCGAACTGGATGTGCTGCGATGACCGCCGGCACGATCTCCATGCGCACAGGGGCCGTGGCCCCGTCGGACCTGCCGGCCGAGCCGGCAGCGCAGCCCTTCGTCGAATTCAACCGGGTCTGGCTCGCCTATAACGACGAACTCGCGCGCCAGGGCGAGTTCGCGATCGAGGACATCTCGCTGCAGGTCGAGCCGGGCGAGTTCATCGCCATCGTCGGGCCGTCCGGCTGCGGCAAGTCCACCTTCATGAAGCTGGCGACCGGCCTCAAGCCGGCCACGCGCGGCGTGGTCAAGATCGCCGGCGAGAAGGTCGCCGGCCCGCTCAAGATGGTTGGCATGGCCTTCCAGGCGCCGACGCTGCTGCCCTGGCGCACCACGTTGCAGAACGTCATGCTGCCGCTGGAGATTGTCGAGCCCTACCGCTCCACGCTGCGCCAGAAGCGCGATGAGTACACGGCGCGCGCACGCGAGCTGCTGCGCACCGTGGGCCTGGCCGGCTACGAGGACAAGTACCCGTGGCAGCTCTCCGGCGGCATGCAGCAGCGTGCCTCGATCTGCCGCGCACTGATCCACGAGCCGCGCATGCTGCTGCTCGACGAGCCCTTCGGCGCGCTCGATGCCTTTACCCGCGAGGAGCTGTGGTGCGTGCTGCGCGACCTGTGGCAGGCCCAGCGCTTCAACGTGATCCTGGTCACCCACGACCTGCGCGAGGCCGTGTTCCTGGCCGACACGGTCTACGTGATGAGCCAGCGCCCGGGGCGCATCCTCACGCGCAAGGAGATCGACCTGCCGCGTCCGCGCGACCTCGATCTGACCTATACCGAACCCTTTGCCGACCTCGTGCATTCGCTGCGCGAGAAGATCGGCCACGTACGGCAGCACTGACCATGAGCACTTTTTCTTCCTCGATGAACGCGGCTCAGCAACGCCGCGTGCAGCGCGTGGCGCCATGGCTGTTGCTGGGCACGTTCCTGCTGCTGTGGCAGGGCGCGTGCCTTGTGTTCAATGTGTCGGACTTCATCCTTCCCAGCCCCAGCGCGATCGTCACGTCGCTGTTCGAATACTGGGATGTGATTGCCGGCCACGCCTGGCGTACCTTCTGGACCACCATGGTCGGCTTTGGCCTCGCCATCATCGTGGGCGTGGTGCTGGGTTTGCTGATGGGCTCGTCCAAGCTGGCGTACGCCGCCGCGTATCCGCTGATGACGGCGTTCAATGCGTTGCCGAAGGCAGCCTTCGTGCCGATCCTGGTGGTGTGGTTTGGCCTGGGTGCCGGCCCGGCGATCCTGACCGCCTTCCTGATCTCGTTCTTCCCGATCATGGTCAATATCGCCACGGGGCTGGCCACCTTGGAGCCGGAACTGGAGGATGTGCTGCGCGTACTTGGTGCAAAGCGCACCGATGTGTTGCTCAAGGTCGGGCTGCCGCGGTCGATGCCTTACTTCTTTGCTTCGCTCAAGGTGGCGATCACGCTGGCTTTCGTCGGCACTACCGTGTCCGAGATGAGTGCTGCCAATGAAGGCATCGGCTATTTGCTGGTGTCCGCCGGATCGGCGATGAAGATGCCGCTGGCGTTTGCCGGGCTGGTGGTGATTGCTGTGATGGCGATGGTGATGTATGAGTTTTTTGCTGTGGTGGAGAGGCGGATGACGGGGTGGGCGCATCGGGGGTGAAGGGGGATGAGGGGGGATGAAGGGGTTGCGTCTTTGGCTGTTTCTTTGAGCGGCGTTGGTTTTTGGACCCAAAGGCCATACGACATCCCCCTGCGGGGGCTGCCGGTCACTCTTCTTTGCGTCGGCAAAGAAGACTAACGAGAAGAAAGCCGACCCTGCCGGGGGCAGAGCAATCGCGGGGGCGCAGGGCGCTGGTTTCGTCGTATGGCCAGTGGTACTGCTGGTATCTGCCGTTACCGGCTCACAGATCACCGCAATGGCATGACCCATGGGTTTCGTCGTGGGGCCCCTGACCTCGGGCGCGGCGCCCATTCCCACATCTGCCGTTCGCGGGGCGAAGTGCTGCGCCATTTCGGGTGTGGCTGGTTTCGTGGTTTTGTCTCGGAGGACGAGCGTCGTGATATGCGAGCGCTGCCCCCGCGAACCGGGCCACGGTGCCCACCACGAAACCAGGGGCGTTAAGAGCAAGGAACCGGCAGCGCCGGTACGGCAGGGCCTCAAATGGCCGGGCGCCCGCCGCTAGAGACAAAACCACGAAACCACCAATGCAGGCAGCGTCGTGGCGCTCGGCACCGCGAACGGCAGATGGCCGAACGCTCACCGAGCACGAGGTCAGGGGCACCACCACGTGACCATTGGGTCATGCAGTTACGATGCCCTTCAAGCCGGTAAGATACGCCAGCCAATACTCAGGGCCGTACGACGCAACCACCGAGGCCCACAAGCCTGATTGCTCTGCTCCCGGCAGGGTCGGCTTTCTTCTCGTTAGTCTTCTTTGCCGACGCAAAGAAGAGTGACCGGCATCCCCCGCAGGGGGATGTCGTACGGCTGTTGGGTGCAAAAACCAACACCGCTCAAAGAAACAGCAGACCAACCCCGCAGGGCGATGTCATATGGCACCGTGGGCGCAAAAACCAACACTGCTCAAAGAAACAGCAACCAACCCCAATCACGCATAATCCAAAGGCAAAGCCGTCGTGTACTTGATCTGCTCCATAGCAAAACTAGAACTAACATCCGCCAGCTCAGCCCCCTGAATCAGCTTCTTGTAGACCCGGTCATAGGCCGCGATATCCGGCACCACCACGCGCAGCAGGTAATCGGTATCCCCGGCCATCCGATAGAACTCAGTCACCTCGGGGATCGAGGCGACCAGGTCATGAAAGGTCTTGAGCCATTTGACGCTGTGCTGGCTGGTGCGGACCGAGACGAATACCGTCACGCCCACATTCAGCAGCGCGGGGTCCAGCAGCGCCACCCGCTTGCGTATCACGCCGCTTTCCTCGAGCTTCTGCACGCGCCGCCAGCACGGCGTGGAGGTGAGGCCCACCCGCTCGCCCAGCTCGGCCACCGGCACGGTGGCGTCTTCCTGGAGAGCGGCAAGTATCTGGCGGTCGTATCGGTCCATGGCAAATCCTGTTGGCGCGCAGCGTCGTTCGGGTGCCTGGCCGCCCGCAAGACTCAGGCCGCGTCCACCAGCAGGTTCACACCGCTGCAGATGTGTTCCTGGTCCACCCCATAAATATGCAGCGACACGGCCACCGCGTCGCTGTCGTTGCCGAGCGCATGGATATGGCGCAGCCCAGCCGGCACGCTGAAGGTATCGCCCACCGTGCGCGTGATCTCGCCGCACGGATGCGCCTGCCGCGCTTGCGCGTCCCAGCGGTAGTGGCGCTCATGCAGCGTGCCGCGCAGCACCCGGTAGGCGCACCAGGTCTGGTGTCCGTGCACCGGGCTGTGCTGTCCCGGCCGCCAGACGATCAGCATGGCGGAGAAGCGCGCCAGTGGATCGGCGTGCACCAGGTGGCGCACATAGCCCTCAGCCGAGCCTTCGCGCAGCGATTCCGGCAGCAGCGCCAGCAGCGTGGCGGCGTCCGGCAGGCTGGCTTCGATGCCTTGCGCCACCATGCGCGCACTGGCGGCAAAGGCGGACGACATGCCGTCGGACAGCGGGGCAAAGAGATCCGGCTGGCCGTCGGCCGTGTCGAGGGTGCCAAGCACGCCAGCGTTGCGTGCGTGGCTGGCAATATCGGTAACGGCGGCTTGCTGGGTGGCCATGAAGAGCTCCTTGTTGGTTTGCGACCATCATAGCGTCCGTCCCGTAGCAAGCACGTGCGTCTTGTCGTGCAAATCTGGGAGTGAGTGTAATCACATTCCAATAAAAATCAAATAAATAGAATATTGTTCCTGGCGGTGGCGAAGCGGCGGGCAGCCGGTGGATAATGCCGCCTCATGGAAATCAAGTGGCTTGAAGACTTCGTTAGCCTGGCCGAGACGCACAGCTTCTCGCGCTCGGCCGAGCAGCGTCATGTGACGCAGCCCGCGTTCTCGCGCCGGATCCAGTCGCTGGAGTCCTGGGTGGGCACGGAGCTGATCGACCGCTCCAGCTATCCCACCAGCCTGACGCCGGCGGGCAAGGTGTTCTACGAACAGGCCCTGGCCATGCTGGCGCAGGTCAGCGAGACCCGCGCGCTGATGCGGGGGCAGCGTTCGGCCAATGCCCAGGTGCTGGAATTCGCGGTGCCGCACACGCTGTCGCTGACGTTCTTCCCCGAATGGCTCAAGGCGGTGGAGCGCGAGATCGGCACGCTGCCGTGCCGGCTGCGTGCACTCAACGTGCATGACGCCGTGCTGGCGCTGGTCGATGGCGGCTGCGACCTGGTGATGGTCTACCACCATGCGCGCCAGGCCATCCAGCTCGATCCCGCGCACTACGACATGATGGTGCTGGGCACCGAGCGGCTGTCGCCATACAGCGTGCCGGACGCCACCGGCAAGCCTCTGTACCGGCTGCCGGGCACGGACAAGAAACCGGTGCCCTTCCTCAGCTATACACCCAATGCCTTCCTTGGCCGCATGGTCGACATGCTGCTGTCAGAAACCACCGACGCGCTCAAGCTCGACAAATGCTACGAGACCGATATGGCCGAGGCGCTCAAGGTGATGGCGCTGTCCGGGCATGGCATGGCCTTTCTGCCGGAGAGCGCGGTGCGCGAGGAACTGCTCCAGCACCGGCTGGTGCGCGCGGAGGCCGCGCGCGGCGCGCCGTTGTCGATCGACATGGAAATCCGGCTTTACCGGGAGAAGCCGGGTGAACACGTCAACGAGCGGCGCAGCGCGCAGGTTCGCAACAAGCGCCAGCTGGTGGAGCGCGTGTGGTCTTCGCTGGCAGCGCAGGCCTTGCCCGCACAGCCGAAACCCTGAAGGCGTGCAGCGGGTGCGCCGGGCACACCGCCACAGAGCAGGTAAGGCTGGCACAGGGCAGCATGGGGCCTTGGTCAAAGGTTATGCAAAGCATGCATAACGGGATAATCAAACGGCATTGGCTTCGGCGGGGCCGCCTCCCCTAAGCTGGCGGCACCTTCACACCGGAACCAAACGATGTCTTCCGCAGCGCCGTCCAATCCTGCCGTCAAGAACCACACCTTGCCTTCGTACCTGAACGCCGATGCGCTCGGGCCCTGGGGCATCTACCTGCAGCAGGTCGATCGTGTCACGCCTTACCTGGGCTCGCTGGCCCGCTGGGTCGAGACCCTGAAGCGCCCCAAGCGCGCGCTGGTGGTGGACGTGCCGATCGAGATGGATAACGGCACCATTGCCCACTTCGAAGGCTATCGCGTGCAGCACAACATGTCGCGCGGCCCGGGCAAGGGCGGCGTGCGCTTCCACCAGGATGTGACCCTGTCGGAAGTGATGGCCTTGTCGGCCTGGATGTCGGTCAAGAACGCCGCGGTCAATGTGCCGTACGGCGGCGCCAAGGGCGGTATCCGCGTCGATCCGCGCACGCTCTCGCGCTCGGAGCTGGAGCGCGTCACGCGCCGCTATACCAGCGAAATCAACTTCATCATCGGGCCCAACAAGGACATCCCGGCGCCCGACGTCAACACCAATGAACAGGTGATGGCATGGATGATGGACACCTACTCGATGAATTCCGGCAGCACCGCCACCGGCGTGGTGACCGGCAAGCCGATCTCGCTGGGCGGCTCGCTGGGTCGCCGCGAGGCAACCGGCCGCGGCGTGTTCGTGGTGGGTTCCGAGGCGGCGCGCAACCTTGGCCTTGAGATCAAGGGCGCACGCATCGCCGTGCAGGGCTTCGGCAATGTCGGCGCCGTGGCCGCCAAGCTGTTCCATGAGGCAGGCGCCAAGGTGGTGGCGGTGCAGGACCACCGCACCGCGCTGTACAACCCGGCTGGCCTGGACGTGCCCGCCATGATGGAATATGCCTCGCACAGCGGCACCATCGAAGGTTTCCAGGGCGAGACCATCTCCGCCGAGCAATTCTGGCAGGTGGATTGCGAAATCCTGATCCCGGCCGCGCTGGAAGGCCAGATCACAGCCCAGAACGCGCCCCACATCAAGGCACGCATGGTCATCGAAGGTGCGAACGGCCCGACCACGCCCGAGGCCGACGACATCCTGCGCGAGCGCAATATCCTGGTGGCGCCCGACGTCATCGCCAATGCCGGCGGCGTTACGGTCTCCTATTTCGAATGGGTACAGGACTTTTCCAGCTTCTTCTGGACCGAAGAGGAAATCAACCAGCGCCTGGTACGAATCATGCAAGAGGCATTCCGGGCGATCTGGCAGGTCGCTCAGGACAACAAGGTTACCTTGCGCACGGCCGCTTTCATCGTGGCGTGCACGCGGATTCTTCAGGCGCGCGAAATGCGCGGTCTCTATCCCTGATGCCTGACGCGGCTTGGCGCCGCAGCGTCGCTACCTGGCGATGCTGCGGCGCAACAAGCCTATCCAGGATTGGTAACGCGGCTGCCGGGCTTCCCGGCAGCCGCGTTGTCGTATGCGCTCGCTGCCCAGCGCGCGCCAGGGGGCTCCCGGGCTGGCGAGGCGTTGCCGCAAGGCCGGCCCGACGCGTTAGCGCAACGGCTTTACGGCAGTGGAGGCATGCCTCGTTTGCCTTGCAAACCATGCCTTAGATGGCGCTGTTAGGGGAAAAACCCGTTGTCTTGAGTGCTTGCCTGCGCAATACTATTTCGTCGGCGGGTGGTTTTTTGTTAGAGTCCCGCCTTTCTCTTCATGGTCAAGGAGATGTTATGAATGTTGCCAAGTTGGCTTCCCTGATGATTGCTGCTGGCGTGCTGTGCGGTACCGCGCAAGCTGCCGAGCAACTGACGGGCACGCTGCAGAAGATCAAAGACACCGGTGTGATTACGCTTGGCGTTCGTGAGTCGTCGATTCCGTTCAACTACAACCTCGGCGGCGTGCGCCAGGTCGGTTATTCCTACGACATCAATGTCAAGATCGTGGAAGCGATCAAGGACCAGCTGAAGCTGCCGAACCTGCAGGTCAAGGAAATCCCGATCACCTCGCAGAACCGCATCACCCTGCTGCAGAACGGCACCATCGACATCGAGTGCGGCTCGACCACCAACAACCTCGAGCGCCAGAAGCAGGCATCGTTTACCACCAGCATCTTCATCATCGGCACCCGCATCATGGTGAAGAAGGATGGCGGCATCAAGGACTGGGCCGACCTCAAGGGCAAGAACGTGGTGACGACCGCCGGCACCACCTCGGAACGCCTGCTGCGCAAGATGAACGATGACCAGAAGCTGGGCATGAACATCATCAGCACCAAGGACCATGGCCAGTCGTTCCTGACGCTGGAATCGGGCCGCGCCGTTGCCTTCATGATGGACGATGCACTGCTGTATGGCGAACGCGCCAAGGCCAAGAACCCGGCCGACTGGATCGTGGTGGGCAAGCCGCAATCGCGCGAGTCCTATGGCTGCATGATCCGCAAGGACGATGCGCAGTTCAAGAAGCTGTCGGACACCGTGATCACGGGCATGATGAAGGATGGCTCGATCAACACGCTGTACACCAAGTGGTTCCAGCAGCCGGTCCCGCCCAAGGGCCTGAACCTGGACTTCCCGCTGTCGGAAGACATGAAGGCACTGTTCAAGACGCCGAACGACAAGGCGCTCGACTGATACTGGGATTCCGGTTGTGTGAAACGGAAGGCATGTCCTTCCGTTTCTTTTTGAGGACACATCATGAACTACAGCTGGCATTGGGGTGTATTCCTCGAACAAGCGGCCCAGAACGAGACCTACCTGGACTGGATGATTTCCGGCCTGAAGGTCACCATTGCACTCGGGCTCTCGTCGTGGATCATCGCCCTCGTCATCGGCTCCGTACTCGGCGTACTGCGCACGGTGCCCAACAAGTGGCTGTCCGGCCTGGCCGCCACCTACGTAGAGATCTTCCGTAATATCCCGCTGCTGGTGCAGTTGTTTATCTGGTATTTCGTCATGCCCGAGCTGTTGCCCGGTGGCGAGGCGATCAAGCAGATGAACCCGTTCGCGCAGCAGTTCATTGCAGCCATGCTTTGCCTGGGCACGTTTACCGCAGCCCGGGTCTGCGAGCAGGTGCGCTCGGGGATCAACTCACTGCCGCCGGGCCAGCGCAACGCCGGCCTGGCGATGGGTTTCACGTTGGCCCAGACTTACCGTTACGTGCTATTGCCGATGTCGTTCCGCGTCATCGTGCCGCCGCTGACCTCGGAGTTCCTGAACATCTTCAAGAACTCCGCTGTGGCGTCGACCATCGGGCTGCTGGAGCTGGCGGCGCAGGGGCGCCAACTGGTGGACTACACGGCGCGCCCGTATGAGTCCTTCATCGCGGTGACCATCATGTACGCGTTGATCAATATCGTGGTCATGCTGCTCATGCGCTGGGTCGAAGGCCGCACCCGCGTGCCCGGCTTCATCGGCGGCAAGTAAGAGGACACGTCATGGCATATACATTCGATTTCAGCTCGATCAACGCGACCACGCTGGACGTGCTGGGCGAGGGGATGCTGGTCTCGCTCAAGATCACCGTCACTGCGGTGGTGGTCGGCATCGTCTGGGGCACCATCCTGGCGATGATGCGGCTGTCCTCCGTCAAGGCGCTGAACTGGTTCGCGCAGGGCTACGTCACCATCTTCCGGTCGATTCCGCTGGTGATGGTGCTGTTGTGGTTCTTCCTGATCATCCCGCAGCTGCTGCAAAAGGCGTTCAACCTGTCGCAGGCATCCGACCTGCGCATGACCTCGGCGCTGATTGCCTTTGCCTTGTTCGAGGCGGCGTACTATTCCGAGATCATCCGCGCGGGTATCCAGAGCGTGTCGCGCGGGCAGATGTTCGCCGCGCAGGCCATGGGCATGACCTACGGGCAGTCGATGCGTCTGGTGATCCTGCCGCAGGCCTTCCGCAACATGGTGCCACTGCTGCTCACGCAAGGCATCATCCTGTTCCAGGATACGTCGCTGGTCTACGTGAGTGCGCTGGCGGACTTCTTTGGCCAGGCCTACGGCATCGGCGAGCGTGACGGCCGCATCGTGGAGATGCTGCTGTTCGCCGGGCTGGTGTATTTCATTATCTGTTTCTCCGCATCGCTGCTGGTCAAGCGTTACCAGAAAAAGGTGGCCGTATGATTGAAATCAATAACGTCTCCAAGTGGTATGGCGCCTTCCAGGTGCTGACCGATTGCACCACCAAGGTCGCCAAGGGCGAAGTTGTGGTGGTGTGCGGCCCCTCGGGCTCGGGCAAGTCGACGCTGATCAAGACCGTCAACGCGCTGGAGCCCTTCCAGAAGGGCGACATCACGGTGGACGGCACCTCGGTGGGCTCACCCAAGACCAACCTGCCCAAGCTGCGTTCGCGCGTGGGCATGGTGTTCCAGAACTTTGAGCTGTTCCCCCACCTGTCGATCACCGAGAACCTGACCATCGCGCAGATGAAGGTGCTTGGCCGCTCGAAGGAAGAGGCAACGGCGAAGGGCCTGAAGTACCTGGATCGCGTGGGCCTCAAAGCCCAGGCGGCCAAGTTCCCGGGCCAGCTGTCGGGCGGCCAGCAGCAGCGCGTGGCAATTGCCCGCGCGCTGTCGATGGATCCGATCTGCATGTTGTTCGACGAGCCGACCTCCGCGCTGGACCCGGAGATGGTCAACGAAGTGCTGGATGTGATGGTGCAGCTGGCGCAGGAAGGCATGACCATGATGTGCGTGACCCACGAAATGGGTTTCGCGCGCAAGGTCGCCAACCGCGTGATCTTCATGGACCAGGGTAAGATCGTCGAGGACTGCGCCAAGGAAGAGTTCTTCGGCAATATCGAAGCGCGCTCCGAGCGGGCCAGGCAGTTCCTGTCGAAGATCCTGCATCACTGATGCGGGTGGCCGCCTCGCCGCGCTGATGGGTGGCAGGCAGGATGCAAAAAGGGACGCCTCGGCGTCCCTTTTTGCATGGCTTGCCCGCAATGGCTCAGGTGCAGTCGCTGTTGGCCGCGTTCTTGGCCTGGACTTCCGGCGGGATCGGCACGGTCAGCGTCATCACCGAGCGGCCTTCCTCGAACATCATCAGCTCGCCGGGCGCGAAGGCGGTCCAGGTTTCGTTGTCGGTCAGTGGCGCGGTGGCGATCACCGCCACGCGGTCGTCGGGCGTGGTGACCTGGGCGAAGTCGATCGACAGATCGGCATCGATCAGGTGGGCGGTGGAGAAGGGCCACTGGCGCACGATGTAGTACAGGCGCGTGGAGCAGTGGGAGAACAAGGCCTGGCCATTGGACAGCAGGTAGTTGAACACGCCGTGCTGCGTGATCTCGCGCGTGATGTCCGCCAGCGCGTGGCACAGCTCGTTGAGCGGCGGCTGCGAGCCGGGGAAGCGCTTGCGCAGCCCCTGCATCAGCGTGCAGAAGGCGAGTTCACTATCGGTGTCGCCGACCGGCTGGTAGACCCCCGACAGGAAAGGCGAGAAGTCCTTCAGGTCGCCGTTGTGGGCGAAGATCCAGTGCCGCCCCCACAGTTCGCGCATGAAGGGGTGGCAGTTTTCCAGCCGCACCGTGCCCTGGGTCGCCTTGCGGATATGGGAGATGACGTTCTTGGACTTGATCGGGTAGCGCTTGACCAGCTCAGCCACGGGCGAGGTGCCGGCGGACTGGTTGTCGATGAACAGGCGGCAGGCCTTGTCCTCGAAGAACGCTACGCCAAAGCCATCGGCATGGTGATCCGTGACGCCGCCGCGGGCGGCGAAGCCGGTAAAGGAGAACGTCACGTCGGTCGGCGTGGCGCAGTTCATGCCGAGCAGCTGGCACATGGCGGGCACCGGACCGGCAGCAGGCTGCCGGATTGCAATAGAATGTTCCATTATCCGGCCTGCCCGGGTTATCTGCCAAGCGCAGCGCGTTTTTCCCCGATTTCAATACCATTCAGCGGGCCCTCGAGACATGAGCAAATACAAGATCGCAGTCATCCCCGGCGATGGCATCGGCACTGAAGTGATGCCTGAGGGCCTGCGCGTAATGGACGCCGCCGCGCGCCGGTTCGGCATCGACATGCAGTTCGATCACTTCGACTTCTCCAGCTGCGACTACTACGCCCGCCACGGCAAGATGCTGCCGGACGACTGGTTCGACACCCTGGTCAAGTACGACGCCATCTACTTCGGCGCGGTGGGCTGGCCGGACGCCGTGCCCGACCATGTCTCGCTGTGGGGCTCGCTGCTGCAGTTCCGGCGCTCCTTTGACCAATACGTCAACCTGCGCCCGGTGCGGCTGATGCCCGGTATCCGCAGCCCGCTGGTGGACCGCGACGGCAATGCGCGCAAGCCGGGCGACATCGATTTCTACGTAGTGCGCGAGAACACCGAGGGCGAGTACTCCAGCATCGGCGGGCGCATGTTCCCCGGCACCGAGCGCGAGGTGGTGATCCAGGAAACGGTGATGACGCGCACGGGCGTGGACCGCATCCTCAAGTTCGCCTTCGAGTTGGCGCAAAAGCGTCCGGCCAGGCATCTGACCTCGGCTACCAAGTCCAACGGCATCTCCATCACCATGCCGTACTGGGACGAGCGGGTGGAGGCCATGGCTACCCACTACCCCGGCGTGAAGGTTGACAAGTACCACATCGACATCCTCACCGCGCACTTCGTCCAGCATCCGGACTGGTTCGACGTGGTGGTCGCCAGCAACCTGTTCGGCGACATCCTGTCCGACCTGGGGCCGGCCTGTACCGGCACCATCGGCATCGCGCCCTCGGGCAATATCAACCCCGACCGCACCTTCCCCAGCCTGTTCGAGCCGGTGCATGGCTCTGCGCCGGACATCGCAGGGCGCGGTGTGGCCAACCCGATCGGCCAGATCTGGTGTGGCGCCATGATGTTGGAACATCTGGGCCAGCCGGAAGCCGGCGCGGCCGTGCTGGGCGCCATCGAGAAGGTGCTGTCGGCCGGGCCGGAGCATGCCCCGCTGACCCGCGACATTGGCGGCAAGGCTGGCACGGCCGACCTGGGCCAGGCCATCGCGCAAGCGCTGTGAGCACGACCGCCCAACCTTTGCCGGTCGCCGCGGCCGACGCGCGTGCCCTGCTGCTCGATAGCTTCCATGCCGCGGTGGCGGCAGCGGATCCGCTGCGCATCGTGGCGGACCACCTGCCGTCGCCCCAGGCTGGCGGGCGTACCCTGGTGGTAGGCGCCGGCAAGGCTGCGGCCTCGATGGCGCTGGCCGTGGAGCGGGCATATGCCAGCCAGAACAGCGCGGTGCAGCTCGACGGGCTGGTGGTGACGCGCTACGCCCACGGCCTGCCGACCGAACACGTGCGCGTGATAGAGGCCGGCCACCCGGTGCCGGACGAGGCCGGCGAGCGCGCCGCGGCCGAGATCCTGGCGCGGGCGGGCGAGCTCGGGCCGGATGACAGGCTGATCGTGCTGGTGTCCGGCGGCGGCTCCAGCCTGCTGTCGCTGCCGGCCGAGGGCATCGGCATGGCGGACCTCAAGGCCACCACGCAGGAGCTGCTGCGCTGCGGCGCTCCCATCACGGACATGAATATCGTGCGCAAGCACCTGTCGCGCATCCAGGGTGGGCACCTCGCCCAGGCTTGCCGCGCGCCGGTGACCACGCTGATCGTGTCGGACGTGGCCGGGGATGACCCCAGCGCCATCGCCTCCGGCCCCACCGTGCCCGACGCCAGTACCTACGCCGATGCCCTGGCGGTCCTGCGCCGCTACGGTGCGGTGGTCCCGCCCGTGGTGCAGGCTTACCTGGAGCGCGGTGCGCGCGGCGAAGTGGCGGAAACGCCCAAGCCTGGCGATCCGCTGTTCGCGCGGGTTGAGAATCGTGTGATTGCTACCGCCCACGGCAGCCTGATGGCGGCAGCGGATCACTTCCGCGCGCGCGGCATCCAGCCGGTGGTGCTGGGCGACACGGTGACTGGCGAGGCGCAGGAAGTTGCCCGGGTCTACGCGGCGCTGGTGCGCGAGATACGCGCGTACAATGCGCCATTCGCGGTGCCCGTGGTGCTGATTTCCGGTGGTGAGTGCACCGTCACGTTGCCGCAGGGCGGTGGCGGGGCGGCTGGAAAGCCCCGTGGCGGCCGGTGCTCGGAATTCCTGCTGTCGCTCGCCCTGGAGCTGGATGGCGTTGATAATGTGTACGCCATCGCGGCGGACACCGACGGCATCGACGGCTCCGAGGATAATGCCGGCGCGTTGCTGGACCCGTCCACGCTCGCGCGTGCGCAGGCTGCCGGTGCACCGGCGCGCGCCCGGCTCGATGCGCATGATGCCTGGGGTTTCTTCGAAGCCGCCGGCGACCTCGTGGTGACGGGCCCCACGCGGACCAATGTGAATGACTACCGCGCCATCCTGATTCTGTAATCCCTGATAAGCGCCAGCCGCGACTGCCGGCCGGCCCCCGAAAGCCATGACCCAGACTCTCACCATTACCCGCCCGGACGACTGGCACCTGCACCTGCGCGACGGTACGGCCCTCGCCGCCGTCCTGCCGGATACCGCCCGCCAGTTCGCCCGCGCCATCATCATGCCCAACCTGAAGCCGCCCGTGACCACGGTTGCGCAGGCCGCGGCCTACCGCGACCGCATCCTGGCCGCGCTGCCGGCGGGCATGGCGTTCGAGCCGCTGATGACGCTGTACCTGACCGACAAGACTACCGCCGAGGAGATCGTCGCTGCCAAGGCCAGCGGCTTCGTGCACGGGGTGAAGCTGTATCCGGCCGGTGCCACCACCAACAGCGATGCCGGCGTGACCGACCTGCGTCACTGCGCGGCAGCGCTGGAAGCCATGCAGCGCGTGGGCCTGCCGCTGCTGGTGCACGGCGAAGTGACCGATCCGGCGATCGACATCTTCGACCGCGAAGCCGTCTTCATCGACAAGGTCATGACGCCGCTGCGCCGCGATTTCCCGGCGCTCAAGGTGGTGTTCGAGCACATCACCACCAAGGATGCGGCCGGGTACGTGCGCGACGCGGAAGGCCCCGTCGCCGCCACCATCACTGCGCATCACCTGCTGTACAACCGCAACGCCATCTTCACCGGCGGCATCCGCCCGCACTATTACTGCCTGCCGGTGCTCAAACGCGAGACCCACCGCGAAGCCCTGGTGGCCGCGGCCGTGTCCGGCAGCGAGCGCTTCTTCCTCGGCACAGACAGCGCGCCGCACGCGCGCGGGCTGAAGGAACATGCCTGCGGCTGCGCCGGCTGCTATACCGGGCTGCACGCCATGGAGCTCTACGCCGAGGCCTTCGAAGCCGCCGGTGCCCTGGACAAGCTGGAAGCCTTCGCCAGCTTCAACGGCCCGGCGTTCTACAGCCTGCCGCGAAATAGCGGCACGCTCACCCTGGTCCGCGAGGCGTGGGAACTGCCGGCCGAACTGCCCTATGGCGACACCACGCTGGTGCCGCTGCGCGGCGGCGAGACGCTGCATTGGAAGGCCCGCTAAGCCGCACTGGCGAAGTGCAAGTGCAAGCAGAAAGCCAGGTCCGGCTGGCGCTGGCTGCGGCGGTGGCGCAGATCGACTGGGCACAGCCGTGGTTCCGGCCGTTCGCCACCATCGGCTCGGCGCTGGGCAGCGCGTTGCGAGGCGGCGCCGACCTGCGCGCCGTCCTCAGCGAAGTGGCCACGCAGCGCGCGCTGCGCAACGCCCGCGGTGTGCCGCTGCGTTTCGTTGCGCAAGCCGAATTGCCCGCCGGCACGGCCTACGAGGCACATATTTACGCCACCGGCGCCGTGCCGACGCGCGACAACCTGCACGATTTCTTCAATGCGCTCATCTGGCTGCATTTTCCCCGTTCCAAACGCGTGCTGAACCGGCTGCAGGCCCACGCTATCGCGGTGGCGGGCGTGCAGGGCCGCCGTGGCAGCCTGCGCGATGCCGCGACCTTGTTCGACGAGAACGCCATTCTGTTCCTGAGTGCCGACAGTGGCCTGGAGTCCGTTTTGCGCGGTTTCGGCTGGGAGCACCTGTTCGTGGCGCGGCGGGATGTCTGGGACGGTAGCGAGCATGCCGGCAGCCGTGACAGCACCGCCCGCTGCAGCGTGGTGCCCTTCGGCCACGCCTTGCTGGAGAAGCTGGTGCGGCCCTATAAGGCCCTGACCGCGCATGCATGGCCGCTGGCCGTCCCGCCGGCTGCAGGCGCCGCGCTCCCCGGCTCGCTCGACGATTCCGTGTGCGCCTCGTTGGAAGCGGCCGAGCTGCACAGCGGCCGCTTTGCGCCGTTGCCGGTGCTGGGCATTCCCGGCTGGTGCGAAGCCAATCGCGATCCGGCCTACTACGCGGATACCACGGTGTTCCGTCGCGGGCGCCGCGCGCAGGCCGCATGAGGGTGGCCGGTTCGTGGCCAAACGGTGTTAGACTGCGGGCCGCAAAGCAGGCCAGACAATCGCTGCTTGCACCCTCGTGGTGCAAGGGGAGGAAAGTCCGGACTCCATAGGGCAGGGTGTTGGCTAATAGCCATCCACGGCAACGTGCGGAATAGGGCCACAGAGACGAGTCTTGCCATCGGGTTCGCCCGATGGGAAGGGTGAAACGCGGTAACCTCCACCTGGAGCAATCCCAAATAGGCAGGCATTGAGGCGGCCCGCTGAGCCTGCGGGTAGGGAGCTTGAGCCGGTCGGTAACGACCGGCCTAGAGGAATGATTGTCACGTGCCGGCAACCGCAAGGAAGCCGGCGCGCACAGAATCCGGCTTATCGGCCTGCTTTGCTTCTGATTCTTTAGCGTGGCGCGCACCCATCCCAATTGGGCGCGCCACCGCCGGCTCCCCCGGGGCTGGGCAGGCGCCAGGCGCCTACACCTCTACAATTTCCATCGTGTGCGTGATTTCCGCCGTCTTGGCCAGCATGATGGAGGCCGAGCAATACTTGTCGTGCGACAGGTGGATGGCACGCTCGACCGCGCCGGGGTTCAGGTTGCGCCCGCTCACCGTGAAATGGAAGTTGATCTTGGTGAACACCTTCGGGTCTTCGCTGGCGCGCTCCGCTTGCAGCTTCACGCTGCAGCCGCGCACATCCTGCCGGCTCTTCTTCAGGATCAGCACCACGTCATAGGCGGTGCAGCCGCCGGTACCCAGCAGAACCATTTCCATCGGACGCGGGGCAAGGTTGTGGCCGCCGCCCTCGGGCGCACCGTCCATCGCCACGATATGGCCGCTGCCCGTCTCGGCCACGAAGCTCATGCCGTCGGTGCCCATCCAAGTTACTTTGCATTCCATTTTGTTCGATCCTGCGTTCTAGTGAGTGCGTATTCGATCATGAACACGCGATTTCAAAGCTTGCTTTTTGAGTATAGGCCACTTAGCTAGAAGCGCCGTAACTCGACATTTTTCCCGAAAACTGAAGCTTTCTTCTAAGATGACAGTGCTGTGACAACATGATCAATCATTAAGTTGTTGATTTTATTATATAAAAAATCTCCCTATGCCTCTTGATGGTTTTTCACAATGCGGAACAACATTTCGCACTGCAAATTTCCTTGCGCTGGGAGAGCGCTCATGTATAATTTGAATCATTGAACGACGGCGCACAACACGGCGCAGAGTGCGAAAGCGAATCGGATGGTTTCAGCCACATTCGCCGGCCCGCACCACGATCCAGCCCCGTCGATCTCCCGGTGTCTCCTCCACCCTCCTCCTTTGGTGGATTCAAACCCAAGCTCAATAGCTTGGGTTTTTTTTATTCTGCGCCAGCCAGGCCGGATGCACATCCTGCTGTGAAGTGCTTCATGGCTTGCTTTTATGCTGTTTGCTGCCATTCCGGATGGCGAGCAGCGCACGGAGCGGCACCATCTTGGCGTTCTTCCCTAACTTTCCTTGTGCTCCGGCCTCAGTCCGCAGTATACTCGTAGGCTTTTCCGTCATGCCCGCGGGAAGGAATTCAGGGAGAGCCTGCACATACAAGCAGGAAGGTCAGATCCTAAGGGTCGGCCGACGACGTAAAGTCAATGTTTCGGGCAGGTTCTACAAGTCTCAGGAAAAATCATGAAGACCTTTTCCGCAAAGCCTGCAGAGGTTAAGCGCGACTGGTACGTGATTGACGCGACGGACAAAGTCCTCGGCCGTGTTGCCAGCGAAGTGGCACGCCGACTGCGCGGCAAGCACAAGCCGGAATTTACTCCGCACGTCGACACGGGTGATTACATCATCATCGTCAACGCAGGCAAGCTGCGTGTCACGGGTACCAAAGAAACCGACAAGAAGTACTATCGTCACTCGGGTTACCCGGGCGGCATTTACGAAACGACGTTCGGTAAGATGCAGCAACGTTTCCCGGGCCGTGCCCTGGAAAAAGCTGTGAAGGGCATGTTGCCGAAGGGCCCGCTGGGCTATGCGATGATCAAGAAGCTGAAGGTTTACGCCGAAGCCGAGCATCCGCATGAAGCGCAGCAGCCTAAAGCGCTGGAAATCTAAGGGGGCCATCCATGATCGGAAATTGGAATTACGGTACTGGCCGCCGCAAGAGCGCAGTGGCTCGGGTCTTCATCAAGTCGGGCAAGGGCGATATCATCGTCAATGGCAAGCCCATCAATGAGTATTTCGCTCGCGAAACCTCGCTGATGATCGTGCGCCAGCCGCTCGAACTGACTGCCAACGCACAGACCTTCGACATCAAGGTCAACGTCACTGGCGGCGGTGAAACGGGTCAAGCCGGCGCAGTGCGCCACGGCATCACCCGTGCACTGATCGACTACGATGCCACCCTGAAGCCGTCGCTGTCCAAGGCCGGTTTCGTCACGCGCGATGCGCGTGAAGTGGAACGTAAGAAGGTCGGTTTCCACAAGGCGCGTCGTCGGAAGCAATTCTCGAAGCGTTAATGTGTGTTCGGCGGGTCCGGTTCAACCGGATCTGGCCGTTCAGAAAAAACCGCACGGTTCGCCGTGCGGTTTTTTTTTCGCCGCTAGCGCCGGTGAAGGCGCGTGCAATGCCGCGCAACGGCAGGCTATCACCACGTTTTACAAATACTTTGCATCTCCCCGGATACAATCCCTGCTCTTGCCGTCCGGAGAACCCGACCATGATGCATTGGATGCGATGGCCTGCCGACCTGCACCGCGCCCGCCTGACGGTGCCGCGAGCCCGCGGCGCATGAAGTATCGCGTGCTGCGCCCGCGCCGGGGCTCGCTATCCGGGAGCCTGGCGGTGCGTTCGCATCTGCCGTGGCCGCTGCGCGTGCTGGGCGCCGCCGCGGCGCTCGTCGTCGTGCTCGTGGTGGTGGTGGTCGCCGCGCGTTGGGCGTACGACGCTGGCCGGCGGCTGACGGGTGCGCCGGATATGACGGCGGAAAACAAGGCGCTGCGCGAGCAGGTGGCGGCGATGACGGCTCAGCACGAGCGCTTGCAGGCGGTGGCCAACACCGCCGAGGCGCAGTTGCAGATGGCCCGCAGCGCCCAGGAGGCGCTGGCCGGGCAGTTGAAGACGGCGGAAGGCGAGGTCGCTCAACTCAAGGAAGACCTGGCATTTTTCGAGGGCCTGCTCCCGGCCAGCGGCAATACGTCCGGCATCCATGTGCGGAGTTTTCGCGTGGGTCTTGATGAAGCCGACCCACTGAAGATGCACTATCGATTGCTGATAATGCAGGGTGGATCCAAGGCTTTTTCATCCTTGCCGGAGTTCCGCGGTGAGTTACAGTTGGTCGTTTCGCTGTTGCGGGATGGCAAGCCGGTCACCCTGAGCCTGCCGGAAAATGGCGCCGGTTCGTTGCCTGGCCTGCAGGTCACGCACTACCAGCGGATCGAAAGTGCCTTTGCGCTGCCTGCCGGCGCCACAGTGCGGGCGGTCACGGTACGAATTTTGCAAAACGGTCAGTTGCGCGCGACCCAGACGGCCATGCCGTGAGGGTGCGCTGGGCCAGCAACGAAAAAAGGGACCTATGTTGTTTTCCAAAAAGAAGGGCTTGTCGATCGATACCCTGATTGGCCAGCACAGCGTGATCCAGGGCGACCTGACGTTTTCGGGTGGCCTGCGCCTGGATGGCCGGGTACGCGGCAACGTGACGGCGGCTGCCGACCAGGCGAGCATGCTGGTCATCAGCGAAAAAGGTGTGGTCGAGGGCGAAGTCCGGGTCGGGCACCTGATTCTCAACGGCACGGTCACCGGGCCTGTGCACGCGACCGAGCTGCTGGAGCTGCAACCGCACGCCCGCGTGCAGGGCGAGGTGCACTACGCCGCGCTGGAAATGCACCAGGGGGCATTGGTGGAGGGCCGTCTCGTGCCGCTCGGCAATGCGCAACCCAAGGCGCTGCCCAACCTGGTTCTGGCATCCGGCACGCAAGAATCCGCCTGATACGGCACCCGTGGCCTGGTTGCATCAACAGAACCCCTTGAATTCACGGGGTTTCGGCACGATCTTCCCGGAGCGCTTAAAATACAGGCGTATCTACATAGGAGAACCCCATGAACGCAGTCGCAGAGGCACCCGTTACCGAGGACATGCCGGCCCCGTTCGTCTTTACTGACAGCGCTGCCGACAAGGTCAAGCAGTTGATCGAGGAAGAGGGCAATGCCGATCTGAAACTGCGCGTGTTCGTGCAGGGCGGCGGCTGTTCCGGCTTCCAGTATGGCTTCACCTTCGACGAAGAGGTGAACGAGGACGACACCACGCTGGACAAGAATGGCGTCACGCTGTTGATCGATTCGATGAGCTACCAGTATCTGGTGGGCGCCGAGATCGATTACAAGGAAGACATCAACGGCGCACAGTTCGTGATCAAGAACCCCAACGCAAGCACCACCTGCGGTTGCGGCTCTTCGTTCTCGGTATAAGGCTCGCAAGGGCGCCGCGGCTTCCGACAGGTTCTCGCGGCAATAAAAAAGCGCACTTTGGTGCGCTTTTTTATTTATGCGTCCCGGCGCCAGACCACCGGGAACCAGTCCTCGCGCATCCGCTCGCCGCTGGCCAGGCCGATTCCGGGGAAGGGCGGCGAGGTGCGGCCAGGCCGCTCCAGGTAGCGCACGTCGTCGCCCAGGAAGCGTGCCGAGAAGGCGCGGCGGCGTCCCGTGCCGGTATTGCCCGCGGCACCATGTACCGTGCGGAAGTCGAACACCACGGCATCGCCCGGCTCCAGCTCCGGTATCAGGATTGTGTGGCTGCCGTCGTCCACGTCCGGCATCTCCATGAAGCGGTCGCTGCCAGCATAGAAATTCTCATTGCTGGCCCAGCGCTTGGGCCTGACCAGTTTGGGCCAGCGGTGCGAGCCCAGCACCACGCGCAAGGTATTGGCGGTGGTGACAGGGTCCAGTGGGATCCAGTAGCTCGCGGTCTGCAGGCCATCCACGCAGTAGTAGGGCAGGTCCTGGTGCCACGGTGTGGGCTTTGCCGTGCCCGGTTCCTTGACCAGGATGTGCTCGTGGAACACCTGGACGGCCTCGGCCTGCATGATGTGGCCGGCGATGGCTGCGGCCGGTGAGCGCCGGATGAAGTCGGCGAACGGCTGGATGCGCTCCCAGTTGCAGTAATCCTCGAAAAAGCGGCCGCGCTCACCGCTGCCGACGTTCTCGATGGCAAAAGGGCCCGGCTTCGCGAGATTCTGCTCGAATCCTTCGCGCAGCGGCGTCACCCAATGAGTGAAGGCGCCGCGCAACACCAGGGCGCCGTCGCGCTGGTAGGTCTCGATTTCGGTTGCGGTGATGTGCATGAGGGTCCCGTGGATGGCTGGCTTGGGACGAGTATCGGGGCAGCATGGCAATAGGAAAAGAATATATTTCCTATGCTGTAGTATAGGAAATCATGATTGGATTCTCCTTCCGCCAGCTCGAGTATTTTGTCGCGGCCGCCGAGCACGGCAGCATCAGCGCGGCTGCCCGTGCGCGCCACGTATCGCAGCCTTCCGTGTCGCAGGCCGTGGCGCAGCTTGAGGAAACGCTAGGCGAGACCCTGTTTCGCCGCCAGGTCAGCCGCGGTCTGGAGCTGACGCCGGCTGGCCAGCGCCTGCTGGGCCGCGCCCGCGACATCCTGGCGCTGGCCGCCGGCCTGGCAACCGATGGCGTGGACCAGGCACAGGCGCGCGGCCTTAGCGGGCAACTGTCGCTGACGTGCTTCCAGGATCTTGGCGCTTACTACGCACCGCGGCTGCTGGCCGGCTTCCGGCGGCTGCATCCGCATGTTGCCGTGACGCTGTTCGAGGCCGACCTGGCCACGGTGCATCGCACGCTCGCTGCCGGCAAGGCGGAACTGGCGCTGACCTACGATCTCGGCTTCGACCAGCGCATTGCGCGCTGGATACTTGCCCGGCTTGCGCCTTACGCGCTGCTGCACCCCGGCCATGCGCTGGCCGCCCAGCAAAGCGTAAGTCTGAAAGACCTTGCTGGCGAACGGCTGATCCTGGAGGATATTGCGCAAACACGTGAGTACTTCCTCTCGCTGTTCTGGGCGCACGGCTTGCGCCCGCAACTGCACCAGTACACGCAGACCTTCGAGATGCAGCGCGGCCTGGTGGCGCACGGCTATGGCGTGGCGCTGTCATGCACGCGCCCCGCGGGCGACCACAGCTATGACGGGCAGCCCATCGTTTGCTTGCCGCTGCGCGAGGCCGTGGCGCCGCAGCGCGTGGTGCTGGCGCGTTCGCCAGCCATGCGGCCTTCGCCCGTCGCGCAAGCGTTTATCCAGTGGGTTTGCGAGGCAGGCCACGCCGAGCCGGCGTGAGGGTGGCGAGGTGTGGCTATCGAGGGTAGAGCGCGCCCAAGACACGCGGGCCGGCCGCGCCAGTGACGGTAGGCACATTGCCCGGCGCCCCGTGCAGCATCTGCCGCGCCAGCCACGCAAAAGCGATGCCCTCCACCTGTGATACCGGAACGCCCAGTTCGTCCGAGCTTTGCACCGTGACAGCGGGCAGCGCCTGCGCCAGCAACGCCATCACCAGGCGGTTGCGGGCGCCGCCGCCGCACACAATCAGCCGCGCCGCGTCGGGCGCGTGCTGCTTGACATCGCGGGCGATGGCTTCGGCGCTCAGCGCGGCCAGCGTGGCCTGCACGTCGGCGGGATCGAGTGCCGTGCCGTGCTGGGAAAGATGATTTTCCAGCCAAGCAGGATGGAACAGGTCGCGGCCCGTGCTCTTGGGCGGGGCCACGCTGAAATAAGGCTCGGCCAGCAGGCGCGCCAGCAGCGCCTGGTCGACCTTGCCGCTGGCGCCCCAGGCGCCGTCGGCGTCGTAGGCCAGGCCGTGATGCCGGTCGATCCAGTAGTCGAGCAGCACGTTGCCCGGGCCGCAGTCGAAGCCGGTGACCGGCCGCGCCGCGCCGCCTTCGCTGGCGGCGGGCAGCACGCTGATATTGGAGATTCCGCCGATATTGCAGGCCACCCGTGTCTGGGCGGCGTCGCCGAACAGCGCCTGGTGCACCGCCGGTACCAAGGGTGCGCCCTGGCCGCCGGCCGCCACGTCGCGGCTGCGGAAATCCGCCACCACGTCGATGCCCGTCAACTCTGCCAGCAGCGCGGGTTGCTGGCTCTGGCGGGTATAGCCGATGCCGTCGTACAAGCCGGGCCGATGGCGCACGGTCTGGCCGTGCGCACCGATTGCCGCGATGGCCTCCGGCGCCAGCCCGGCATTGCGCAGCAGGGTTGCCACGCAAGCCGCATAGACGCGCGCCAGCCCATTGGCGGCCAGCGCCTCGCGGTGGATTTCATCATCGCCGGGCTGCTGCAGCGCGCTGAACGCGTCGCGCAGTTCGGCCGGGAAGGACTGGAAGGCCGCCGCCAGCACCGTGGGCCGTGGCCCCGAGAAATCGACCAGCACGCCGTCCGCGCCGTCCATGCTGGTGCCGGACATGATGCCGATAAAGCAGTCTGGGGACGAAGTTGGCATGCTGGGCAGGCTCGATGGATCAATTGCTGGCCGAAGCCACGTTGTAGGTACGCAGCGCGTTGATGCGGCTGAGCATCTCGCTGGTATAGCTCAGGAACTGCTGGCGCGCCGGGCCGGACAGAGCGGGCGTGTCGAGCGCGGCGATGGCCAGCGGGTTCAGCGGCACATCGTTGACGCGGAACTCGTAGTGCAGGTGCGGGCCGGTGGCCCAGCCGGTCTGGCCGACGTAGCCAATGACCTCGCCTTGCGACACATGCTGCCCGCGCTTCATCGTGGCAAAGCCGGACAGGTGCGCGTAGTAGGTGGAGTAGCCGCTATGGTGCTTGAGGATGACGATGTTGCCGTAGCCGTTCTGCTGACCGACAAACTCGACTTCGCCGTCGCCGGTGGCCATCACCTTGGTGCCCGTAGGTGCGGCAAAGTCCACGCCCTTGTGCTGTGCCCAGTGGTGGTGCAGCGGATGGTCGCGCCCGCCAAAGCCCGACGACACGCGCGAGAACTCCACCGGCGAGCGCAGGAACGGCCGCTTCATGCTGCGCCCGTCAAAGGTGTAGTATGCGCCCTGCTTGCTGCCTTCCGGTGCGTACCAGAGCGCCTGGTGCAACTGGTTGTGGTTGATCAGCTCGACCGCCATCACGCGCCCGTTGCGCACGAACGCACCGTCGCGGAAGCCCGCTTCGTAGACGATGCGGAAGCGGTCTCCGCTGGTGATGTCATGGTGGAAATCGATCACGCCGGAGAAGATCGATAGCATCTGCTGGACGATCTCGTCGGGCACATTGGCCGCGTCCATGGCCTTGAAGAAACCACCCGAGGCAATGGCGCCGGACAGCATCTCATAGTGCAGCTCGTTCTTCACCGACTGCACGCGGGCCTTGTAGACCGGATCGGCAGGGTCGCCCGCGCGTTCGATCACCAGTTCGCGGGAGGCGTTTGCGTCACCACCGAGATTGGCTTGCAGCGACACCAGCAGGTTGTTCTCGTCAACCTCGGCCTGCACCGTCTGGCCGGGATTGAGGTCGAACAGGCCGCGCGCGGTGGTGTTGCGGCGGATAAAGGCCTGCGCATCGGGGTCGTCCACACCGAGCCGCTTGAGCAGGCTGGCAATGGTGTCGCCGCGCTGCATGCGCTCTTCGCGCACAAAGGTGGCGTCGGTTTCGGTAAGCTGTTCGAGTTGCGTGCGTAGATCGGGCAGGCGTATCGCCTCCCGGACACGCGGAGCCTGGGGGTCGTCGAAGGCGCTACGGGGGGCCACGCCCATGGCGGCTGCCATGCCCAGCGTGAACACCGTACCCACCGCCGCTGTCAACTGCTTGCGCCGACGGGCGTGCAGGGCATTGGTAGGATCGACCAGAACCACCAGCTCCCGCGCGAAAACTTCGCGGAGTCTGGACCACATCACGTAAAATTCACTCTTTGTTTCGGGCTGCGTTGCCGCGACGATTTTTTGCCTCGTCTGCCTTCCTCCCCGGAGGTGCGGCGCCTGCCATATTGGTTTGCCGCCTAGAATGGCGGTTGGCCCACGGGAACATTCCCGTTTGCACAAGAAGCGCGGATTATACCAAAACCGGCCGCAAGCCGTTTTGTGCCGCGGTCTGAATTCTCATGTTTTTCAAAGACTTACGTCATGACTGAAGTTTCCTCCGGCGCTGCCACTTCCTACCCCCTCACGCCCACCGTGATGCACGCCCTGGAGGTGTCCAAGCGCGGTTGCGACGAACTGCTGGTCGAATCCGAATGGCTGGCCAAGCTCGCGCGCAGCGAGGCCACCGGTGTGCCGCTGCGCATCAAGCTGGGGCTGGACCCGACCGCGCCCGATATCCATATCGGCCACACGGTGGTGCTCAACAAGATGCGTCAGTTGCAAGACCTGGGCCACCAGGTCATCTTCCTGATCGGCGATTTCACCTCCACCATCGGCGATCCGTCCGGGCGCAACGCCACCCGTCCTCCGCTCACGCGCGAGCAGATCGAGGCCAACGCCCAGACCTACTACAGCCAGGCGAGCCTGGTACTGGATCCGGCCAAGACCGAGATCCGCTACAACAGCGAGTGGTGCGATCCGCTGGGCGCGCGCGGCATGATCCAGCTGGCGGCCAAGTACACCGTGGCGCGGATGATGGAGCGCGACGACTTCACCAAACGCTTCCGCACTGGGATTCCGATTTCGGTGCATGAGTTCCTTTACCCGCTCATGCAGGGCTACGACTCCGTCGCGCTCAAGGCCGACCTGGAACTGGGCGGCACCGACCAGAAGTTCAACCTGCTGGTGGGCCGGGAGCTGCAGAAGGAATACGGCCAGGAGCAGCAGTGCATCCTGACCATGCCGCTGCTGGTGGGCCTGGATGGCGTGGAGAAGATGTCCAAGTCCAAGGGCAACTACATCGGCGTGACCGAAGCCCCGAGCGAGATGTTCGGCAAGCTGATGAGCATCTCGGATGACTTGATGTGGAAGTACTACGAGCTGCTGTCGTTCCGCCACATGAGCGAGATCGACCTGATGAAGCAGGAGATCTCGCTGGGCCGTAATCCGCGCGACTGCAAGGTGATGCTTGGCCAGGAGATCGTCACGCGCTTCCACAGCGCGGCCGATGCCGACCGCGCGCTCGAGGATTTCAACCACCGCGCGCGCGGCGGCGTGCCCGACGAAATCCCCGAGGTCAGCCTTTCCGGCGCACCGCTGGGCATCGGCCAGTTGCTCAAGCAGGCCAATCTGGTGCCGTCCACGTCGGAAGCCAACCGCAATATCGAACAGGGCGGCGTCAAGATCGACGGTACCATCATCAGCGACAAGGGGCTGAAGGTCGAGGCCGGCAGCTACGTCGTGCAGGTGGGCAAGCGCCGCTTCGCACGCGTGACGCTGGCTTGAGGCCGGGCAGGAACGGCTCATGATTGCGTTGATCCAGCGGGTCGCCCAGGCCCGCGTCACTGTCGATGGCCGCACCACCGGGGAGATCGGCGCCGGGCTGCTGGCGCTGGTCTGCGCCGAGCGCGGCGACGCCGAAGCGCAGGCCGAACGCCTGCTCGCCAAGCTGCTGGCCTACCGTGTGTTCTCCGATGAGGCCGGCAAGATGAACCTGCCCGTGCAGGACATCGATGGCCGCGGCACGCGCGGTGGCCTGCTGGTGGTGTCGCAGTTCACGCTGGCCGCCGATACCAACAGTGGCACGCGGCCCAGTTTCACCCCGGCCGCGGCGCCCGCCGATGGCGAACGCCTGTACAACCATTTCGTGGCGCGTGCGCGTGCTGCGCACGGCGAGGTGCAGACCGGCGAGTTCGGCGCCATGATGCAAGTCAGCCTGGTCAACGACGGTCCGGTCACCTTCTGGCTGCGCGTGCCGCCGGCCGCGCCGTCCGCCCACTCCCAGCCAGCCCAGCCCAGGCCAGCCGCTGATGCGGCGACGGCCTGACCGGACATGACCCAGGACATGACCCAGACAGTCACCCTCTACATCGCCACCAGCCTCGACGGCATGATCGCTTCGCCGGATGGCAGCGTGGACTGGCAACTGGCGGCGCACCGCGCCTTCGACGACGGCCTGCTGCAGCTCAGCTACCGCCGCCGCACGTCACCGCCGGGACCGGCCTTGGCCTGATCCCGCATGCCGCGCAGTGCGCGGCGCAACCCAGCAAGGAGAGAAACATGAAGCTCTGGAGCAAGGCATTCAGCGACAACGGGCCGATTCCGATCGAGTTCGCTTTCGGTGCGATCGACCCCGCCACCCACGTGACGCTGTCGAGCAACCGCAATCCCGACCTGCACTGGGACGAGGCCCCGGCCGAGACGCGTTCCTTCGTGCTGATCTGCCACGATCCGGATGTGCCCAGCCGTGGTGACGACGTCAACCAGGAAGGCCGCGAAGTGCCCGCTTCGCTGCCGCGCGTGGACTTCTTTCACTGGGTGCTGGTGGATATTCCGATGGGGCTGCGCACCATCTCCGCGGGCACCCACAGCGATGGCGTGATCGCGCGTGGCAAGCCGGGCCCCGAGGCCACCGGCGGCACGGCCGCGGCAGGTGGGCTGCGCCACGGCCTGAACGACTACACCGGCTGGTTCGCCGGCGACCCGGACATGAAGGGCGACTACTACGGTTACGACGGCCCTTGCCCGCCGTGGAACGACAGCCTGGTGCACCACTACGTGTTCACCGTCTATGCGCTCGACCTGGACTGCCTGCCGCTAGAGGGCACCTTCACCGGCGCCCAGGTGCGCGAGGCCATCCAGGGCCATGTGCTGGCGCAGGCTGCCTACACCGGCACCTATACCCTCAACCCGAATCTCGCCGGCCAGCCGGCGAAGTAAGCACGGGCCGCGCGGCGCGCAAGCGCTGCGCGCCCGGGGGCGCCATGACAGCACAGCGTAGCGCCGCCAAGATCGCCTAAAGGAAACGGCATGTCGCAATTGCCCGGGCCGCATTCGCTGGCCTTCACCCACCTGATCCTGATCCGCCACGGCGAGACAGCATGGAACCGCGAGCGGCGCCTGCAAGGCCAGCTCGACATTCCGCTCAACGCCACCGGCGTGGCGCAGGCGGATGCCCTGGCCCAGGCGCTGGCGGTCGAGCCGATCGATGCGGTCTACGCCAGCGACCTGTCGCGCGCGATGCAGACGGCGGCGCCGCTGGCCGAGGCGCTCGGCCTGGCGGTGCAGCCCGATCCCCGCTTGCGCGAGCGCTGCTACGGCTCGCTCGAAGGCATGACCTACGCGGAAGTGGCCGAGCAGCTGCCCGAGGATTTCGCCAGGTGGCAAGCGCGGGTTCCCGACTACGCGCCCGATGGCGGCGAGTCCCTGCTGGCGTTTCATGAGCGCGCGGTGGAAGCCGCGCTGGCGCTCGGGCGCCGCCATCCCGGCGAGCGCATTGCCCTGGTGGCCCACGGCGGCGTGCTGGACTGCCTGTACCGCGAAGCCAATGACATGACGCTGGAGGCGCCGCGCCGGCACGAATTGCTCAATGCCAGCATCAACCGGCTGCGCTGCGACAGCGTGCGGCTCACGGTTATGCAATGGGCGGACGTGGGCCACCTGGAAGCGCTCACCCTCGACGAAGTCGACCGCAGGGTGCCCTGAGCCGCGCTGGCTGCGCCAGGCGCGTCTTACACCCGCAGGCGGAAGGGCGTGAAATCGGTATTGCGGTCGTAGTAGTCTTCGCGCTCGGCGCGCTTGAGGAAGTTCACCACCTTGTAGGTGACCGGCGTCATCACCACTTCCCACGTGGTCTTGAGGAAGTACTGGGCAATGGCGACCTGGATCACTTTCTCCAGCGGCCAGATGCCGTAGAAGGCGATCACGTAGAACAGCGAGGAATCGACCAGCTCGCCGGCCAGCGTGGAGCCGATGGTGCGGGTCCACAGCCAGCGGCCGTTGGTCCACAGCTTCATCTTGGCCAGCACATAGCTGTTGGTGAAGCTGCCGCAGCAGAACGCGATCAGCGAGCCCAGCGCGATGCGCCAGGTATTGCCGAAGACGTCTTCCAGGCTCTTTTGGTAATCGCTCATGAAGGGCGCCACCGGCATCTTCAGCACCACCAGGCTCATGAAGGTGGCGAACGCCAGCGCCGCGAATCCGGCCCAGACCACGCGGCGATCGCGCCCGTAGCCGTAGACCTCGGTCAGCACGTCCCCAAAAATGTACGAAATCGGGAAGAACAGCACGCCCGCGCCGAAGGTCACCGGGCCGATCACCGGCAGCGTGACCTGGGCCGCCTTGGCCGCGCCGATCAGGTTGGAGCACAGCAGGACCGTGACGAAAGCCACCATCACGAGATCGTAGTAACGATAGACGCGCCCGCTGTGGGCGGGCGTGGCGCTTGACATGGTCATCGGGGTGTTCCAGGGGCGATTTTTGGGCGATTATGCCAGCCGCGCCGCCGCCTTGCCCCGCCACACTGTAGACGAGCGCGTGCCCTGGCCGGGTCGCCCCGGGCCAGGGCTGCCTGCGCGGGCTGCGGCTAGATGTTCAGCTTGCTGATCTTGGAGCCGTCCAGCGACACATCGAACATCAGCCCGGCATTGGTCTGCACGAAGCCGATCACAGGCTGCTGCCCGGTGATCGTATCGAGTTTGCCGTTGGCACCGACCTTGGCTAGCGCCACGCCGGCATCCGCACCGACCGTCCAGCCGCTGCTGTTGACGAACTTGTTGTAGGCATCGGGCGTCATGAACATCAGCACCACCGATTTGGACTGGCCGCCGGCGGTCGCGCCGACCGAGGCCGAGGTGGTGCGGTAATAGCTCACCGAGGCGCCCTTGGAGCGCAGCACGCCCTCGCCGTATTCGCCGCCGACCACCAGCCCTGCCGACAGCACTCGCGGGAACACGAGGATGCCCTGGGCGCGTGAGGCCAGCTCGCGCGAGCTGTCGACCGTCGCGAACAGCCGGTTGAGTGCCCCGTCGGCACCCGCGTCGATCTCTTTCTTCTTGGCCGCCGCGTCGGTTGGCGCATTGGTGCCGGTGGTGGTGCAGCCAGCCGCGAACGCGGTGGCCACGACCAGGCCCGAGCCCGCCAGCCGGCTGACAAAGTGGCGTCGATTCATGTGCTCTCTCCTGTCTGGGATCAGTTAGCCGGCCGTCGGGCATCTGCCGTCAGTTGTCGCCTTGCCTTGGCGGTCGGGGCTAAGTCATTGTGGACAAGGAGGAAGCAGCCAGCAATGCACGACAAAAGAATTGTCTGCGGGCCTCGAAACTACTTAATGCGGGTTTCGATGTGCGGGTTTCGATGCCGCTCAGGCCGGGGCCGAATCGCTCTCGCCGGGCGCCGCCAGCCCGAAGTGCCGGTAGGCGGCGGCCGTGGCCATGCGGCCCCGCGGCGTGCGCTGCAGGTAGCCCTGCTGGATCAGGAAGGGCTCGAGCACGTCCTCGATGGTGTCGCGCTCCTCGCCGATGGCAGCGGCCAGGTTATCCACGCCCACCGGGCCGCCGCTGAACTTGAGCAGGATCGCTTCCAGCAGCTTGCGGTCCATCAGGTCGAAGCCGACCGCGTCCACGTCGAGCATGGCGAGGGCGGCGTCCGCGATAGTGCGAGTGATGTTTCCGTCTCCTTTGACTTCCGCGAAGTCGCGCACGCGGCGCAGCAGCCGGTTGGCGATCCGTGGCGTGCCGCGCGCGCGGCGTGCGATTTCCAGCGCGCCCAGCGGGTCGATGCGGGCACCCAGCAGCTGGGCGGAGCGCGTGACGATGCGCGACAGCTCCTCGGCGGTGTAGAACTCCAGCCGCGCCACGATGCCGAAGCGGTCGCGCAGCGGGTTGGTCAGCATGCCCGCGCGGGTAGTGGCGCCGACCAGCGTGAAAGGTTGCAGGTCCAGCTTGACCGAGCGTGCAGCCGGGCCTTCGCCGATCATGATGTCGATCTGGTAATCCTCGAGCGCCGGGTACAGGATTTCCTCGACGACCGGGGATAGCCTGTGGATTTCGTCGATGAACAGGACGTCGTTGGCTTCCAGGTTGGTCAGCAGCGCCGCCAGGTCGCCCGGGCGTTCCAGCACCGGGCCGGAGGTCTGGCGCAGGTTGACGCCCATTTCGCGAGCGATGATGTGCGCCAGCGTGGTCTTGCCCAGCCCCGGCGGCCCGAACAGCAGCACGTGATCGAGCGCTTCGCGCCGGTTGCGCGCGGCGTGCATGAAGATGTCGAGCTGGCCGCGCACTTTTTCCTGGCCGACATATTCGTCGAGCAGCTTGGGACGCAGCGCCCGCTCGAAGGCCTCCTCGTTGGGGGAGACGGCGGTGGGGGCGATCACGCGATCGGCGCCCCGCTCGGTGGCTAGCTTGTCGGTTTCGATCATGTTACGGATGCGGGCAAAGTGGTTGGATTGTAGCCCTTCCGGGCATGGCGCCGGACGCGCGAGCCCTGCGCCGGCCGCGCAGGCTCAGCGCCGGGAGCCTCCTTGGCCCGGCCGGGTCAACCCTTGGATAGCGATTTCAGCGCCATCTTGATGCCGTCGGACACGCCGGTGCCTGCGGGCACCTGCTTGATCGCCAGCGCCGCCTCTTTCTCCGAGTAGCCGAGCGCAAGCAGCGCGTTGAGGATGTCGACGGCGTTGTCGTGCACCGGCGTGCTGCCGGGTGCTGCCCCAAGCTCGGCGCCCAGCTTGCCTTTGAGTTCGAGCAGCAGGCGCTCGGCGGTCTTCTTGCCGATGCCCGGCACGCGCGTCAGCCGTCCGGCTTCCTGCAGCGTGATGGCCTGCGCTAGTTCGCTGACCGACATGCCGGATAGCACCGCCAGCGCCATGCGCGCGCCGATGCCGGTGATCTTGATCAGCTCGCGGAAGGTGTTGCGCTCGGTGGCGCTGCCAAAGCCGTACAGCAGGTGCGCGTCCTCGCGCACGATCTGCTGGGTCAGCAGGGTGACGGGATGGCCGACGGCGGGCAGGTTGTAGAAGGTGCTCATCGGCACGTCAATCTCGTAGCCGACGCCGTGGCAATCGACCAGCAGGTGCGGGGGATTCTTCTCGATGAGGGTGCCGGCGATGCGTCCGATCATGGTGTAGTGTCTGCAGCGAATTACGGCGCGCGCGCCGGGATGGGAAGGGAGTGCGGCGGCCAGCGCGGGGAAAGGCCCGCCATCGCGAAGGCCGCCAGTGTAGCCCAGCGTGCGGAGTACCGGCGCGGCCGGGCTGCATTAGCTATCGGCTATCTGCTATCTGCTATTGGCCCAGCGTGTCCACCGCCTGGCGTCCCAGCGCGGGATCGTCGGTGAAAAAGCCGTCGATGCCGGCGGCGAGGAAGGCTTGCACCTCGCGCACCATGCCGCTGGGGCTGCGCGTGGCATCGTCGCCGCCGGTGCGCAGGTTGCGCGGCAGGAAGGTGTTCTCGGGACGGAAAGTATAGGGATGAACCAGCAAGCCTGCCGCATGCGCGTTGCGCACCAGCGCGGTCGGCGTGCCGAGGTTGCCGTTGGCGTCGCGGGGCACCACGCTGGACTTCTCCGGGCCGATGCCGTTGGCGTAGCTGGCCACTTCGCGCAAGCCGATCGGCGTCATCATGTCGGCGTAGGTGCGGGTGTCGCCAGCCAGGCGCCAGTCGGCAGGCCGGTTCTTCGCGCCGCCCATCAATTGGATCAGCTTCACATTCGGCATGCCCTGGGCCAGGCGCTGGCGCATCTCGCGCAAGTTGCCGGTCTCGAAGGACTGCACGAACACCGGCGCGCTGCGCGTGTACGCATGGGCTTGCAGCGTGGCCACCAGCTTCTCCTCCAGCGGCAGGCCAATGCCGTGGAAATAGCTCGGGTGCTTGGTTTCCGGGTACAGGCCGATCACGCGGCCGCTGCGTTGCGATGCCTTGGCCACCAGATCGATGATTTCGTCGAAGGTGGGAATCTCGAACTTGTCGTTGTACTGGGTATTGGCCTTGCGCACCTGCGCAATACGCTCGCGCGCGCGCAGCGTCTTGAGCTCGGCCAGCGTGAAGTCTTCGGTGAACCAGCCATCCAGGCGTTCGCCGTCGATTACCTTGATGCGCTTGCGGCTGGCGAACTGGGGCAGCTCCGCCACGTTGGTCGTGGTGCCGATCTCGTTCTCGTGCCGGGCCACCAGTACGCCGTCGCGCGTCATCACCAGGTCTGGTTCCACCACGTCGGCACCGTCGTCGATGGCGCGTTGGTAGGACGCCAGCGTGTGTTCAGGGCGCAGCGCGCTAGCGCCGCGATGCCCGATCACCAGCGCCTTGGGCACGGCCGGGGCTGGGGCCGGGGCCGGGGCTGCCGGGACAGTGGCCACGGGCGGCGGCGCGGCGCAGCCGGCGAGAACCGCGGCGGCCAGCGCGGACAACAGCGCCGGCAGGCGAGCGGAGCGAGGCGGATTCAAGGCGCGGAACGCGCGAGGCGAGCGGAGCATGCGGCATCCTTTGACGGGCGATCGCTCGATTGTAAGAGACTTGAAGGTGCAAGCGGCTGCCTGGCCGCCTGGGCTCGCTCAGCCGATCAGGCGCCCACGCCGTACCCGCATGCCCTTGCGCACCAGGTCCGGGGCCAGCCCGGTCAGGGCGGTGAGCGTGTTGCTGCCATTGGCATGGCAGATTGCCATGCCCAGGGCGTCCGCCGCATCGGAACTGGGGCGTCCCGTCAGGCTCAACAGGCGCATCACCATTTCCTGCACCTGCTCCTTGTTGGCGCGGCCGTAGCCGACCACCGCCACCTTCAACTGAAGTGCCGTGTACTCGAACACCGGCAGGCCATGCGTGACCAGCCCGCAGATCGCCGCGCCGCGGGCTTGGCCCAGCAACAGCGTGGATTGCGGGTTGACGTTGACGAATACCTTCTCGATTGCGGCGCAATCGGGCGTGTAGGTGCGGGTGACTTCGCTGATGCCGTCGAAGAGGGTTTTCAGCCTTGCCGGCAGGCCGCTGTCGCCGTCGCTCTTGATGGTGCCGGAGGCGATGTAGGTTAGCTTGTTGCCGTGCTTTTCCAGCACGCCGAAGCCGGTGGTACGGAGGCCGGGGTCGATGCCGAGGATACGCATGGGGGTCGGGCTCGGCTTTTAATGGGTGATGGGGGATTGTAACGTTGGGAGGGGAGGGGCGGCTGCAATTGCTACTTCGACTGCAACGGCCTGAAGTCAAAAGCAACTGCAACTGCAACTGCAGTTTCACCACCCCTGCGGGGCGGCAGACCTACTTTCTTGTCTTGCCAAGAAAGTAGGCAAAGAAGGCGCGCCGGATGGGGCGACTACCCCCTCGGGCTTCGACGAAAAGAGCGGCCGGGACCCAAACTCGCATCGCCTTAAGGCGATACTCAGACATGGGTCCCTCTTTTCCGCTCTTTTCGTCGAATCCCGAGGCGCCCCATACGGCCTTGGCACACCTTCACGGCTCGCTTCGCATCGCGCTTGGGTGATTTCCGCCCCTCGGGCGGGAATCACGGCTACACCGAATCCTTCACCTTGTCCGCTGGTTGGCTCCCCTCTCCCGCCTGCGGGAGAGGGGCCGGGGGAGAGGGCGGGCGCTCGCGATGCCGCGATGAGTTCGTTTGCCAAGCCCGCTGCAACCGCACGGACCAGGCCCGGACCTCAATGGCGGAAGTGGCGAACGCCGGTCAACACCATTGCGATATTGCGCTCGTCGGCCGCGGCGATCACTTCGTCGTCGCGCATCGAGCCGCCCGGCTGGATGACGCAGGTGGCACCTGCGTCCACCACGACGTCCAGGCCGTCGCGGAACGGGAAGAAGGCGTCCGATGCCACGGCCGAGCCCGCCAGCGTGAGGCCGGCGTTCTGCGCCTTGATGCTGGCGATGCGGGCCGAGTCCACGCGGCTCATCTGGCCGGCGCCGACGCCTAGCGTCATGCCGCCGCCACAGAACACGATGGCGTTCGACTTGACGAACTTGGCCACGCGCCAGGCGAACATCAGGTCGTCCATTTCCTTGGGCGTGGGCTGGCGCTTGGTCACCACGCGCAGTTCGTCCCGCTGGACGTTCCTGGCGTCGGGGCCTTGCACCAGCAGGCCGCCGCCGACGCGCTTGAAGTCATACGGGTTGAGGCCGTTGCCCAGCGGGATTTCCAGCAGGCGCACGTTCTGCTTGGCAGCAAACACGGCGCGCGCGCCGGCGCTGAACGACGGGGCGATCAGCACTTCGACGAACTGCTTGGCCACGGCTTGGGCGGCGGCTTCGTCCAGCTCGACGTTGAAGGCGATGATGCCGCCGAAGGCCGAGGTCGAGTCGGTCTTGAGGGCTTTTTCGTAGGCTTCCAGCGCATTGGCGCCGATTGCCACGCCGCACGGGTTGGCGTGCTTGATGATCACGCAGGCCGCGCCGGTGGCAGCGCCGAAGGTCTTGACGCATTCCCATGCCGCATCGGCGTCGGCGATGTTGTTGTACGACAGTTCCTTGCCTTGCAACTGCGTGTAGTTGGCCAGCGCGCCGTCGGAGGCTTTCAGGTCGCGGTAGAAGGCGGCTGACTGGTGCGGGTTCTCGCCATAGCGCATTTCCTGCACCTTCTCGAAGGCCAGGTTCAGCGTCTGCGGGTAGGCGCTGCGGGTCTGGTGCGCCTTGTCCGCGCCGAGGCTGGTCAGGTAGTTGGTGATGGCGCCGTCGTACTGCGCGGTGTGGGCGAACACCTTGGTGGCCAGGCGGAAGTTGGTGTCGTAGCCGACGCTGTTGGCGTTGGCGCGCATTTCTTCCAGCACCGGCGCGTAGTCGGCCGGGTCCACGATGACGGTGACGTCGCGGTGGTTCTTGGCGGCCGAGCGCAGCATGGTGGGGCCGCCGATGTCGATGTTCTCGATGGCGTCCGGCAGGGAGCAGTCATCCTTGGCCACGGTTTGCTGGAACGGGTACAGGTTCACGACCAGCAGGTCGATGGTGGGGATGTTGTGCTCGGCGAGAGCCGCCATGTGCTCGGGCAGGTCGCGGCGGGCCAGGATGCCGCCGTGCACCTTCGGGTGCAGGGTCTTGACGCGGCCGTCGAGCATTTCGGGGAAACCGGTGTAGTCGGCCACCTCGGTGACGGGCAGGCCGGCATCGGCCAGCAGCTTGGCGGTGCCGCCGGTGGAGAGCAGCGCGACGCCGAGCGAGTTGAGCTCGCGGGCAAATTCGACGATGCCGGTCTTGTCGGATACGGAGAGGAGGGCTTGCTTGATCATGGCTATGGGGAGACGCTTCAAAGTAAACCGTGCTGCTGCAACTTCTTGCGCAGCGTATTGCGATTGATGCCCAGGTAGGCGGCCGCGAGCGACTGGTTGCGCTCGGCGCGCGCCATCACTGCTTCCAGCAGCGGCCGTTCCACGGCTTCGAGCACCATGTTGTACATATTCGACGGCTCTTCACCGTCCAGGTCGCGAAAGTAGGCACCCAGGCTGTCCCGGATGCACTGGTCGATAGCGTTGCGGCTCATGCGGCAAGCAACTCCCCGTTATTGTTGTTGTTCGACTTGTTGCATTTCTCGTCGTCGGCGTCATCCGTGCCGTCCGCGCCGTCTTCCACATAGACCAGGCGCTCGGACAGCAGCGCCTGCTCATCGAAGAATTCGTTGACCGCGGCGAGCTGGGCCGTGGTGCTGTCCAGCGTGTTCATGCGGTGGCGGAACAGGTTGGCGCCGGCCAGGCCGCGCGTGTACCAGGCAATGTGCTTGCGCGCGGTGCGCACGCCGGTGAACTCGCCGTAGAAGTCGTAGTGGTCTTCCAGGTGCGCGTTCATGATGGCGCGGATCTCGGCCACTTCCGGTGACGGCAGCAGCTCACCGGTGGCCAGGTAGTGCTCGATCTCGCGGAACAGCCAGGGCCGGCCCTGCGCCGCGCGGCCGATCATGATGGCGTCGGCGCCGGTCACGGCCAGCACATGCTTGGCTTTTTGCGGCGTGGTGACGTCGCCATTGGCGACCACGGGGATGGAGAGCGCTGCCTTGACCGCGGCAATGGTCTCGTACTCGGCTTCGCCCTTGTACAGGTCGGCGCGCGTGCGCCCGTGCACGGTGAGCATGCTGATGCCGGCGTCTTCCACCATGCGCGCGATGCGAAGCGCATTGCGGTTCTGGCGGTCCCAGCCGGTACGGATCTTGAGCGTGACGGGCACGCGCGGATCGACCTCGGCCACGGCGGCGACCACCGCCTGGACGATGCGCACCACCAGCGGCTCGTTTTGCAGCAGCGCCGAGCCGGCGGCCACATTGCACACCTTCTTGGCCGGGCAGCCCATGTTGATGTCGATGATCTGCGCGCCGCGCTCCACGTTGTGGCGCGCGGCCTGCGCCATCATGGCCGGCTCGGCGCCGGCGATCTGCACCGCGATGGGCTCGACTTCGCCCGTGTGGTTGGCGCGCCGCATGGTCTTTTCGCTCTTCCACAACTGTGCGTTGGAGGCGACCATTTCGGACACCGCATAGCCCGCCCCCAGCCGTTTGCACAGCTGGCGGAATGGCCGGTCCGTCACACCGGCCATGGGCGCGACGAACAGGTTGTTGCGGAGTTGGTGCGGTCCGATTTGCACGATAGAGACTGGTAGCGACTGTAGCGACTGACGAGGGGCCGCAAGGCGGCCCGCAACTAGACAAAAATGAAAATGGCATGCCCTGCCGAAACAGTGCTCGGCGTCATTCAGTGGGCATGTGTGAGGGCAGGATTTTACCGCCAAACGCCCCGGGTTGCTCAAGATTTGAGCAAATATTGCACCGGGCCGGATTGCAAACAATGTTGACAACAGGGCCGCCGGCGGCCCTTGGCAGCCTTTAGCGGCGCATGCCGTACATCATCTGGTGCGCCAGCGTGTCCTTGAGCGGTCCCAGGCAAGCGAGCGCCGCCAGGGACGCCCCACGCGCGTGGGCAGCGAGCGGGTAGGAAACGCCAAACACGCGCGGCAGCAGGTCGGTCACGCCGATGGTGACGGCCCGATCCAGCTTTTGTTGCGCCGCAAACGCCTGCAAGGCCTGCGGGCTGCAGTCGGCGCGCAGCGCGAGCGCCAGGGCAAAGGCGTCGCGCAGGCCGAGGTTGAGACCCTGGCCGGCTACCGGATGTAGCGTCTGCGCCGCATTGCCGACCGCTACCACGCGGCCCTGCACGGTGACGGGCGCCGCGTTCAGCCCAAGCGGGAAGGCATGGCGCTTGCCAATGCCGGTGAAGCGGCCCATGCGCGGGCCGAAGGCTTGTTCCAGTTCAGCCAGGAACTCCCCTTCGGGCAGCGCGAGCCGGCGCGCCGCTTGTTCCGGCGGGCAGCACCAGACCAGGGCGTAGCCGGGTGTGCCGTGCTCTTCATGCGGCAGCAGTGCCAGCGGGCCTTCCTCGGTAAAGCGCTCCCAGGCCCAGCCGGGCTGCGGGCGCGAGCAGGCCACGTGGGCCACGATGGCGGTCTGCCCATAGTCGCGCCGGTATTTCTGCCCCTGCACGCCACGCTCCGCGCGGGTGGACTGCTGGTGGAACAGGCCGCCTTCGGCCTGCACCACCAGGCGCGCGCCGAAGGCGGCGGGCTGCTGGTCATGCCCATGGCCGCAGAGGCGCACCAGGCTGGCTGCAGCCGTATCGGGACCAGGTTGCTCCAGCTGATCGATGCGCGTCTCGTAGACCCGTCGCAGGCGTTCGCCAGCGGGGGCGGGGCTGGCCTGGACGGCCTGGGCCAGCGCACGCTCGAGTGCCTCGCACAATTCGCCGTAGCGCACCACATAGCCCAGCGCAGGTACGTCGTAGTCGTGGCTGTGGAGCTTGACGTGGCCGAACCGCCCGCGTTGCGACACATGGATATGCTCGATCGGGGTGACAGCGCGGGGCCACGCGCCGATCTGCTCGAGCAGCTGGCGGCTGCCGTACGACAGCGCGATGGCGCGCGGATCGCGGGACGCGCGCGCCGGCGTGGCGGCGTCGATCAAGGTCAGGCGCCACGGGCTCTTGCGCAGCAACAGGCAGGCCAGCGCGAGCCCTACCGGCCCTGCGCCGACGATGGCGATATCCGTGTCCGCGCAGGCTTCAGTGCTTGCCGGGCTCATGCGCGCTGCCTGGCTGGGCGACGAGGTTGCTGTCGTTGCTCGCATTGCCCATGGCGCCGGACTCCGCCGGCTGTACGCCGCGCTTCCAGCAGTTGGCGTCGGTGCGGTGCTTGCCCGCCGCCGCGTCGCTCAGGGCGTTGTCCAGCTTCTGCTGGTTGAAGCCGGGAAATGCCTGCAGGCGTTCCACCAGCGCCGCATGGTTGGCCGCGTCGAGCGGTACCACGCAGCCCCGGGGCGTGCCGTCGGCCTTGGGGTCTCCCACCAGGATCAGCCAGGCCTTCCCGGCCCATGGCTCGCGGTTCGAGACCCGCACCACCACGCGTTCGATCACGTCCCATTCGAGTTCTTCGCGCTGACCATCGGGGCGATGCACGACCAGGCGGTCATCATAGAGGTTGACCACGAACGGTTGCGCGGGATCAACGGCGCGTGCGCGGCTGGTCTGTGGGCGCTCGCCGCTCGGAAGTATCTTGCGTAGCCAACTGATCATCGTGTACCTCCCGCGTCGCGCATCAGCGCCTCGATTTCGTCCGCCTTGACCGGCACGCCGCGCGTCATCAGCTCGCAGCCGCCCCCGGTGACAACCGCATCGTCCTCGATGCGGATGCCGATATGCCAGAAGCGCTCCGGCACTTCCGGTGCCGGGCGCACGTAGATGCCGGGCTCCACCGTCAGCACCATGCCGGGCGCGAGGGGACGCCAGGCGCGTTCGCCCTCGGCCGGCGCGGCGCCGGGCACGCGGTACTCGCCCACGTCATGCACGTCCATGCCCAGCCAGTGGCCGGTGCGGTGCATGTAGAACTGGCGGTAGCTGCCGCTGGCGAGTACCTCGTCCAGGCCGCCGCAACGGTTCGCGTCGAGCAGGCCGGTATCAAGCATGCCCTGCGCCAGCACTCGCGTGGCGGCGTCGTGCGGCACGTTGTAGGGCACGCCGGGGCGGGTCTCGGCGATGGCGGCTTCCTGCGCGGCCACCACCAGGTCGTACAGCTCGCGCTGGGCTGGCGAAAAGCGGCCGGAGACGGGGAAGGTGCGGGTGATGTCGGACGCGTAGCCATCGAGCTCGCAGCCGGCGTCGATCAGGCACAGGTCGCCATCGCGCAGCTCGGCGGGGCCGGCGCGGTAGTGCAGCACGCAGGCATTGGGGCCGGTGGCGACGATCGAGTTGTAGGCGACGCTCTGCGCACCGTGGCGGCGGAATTCGTAGAGCAGCTCGGCTTCCAGGTGGTATTCGCGCAGGCCCTCGCGCGAAGCACGCATGGCGCGCACATGGGCCTGGGCCGAGATCTCGGCGGCGCGGCGCATGGTGGCGATCTCGCCGGCATCCTTGAACAAGCGCATCTCGTCGAGGATGGTGCGGATGTCGATCGCCGTCGATGGCGCGGTCACGCCGGCACGGCCCTGCATGCGCACCGTTTCGAGCCAGCGCCGCACCTGCATATCGGTGCGGGTGTTGGCGGCCAGCGGGTAGGCCACCACAGCGTGGTCGGCCAGCAGCGAGGGCAGCAGGGCGTCGATTTCCTCGACCGAATGTGCCTCGTCGAAGCCGAAGGCCGCCTGCGCGCCTTCCGGGCCATAGCGGAAGCCATCCCAGATCTCGCGCTCCTCGTGCTTGGGGCGGCAGAACAGGATGCTGCGCTCGGCGCCGCCCGCCTGCGCCACCAGGACCAGCACGGCCTCCGGCTCGGTGAAGCCGGTCAGGTAATAGAAATAGCTGTCATGGCGATAGGGATAGTCGCTATCGCGGTTGCGCATGGCTTCCGGCGCGGTGGGCAGGATCGCCACGCCGCCGCCGGCGGCGCGTAATTGCTGCAGCACGCGGGCGCGCCGGTCGCGACAGGCGAGAAGGAGGGCGGAGTCGGGTGCGGACATGTGTTGGGCCACGTGGATGGGGAATAGGACGATTCTAACGCCGTCGGATTGCCGGCGCGGGGCTGGACTGGCCGGACCCGCTCAGGGCAAGGGTGCGCAAGCGGTGCCGGCTCGCGCTAGCACCAGGGCATCGAGGGCCGCCAGCTGGGCCGGCGTGCCGACGTTCTCCCAGGCGCCGTCGAAGCGCTCGCCGCTGGCCAGCCCGGCCGCCACGGCGGCGCGATAGTAGGGCGTCATGGCAACTTTCTGGCCGGGCTCGATGGCGGTGAACAGCCGGGTGTCGTACAGGCCGATATTGCCGAAGGTCAGGCTCGGCGCCGTCGCCGTGGGCGTGAGCGACAACAGGCCGTTGGCGCCGAGCGCAAAATCGCCGCCCGGATGGAACGGCGGATTGGGCACCATCACGAGGTGCATGCGCGGCTCGGGCGCACCGGCCATGGCGCGCGCGCGGGGCAGCAGGGCGCGGAAGTCGTAATCGGTGAAGATGTCGCCGGATACCGCCAGGAAGATCTCGCCGCGCTCGGGTGCGGCCGACAACAGCGGCAGCGCCTGGGCGATGCCGCCGGCGGTTTCCAGCGCGCTGGGCTCGGCTGAGTACGCCAGGCGAACGCCGAAGCGGTTGCCATCACCGAGCGCCTGCTCGATCTGCTCGCCGAGCCAGGCGTGGTTGATCACGATGTCCTTGAAGCCGGCGCGCGCCAGCGCCTCGATCTTCCAGACGATCAGCGGCTTGCCGCCCACCTGCAGCAGCGGCTTGGGATGGGCATCGGTCAGCGGGCGCATGCGTTCGCCGCGCCCGGCTGCAAAAATCATGGCTTTCAATGCAGGGTCTCCGGCGCTTATTTCAGCGCGTGGTTCAGCAGGTATGTCAGCGCGATCAGGGTGCCCATGCCGCCAGCGATGGTCCAGCCAATGCTGCGCGTCCTGGCGGCGATGACAATGGCCACCAGCCCTGCTACCAGGCGCGCATTGCCGGGGCCGATGTCGACGTGGCCATCACGCATCAGCAGGTCGGGCGCGATCAACGCCGACAGCATGGCGGCCGGCACGAATTGCAGCGCGGTGCGGAACCACGACGGCAGCCGCACCCGGCCTTCCACGGCAATGAAGGACAGGCGGATCAGGAAGGTGGCGAGGCCGGCGCCGATAAACACCAGCAGCAGGGTGAGCTGGCTCATGCGGCGGGCTCCGTCGCGGCCGGCTTGCGCTGCCTGCGGTCCTTGCCAAGCAGCAGCATGCCCGCGGCAATCCCGCCCAGCGCCGCGACCATCAGGCCAAGCTTGTGCGGCATGCCGTAGCAGGCCACCGCCAGCGCCGTGGCCGCCAGCGCCGCCGCGGCGTGCGAGCGGTGCTTGATGCCGGGCACGATGATGGCGATGAAGGTGAGCGGCAGGAAGAAATCAAGCGGCCAGTCGCGCGGGACCTGGGCGCCCACCAGCACACCCGCCAGCGTCGAGACCTGCCAGCTGGCCCACAGCGCGAAGCCGGCGCCAAAGAAGAACCAGTGGCGGTAGCGCTTGTGTTCGTCGTCGTCACTGAGGCGCCGCGTCATGGCGGCGAAGGCCTCGTCGGTCAGCAAGTAGGAGATGAGTGCCTTCCAGCGGCCCGGTAGGTGCGCCAGCGCCGGGGCCATGGTGGCCGAGTACAGCGCATGGCGCAGGTTGACCATGGCGACCGTCACGGCGATCAGCACCGCCGGCGTGCCCGCCGCCCACAGTTGCGTCAGGATCATCTGCGAGGCGCCGCCGAACACGATTGCGCTCATGGCGCAGGCCAGCCACGCGGGCATGCCGGCGTTGACCGCCAGCACGCCGTAGATCAGGCCGAACGGCGCCACGCCAAGCAGCATCGGCGCCAGCGCCCGCACGCCAGCCCACCACTCGCCGCCGCGGGTGAGCGTGGCCGTGGGATCGCCGCCGGATGTCATGGCTGTGCGTCCGTCATGGCTTGCACCGGCATCAGAACGTGTAGCCGACCGGGCGTTCGACGCCGTCGAGGGCGTCGAACAGCCGTACCAGCCTGCGCAGCTCGATGTAGCGGCCCGCCACCTGGCGCGCGTACTTGAGCACCAGCGGCAGGTTGGCCAGGTAGCCATCCTTGCCGTCGCGATGGTACAGGCGGGCAAAGATGCCGAGTACCTTGAGGTGGCGCTGCAGGCCCATCCACTCGAAATCCCGGTAGAAGTCACCAAAATCGGGCGCCACCGGCAGCCCGGCCATGCGCGCGCGCTCCCAGTAGCGGATCAGCCAGTCGAGTTGCTCCTGCTCGTCCCATTCAATATAGGCATCGCGCCACAGCGACACCGCATCATAGGTAATGGGGCCGATCACCGCGTCCTGGAAATCCAGGATGCCGGGATTGGCCTCGCCCTCAAGCACCATCAGGTTGCGTGAGTGATAGTCGCGATGCACATACACCTGCGGCTGTGCCAGGTTGTTGGCCAGCAGCGTCTGCATCACTTCGGCCAGCCCGGATTCCTGGTCGGGCGTCAGTGTCACGCCCAGGTGCCGGGCCACGTACCACTGCGGGAACAGGTCGACTTCGCGCTGCAGCAGCACGCGGTCGTAGGCGGGCAAGGTGCCGGGGCGGGTCGCGAGCTGGATCTTCACAAGCGCGGCGGCGGCATCGCCATAAAGGCCGCGCGCGCTGGCCGCGTCCAGCCGCGACAGATACGTGGTGTTGCCCAGGTCGCTGAGCAGCAGGAAGCCTTGCTCGAGGTTCTGCGCCAGTACCTTGGGCACGCTCACGCCGGCAGCGCCGAACAGTTCCGCGACATGGATGAAGGGGCGGCAGTCCTCCTGCGCGGGAGGCGCATCCATCACGATCACGCTCGGATGGTCGGGGTGGCTGGTGCTGGCCCGGAAGTACCGCCGGAAGCTGGCGTCAGCCGATGCGGGGGTACAGGAGTCGGGGTTAATGGACCAGGCCGGACCGAGTCCGGACACCCAGACTTTGAGCTGGTCGAGACGCGGGTCGAGAGGATGTGCTGCCATGCCGGAAAGGGAGAATAGGATGCCCCGTATAATACCCGACCAGACCCGGGCCCCGGGGCGGCTCCCAGGCGGGCCTCCTACAGCCCGACAGCCTGCTTCGGCGGTGGCTGGCGGTTGCTGGGCCGCCGCCGCCGCTCTGACTCATGACCCGCTCGCATGACCGAACAACGACGATCACCGAACCAGAAGGCTAGCAAGACACCGGCACGACTCCCCGGCAGCGCGTTGCGCCCGCTCGTGTTGGCCATGGCCGGCTGGTCGGTGGGTGCGCACGCGCAGGCCGTGAGCTCCGCCATTCCCGACCTGCCGGTGGCCGAGCCGACCGTCGAAGCGGCACCCGAGGCCCCGCCGGTAGCCGGCGAACTGGTGCCGCGTCTGGCCGAGCCGGGCACGGCCAAGACCAAGACGGCCGAGCCGGACGACAACCCGCCCACCTTTGTCTCGGGCGATCGCATGACCGGCTATAACCAGCGTGGCGTGGAGCTCGAGGGCAACGCCGAGCTGCGCCGCAATGGCGGCGTGGTCAAGGGCGACAAGCTCACCTACGACCAGGACAGCGACGAGGCTTTTGTCCACGGCAATGCCCGCATTGCCCGCGACGGCTCGCTCTCGGTCGGGCCGGAAGCCCGGCTGCGGGTCGAGGCCAACGAAGGCTACATGCTGTCTCCGGACTACTATTTCCAGCAGACCGGTGGCTCCGGCAAGGCCGAGCGCATCGATTTCATCGACAAAAATCTCAGCACGATCAAGCGCGCCACCTACACGACCTGTTCGCCCGACAACGCGGACTGGTATTTCAGCGCGCGCGAGCTCGATATCGACAGCGACCGCCAGGTCGGCACTGCCTATGGCGGCGTGCTGCGCTTTTTCGACGTGCCGATCATGGCCGCGCCGGTGTTCAGCTTCCCCTTGAACAGCGAGCGCCGCAGCGGCGTGCTGCCGCCGCTGTTCGGCTATAGCTCGCGCTCGGGCATGGACCTCACGGTCCCGTATTACTTCAATATCGCGCCCAACCGCGACCTGACGATCTTTCCGCGCGTGCTGAGTTCGCGCGGGGTGCAGCTTGGCACCGACTACCGCTATATCGGCAGCGGCTATTCCGGGCGTATCCGCGGCGAATTCCTGCCGGACGACCAGAAGACCAAGACCAACCGCTGGGCGTATTCGATCCAGCATGTCCAGAACATAGCGCCGGGACTGAATGCGTACGTTAACCTGAACAAGGTGTCGGACGGCCAGTATCCCGACGACCTGACCCGCTCGGTGACACAGGCGACGTTGCGCCAGTACACGCAGGAAGGCGGCGTCACCTACAACTGGCAGGATTTTGCCCTGCTGGCCCGGGTGCAGAAATTCCAGACGCTCGCGCCTAGCCAGCCTTCTTATGAGCGTGTGCCTCAGCTCAATGGCAAGTACACGCGTTATGACCTGGGTGGCTTCGATATCCAAGTGGAAGCCGACTACACGCGCTTCCGCATTCCTTTGGGCACGACAGGTACGCAACTGCCGCAGGGTGAACGTGTCTTCATCCAGCCCTCGATCAGCTATCCGATCATTCGGCCAGGCTGGTTCGTCACGCCCAAGGTGACGTTCAATGCCACGCAGTACCAGATGGAGTCCTCCACCAACACCGCGGGCACGCCCAATACGCTGAACCGCGCCTTGCCGACCATGAGCGTGGATTCGGGCATGACGTTCGAGCGCGAGGCGCCGACCGTGAGCCGGCTGTTCGGCGTCAATTACGTGCAGACGCTGGAGCCGCGTCTGTTTTATGTCTACACGCCGTTCCGCGACCAGAGCCAGTTTCCGATCTTTGACACGGTGCAGTCGGACTTTGGCTACGGCCAGATTTTCAGTGAGAATCCGTTCACGGGCTATGATCGCATTGCCGACAACAACAAGCTGACTGGCGGCGTGACCACGCGCTTGATTGAGGCGAGCAGCGGCATCGAACGTTTCCGCGGCACTATTGCGCAGCGCTTTGACTTCACTGGCCAGCGGGTGCAGCTCAATGGCACCGATCCGGCCAAGGCAGGCTATTCTGATTTGCTGGCAGCGACCACGATCCAGATGTTCAAGGGTTATTACCTTGATGCTGGCGTGCAGTACAACCCGGACAGCGATCGGGTGATCTACTCGAACATCGCCTTCTCGTGGCGGCCGGAGCAGCGCAAGACGCTGAATATCGGCTATCGCTACCGGCGCCCCACTTCGGTGACGGACAATACCGCCATCGACCAGTTCGAGGTTTCGAGCCAGTGGCCGCTGACACAGCGCACCTACGGCATCGGCCGGGTCGCGTTCGACCTGAGCGCAAGCCAACTGGTGGACGCGCTGGCCGGCTTCGAATACGCAGCGGATTGCTGGGTTGGCCGTGTGGTCTACCAGCGCTTCCGCAATACCACGCAGGGCTACACCGGACGCATCTTCTTCCAGGTGGAGTTCCGCGGGTTGTCCAAGATCGGTTCCAATCCGCTGGATGTGCTGCGGCTGAACGTGCCGGGTTATGAGCCCGTCCTCGCCAAGCCTGTTATCCCATCCCAGCTCGACCACTATGAATGACGGACCATGATGAAACGTCAAGAATTCAACGCGCTCTCCTCGATGTCTTCCCGCCTGACCGGCTGGCAAAGCCTGCTGCTGACCGCACTGCTGGCCGCCTTCGCACTGCCGGCTTCGGCACAGCTGAAGGCGCCCGGGCAGAAGGCCACCGGCATCTTCATGCCCCAGGCCGGCGACAGCGCTGCCGCCTCGCCCAGCCAGCCGCGCCTGGGCGTGACGCAGCCGGGCACGAGCGCGCAGCGCTCGCAACTGGTGGACGAGGTGGTGGCGATCGTCAACAACAGCGTGATCACGCGGCGCGAATTGCTGGACCGCGCCGACGAGATCGAATCGCAGCTGCGCCAGGCCAACCGCCCGGTGCCGGCGCGCGCCGACCTGCTGGGCGAAGTGCTCGAGCGGCTGGTGATGGAGCGGGTCCAGACGCAAGCGGCGCAGGATGCCGGCATCAAGGTGACCGACCAGGAAGTCGATCGCGCCATTGAGTCGGTCGCGCAGCAAAACCACATCAATGCGACCGACCTGCGCAGCCAGGTCGAGCGCAGCGGCATGACCTGGACCAAGTACCGTGACGAGCTGCGCAAGCAGGTCCAGGTGATCCGCCTGCGCGAGCGCGAGGTGGATTCCAAGATCCAGGTCTACGACGGCGAGATCGACAACTATCTCGCGGCGAATGGCGCACCGGGCGCGGCCGCCACCGCCACCGGCCCCACCGAATACAACGTGGCCCAGATCCTGGTGCGCGTGCCGGAAGATGCCTCCGAGGCGCAGAAGGCAGCCTTGCGCGCCAAGGCCGAAGGGTTGCTCAAGCAGGCTCAGGGCGGTGCGGATTTCGCCCAGCTGGCGCAGGGCTCCGACGGCCCTGAGGCCGCTCAGGGAGGCTCGCTCGGCTTCCGTGAAATCGGCCGGCTGCCGGCGCTGTTTGCCAATGCCGTGCTTGACCTGCAGCCTGGTGGCGTGGCGCCCCAGGTCATCGAGAGCGCCAACGGTTTCCATGTGCTCAAGCTGGTGGCCAAGCGCACCGCGCCGCCGGCAGCGTCGAACCCGGCGGCCAGCGATCGCATCACGCAGACCCAGGTGCGCCATATCCTGATCCGCACCGGCCCCAACATGCCGGAGGCCGAGGCACGCCGCCAACTGGCCACGCTGCGCGACCGGATCACCCACGGCGGCGACTTTGCCGACGCGGCCAAGCGCTTCTCCCAGGATGGGTCGGCGCAGAACGGCGGCGATCTCGGCTGGGTATCGCCGGGCGAGCTGGTGCCGGAGTTCGAGCAGGCCATGAGCCGCCTGCGCCCGGGCGAGGTGTCCGAGCCCATCGTCACGCAGTTCGGCGTGCATCTGATCCAGGTGCTCAATCGCCGCGAGACCGAGATCACGCCGGAGAAGCAGCGCGACTTCGCCCGCGCGGAGATTCGCGAGCAGAAGGTGCGCGCGGCGTATGAAGACTGGCAGCGCCAGTTGCGCCAGGCCGCCTACGTGGAATACCGCGTCAACCGCCAGCGCTAACCAGAACGCATCGCCACCATGTCCGAGCCGCTCGCGCTAGCCATCACCACCGGGGAACCCGCCGGCATTGGCCCCGACATTACCGTCGGCGCCTTGCTGCAACTTGCCGGCGAGCATCCGCAGGTGCGTTTTCACGTGCTTGGCGACGCGGGCCTGCTGGCGGCGCGCGCCGCCGCGCTGGGTGTCGCGCAAGCCTGGGCGCACCGGCTTGCGGATGGCAGCGTGGTGTGCGACGACATCCCTCTGGCCGTGCCTTGCGATGCTGGCCGGCTGGATGCGCGCAACGGCGGCTATGTGCTCGCCTTGCTCGATGCAGCCATCGATGGCTGCATGGGCGGGACCAGCGGCACGCGGCGTTTTGCCGGCATGGTGACCGCGCCCGTGCAGAAGAGCACCATCAACGATGCCGGCGTGCCCTTCACCGGGCACACCGAATACCTGGCCGAGCGCGCCGGCGTGCCGCGCGTCGTGATGATGCTGGCCGGCCCGCAGCCCGCGCATGGCAACGCCATGCTGCGCGTGGCGCTGGCCACCACCCACCTGCCATTGCGCGCGGTGCCCGACGCGCTGACCGTGTCCATGCTGGAAGAAACGCTGGCCATCGTCGACCACGACCTGCGCCGGCATTTCGGCATCGCCCGGCCGCGTATCCTGGTGACCGGCCTGAACCCGCATGCCGGCGAAAGCGGCCATATGGGCCGCGAGGAGATCGATGTGATCATTCCCGCGCTGGCCCATGCCGTGGACGCGGGCATCGATGCCCGCGGCCCGTACCCGGCCGACACGCTGTTCCAGCCCCGCCATCTAGATGGGGCTGACTGCGTGCTGGCGATGTACCACGACCAGGGCCTGGCCCCGCTCAAGTACGGCACATTTGGCCACGGCGTGAACATCACGCTGGGGCTGCCTTTTATCCGCACCTCGGTCGACCATGGCACTGCGCTCGACCTGGCCGCAAGTGGCCAGGCCGAGCACGGCAGCATGATCGAGGCGATCCGCAACGCCATCGTCATGGCCGGCCACGCCAACGGCCGGCCGCGCGCCGCGCCGCTGGTGGCAACACGCTGACGCCCGAGCGAGACCTAACTATGCGTTCCAACGTACACCAGGGCCATGTGGCCCGCAAACGATTCGGACAGAACTTCCTGGTCGATGACGGCATCATCCACGGCATCGTCAGTGCCATCGACCCGCAGCACGGCGATACCCTGGTCGAAATCGGCCCCGGCCTCGGCGCGCTGACCCAGCCGCTGCTGGAGCGCTTGCCGCAGATGCAGGTGGTCGAGCTTGACCGCGACCTGGTGGAGCGCCTGCGCCGCCGCTACGGCGAACGGCTGGTGATCCACGCCGGCGACGCGCTGGCCTTCGATTTCGGCAAGCTGTGCGAAGCCGGCAAGCCGCTGCGCATCGTCGGCAACCTGCCCTACAACATCTCCAGCCCGCTGCTGTTCCACCTGGCCGAGTTTGCCGACCAGGTGCGCGACCAGCACTTCATGCTGCAAAAGGAAGTGGTCGAGCGCATGGTGGCCGAGCCAGGCAGCAAAGCCTTCGGGCGGCTGTCGATCATGCTGCAGGTGCGCTATCACATGGAGCATGTGCTCGACGTGCCGCCGGCCTCGTTCAACCCGCCGCCCAAGGTTGACTCCGCCGTGGTGCGCATGATCCCCTGGCCGCGCCAGCCCGATGGCCAGTTGCGCTCGCCGTATCCCGCGTGCAACCTGACGGTGCTGGGCGACGTGGTGGCCGCGGCGTTCTCGCAGCGGCGCAAGGTCCTGCGCAATACACTGTCGATGCTGCGCGACCAGGTCGATTTTGAAGCCCTTGGCTTCGACCTGGCGCGGCGCGCCGAGGAAGTCCCCGTGGCCGAGTACGTCGGCCTGGCGCGCCAGCTTGAAACCCCGGCTACATGATGCGCGCGACCGGCTCTCGTTCCCATTGGCGGCGCTGCTGAACGCAGCGGCACGTCGTCATCCCCTGATCCCGACTCCAGCCGCCGCAGCCCGGTTGGCAGCACTCTGCCTGCGCTGACCGGCACCGCGGCGCTTCTCTTACCCAAGGAAATGCCATGACTAGCGAAACGCAGGCGCCCCAGCGCAAGGTCATCCTCACCGGCGACCGTCCCACCGGCCAGCTTCACCTGGGCCACTACGTTGGCTCGCTCAAGAGCCGCGTGGCGCTGCAGGATACCCACAAGCAATATCTGCTGCTGGCCGACACCCAGGCCATGACCGACAACGCGCACGATCCGGACAAAGTGCGGCGCAACGTGCTGGAAGTGGCGCTCGACTACCTCGCGGTCGGCATCGACCCGGCCAAGACCACCATCACGGTGCAGTCGCACCTGCCCGCGCTGGCCGAGCTGACCCTGATGTACCTGAACTTCGTCACGGTCGCCCGGCTCGAACGCAACCCGACCATCAAGGAAGAGATCCAGGCGCGCGGCTTCGGCCGCGATATCCCGGCGGGCTTCCTGTGCTACCCGGCTTCGCAAGCTGCCGACATCACCGGCTTCAAGGCCACCGTGGTGCCGGTCGGCGAGGACCAGGCCCCCCTGATCGAGCAGACCAACGAGATCGCGCGCCGAATCAACCACCAGGTTGGCCGCGAAGTGCTGCCGGAAGCCGCCGCGCTGATCCCGCGCTTTGGCCGGCTGCCCGGCGTCGACGGCAAGGCCAAGATGAGCAAGTCGCAAGGCAACGCCATCTCGCTGGCGGCCTCGCCCGAGCAGGTCAAGGAAGCGGTCATGCGCATGTACACCGACGCCAACCACCTCAAGGTGTCCGATCCGGGCCAGGTGGAGGGCAATGTGGTGTTCACCTACCTCGACGCGTTCGACGAGGCGGTCGATGAAGTGGCCGAGTTGAAGGAGCACTATCGGCGCGGCGGCTTGGGTGACATGGTCCTCAAGCGCAGGCTCGATGGTGTGCTGCAAGGGCTGCTGGCGCCGATTCGTGAGCGGCGCGAGGAGCTGGCCAAGGATCCGGCCTCTGTGTTTGACATTTTGAAGCAGGGGACGGAGCAGGCACGGTTGGTGACGCAGGCTACGTTGGATGAAGTGCGCGAGGCGTTGGGGACTTTTAGGTTTTGAGGTTGAATTGTTGGGGGTTGTAGGTTAATGGCAACTGCAACTGCAACGGCTTAACGTCAAGGTCAACTTCAACTGCCGTTTCACCGCCCCTGCGGGGAGGCGACCTACTTTCTTGTCTCGCCAAGAAAGTAGGCAAAGAAGCGACCCGGATGGGGCGACCCCCCCTCGTCGGCAGGCAAAAAGAGCGGCCGGGGGCCAAACTCACATCGCCTCAGGGCGATGCTCAGACATGGCCCCCTCTTTTCCGCTCTTTTTGCCTGCCGACGAGGCGCCCCATAACGGGAGATGAAAACCCAGACGGCTCGCTTCGCATCGCGGGGAGGTGATTTCCGCCTGGGGGCGGAAATCACGGCTACACCGAATGGTGTTTGATCCCAACGGCCACTGGTTCTGCCGTGTTTCCCGCCTGGGGGCGGGAAACACCCATGGCGATGCGAAGCGAGCCGTAAAGGTTCACCTAGGCCGTATGGGGCGCCTTCTTTGCCTACTTTCTTGGCAAGACAAGAAAGTAGGTCGCCGCCCCGCAGGGGTGGTGAAACTGTCGTTGAATTTGCAGTTAAGCCCTTGAATCTGAAGCTGATTTTGCAGGTGCAGGTGCAGTTGCAGTTGCAGTTGCAGCCACTACACCCAGCCCCTTTACTCCCGCCGATTCACCAACCCAATCCCCCCCAACACCAGCACCGCGGCAATCGCAAACCGCATGCCCACGGCGTCATGCATCAGCACCACGCCAAACGCCACCCCGAACAGCGGCGTCAAAAACGAAAACACCGACAAGCGCGAAGCCAGGTACTGGCGCAGTAGCCAGAACCACGTCAGGTAGCTGGCGAATGCAATCAGCACCGACTGATAGAACAGGCTGGCGACCACCATGCCGTCGACGCGCGCATGCAGATGCTGCCCGGCTGCAAGCGCCATGGACAGTAGCATCACCGCGGACACTGCGAGTTGATAGAGCAGCGTCTTGCTGGGCGCTGCCGAAGCCAGCCGGCTGGCGCGCACCACCACCGTGGTAGCGGCCCAGAGGAAGCCGGCCAGGATCCCCAGCGCATCGCCCAGTAACGTGCTGCCGCCATGCACGGCCGGTGTGGCGATGCCATCGGCAAAGGCCAGGGCCATGCCGCAGAAGGCTAGCCCGACGCCCAGCCATTGCCCGCGCCGCAGGCGTTCGCCGGCGACGCTCAGATGCAGGCCGAGTGCGGTAAAGATGGGCGCGGTGTAGAGGAACACCGCCATGCGCGAAGCCGTGGTGTGGCCGAGCCCGACGAAGATGCAGAAGAACTCGGCGCCGAACAGCAGGCCAGCCAGCAGCCCGGCGCCCAGCGTGCCGTCGTGTTGCCACAGCGGCGTGCGGCGCCAGGCGGCAAAGCCGAACACCAGCACGGCTGCCACCGCCGAGCGCACGCCAGCCTGGAGCACGGCGCCCATCAGTGGCGCCGTCGCCTTGATGACCACTTGCTGCAGTCCCCAGGCCACGCACAGGACCACCATCAACGTGACGGCTGTGCCGTCGAGCGGGCGCCGGCTTGGCAGCGACGCGCTCACCTCAAGGACGGCTGGCGTCGCGCGTGGAATTGCGCTCGATCAGCTCGATCTTGTAGCCGTCCGGATCTTCGACGAAAGCGATCACCGTGGTGCCGCCCTTGACCGGGCCGGCCTCGCGCACGACGTTGCCGCCGGCGGCGCGGATGCGCTCGCAGGTGGCTGCCGCGTTATCGGTTTCCAGCGCGATATGGCCGTAGGCGGTGCCCATCTCGTACTTTTCCACGCCGTAGTTATAGGTCAGCTCTAGCACGGCGGTTTCGGATTCCGGGCCGTAGCCGACGAAGGCGAGGCGGTACTTGTATTCGGTGTTGTCGCTCTCGCGCAGCAGCTGCATGCCGAGGATGCGGGTGTAGAAGTCGATCGAGCGTTGCAGGTCGCCGACGCGGAGCATGGTGTGGAGGAGTCGCATTTTGGGAGAGGCCTGATCTTGTTTTGGGATAGGTCGATTATTCTAAACGGGATGGAAGCAATCGGTTTGCCTTGGCCCAGGTGTGCCATTTCCCCGTTTCAAATCAAAGGCCCAGCCTAGAACGTGGGCAGCAACTCGGGCGGGTGGGCCCGCAATTGCGCGCGGGCATCACGGAACTCCGGAAAGATCGATGCCACCGTATCCCAGAACCTCGGGCTGTGGTTCATCTCCTTGAGATGCGCCAGCTCATGGGCGGCCACGTAGTCGATCATCGACAGCGGAAAATGCATCAAACGCCAGTTCAGGCGGATCTTGCCGTCGGCGGTGCAACTGCCCCAGCGCGTGGCGGCGGAGGTCAGCGCAAACGCGCTATGCCGCACGCCGAGCTTTTCCGCGTAGATATCGAGCCGCTGTGCCAGCAGGCGTCGCGCCTGGTGTTGCAGCCAGCCTTGCACGCGATCCTTGATCTGCTGCTCGTCGGCATGCACGGGCAGCGCGAGATGAAGGATGCAGGTCTGGGCATCGAACAGCAGCACGCCGGCCGGAGACTCCAGCTGCAGCGTGATGGGCTTGCCCAGGAAGGGCAGGCTGGCGCCGTCGCGCCATTGCACGGTGGGCAGCACGCGGCGGGCTTCGCGGTGCTGCCATTCCCCCAGCTTGTTGAAGATCCAGCGCTGTTTTTCCAGAATGGCCGACTCGATGTCGGCCAGCGTGACCCAGCGCGGCGCCGTGATGGACAGGCCGCGGTCGTCCACGGTGAAGCCGATGGTACGGCGCGACGAGCGCTTGAGCGTGTAGTGCACGGCGCGCTCGCCCACCAGCAGCCGTCGTGCATTGGGCTGCGGCTGGGGCCAGGGCTGCGCCGTCGGGGAGTTGGGCTGCGCCGGCGCCAACCCGCCTGGCACCATGCCGGGCGCCCTGTCTTCGCCTGTGAGGGCGTCGGACAGCGGCAGCTCCATCTGGGAACCGGGGGAGTCGGGGGTCGGGCGCAGCAATTTCATGCGGGCGTTCTGCTCCGGTAGCTCTCGGCGTCGATTCTACGCATATCTTGTTCGATCCACGCCTCAACCTCTTGATTGACCTGGTCGGCCGTCTTGTTGGCCGACGAGATCGGCGCGCCGACGGAGACCGTGATCAGGCCCGGGTACTTGAGGAACGAGTTGCGCGGCCACAGGCGGCCGGAGTTGACCGCCATCGGGATCACCCATGCGCCGGTCTCCACCGCAAGGCGGGCGCCGCCGCTCTTGTAGCGCGTTTTCTCCAGGCCCGACGGGGTGCGCGTGCCTTCCGGGAACATGATGATCCAGGCGCCTTCGGCCAGCCGCTCGCGGCCCTGGCGCACCGCCGAGGCGAAGGCACGGGTGCCTTCCTTGCGGTTGATGTGCACCATCTTGAGCATGCCCAGCGCCCAGCCGAAGAAGGGCACCATCAGTAGTTCGCGCTTGAACACGAAGCACATCGGCTTGGGCATGGTGGCCAGGTAGGCCACGGTTTCCCACGCCGACTGGTGCTTGGACAGCACCACCACCGGCTTGTCGAGCATGGCATCGAAATGCTCACGGCCTTCATAGCGGTAGCGGATGCCGCAGATCAGCGCGGCCGCACCGGTCACCAGCCGCGGCCAGCCGCGCACGAAGCGGTAGCGGCGGTCGGCGTTCATGAACGGAAAGACGATGAAGCACGCGCAGGCATAGGGCGGCGTCAGTACCAGGAGGAACAACGCGAACAGCAAGGAGCGGAGAAAAATCATCGGTACGGGAGTTGGGTTCAGGAGCCGGCCTGGCGCGGGGCGCCATCGCCGGTGAGCAGCCAGCGCGCAAAGGCGCGCAGGTCGTCGTGGATCAGCGTGCCGGTCGGCAGGCCGCCCTTTTTCTCGGTCTTGGGGCCTTTGCCGGTCAGTACCAGGTGCGGGGCGCAGCCTACCGCCAGCCCGGCTTCGAGGTCGCGCAGGGAGTCGCCCACCAGCGGCACGCCCTTGAGCTCGACGCCGAAGCGCTCCGCCAGCTGCTCAAGCATGCCGGGCTTGGGTTTGCGGCAATCGCAGCCGTCCGCCGCCGTATGCGGGCAGAAGAAGACCGCGTCGACGCGCCCGCCAAGGTTGGCCAGCGCCTTGTGCATCTTCTCGTGCATGGCGTTGAGCGCGCTCATCTCGAACAGGCCGCGTCCGATGCCGGACTGGTTGCTGACGATCACCACGCGATAGCCGGCCTGGTTGAGCGCTGCGATCGCTTCCAGGCTGCCATCGATGGGGATCCATTCGTCCGGCGTCTTGATGAACTGGTCGCTGTCAAGGTTGACGACCCCGTCGCGATCGAGCACGACAAGCTTGGGCGGTGTCTGCGGCATGATGGCTTCCCGTTGTGGTGCCGGCCCGCTTACGCGGCCAGCTTGGAGATGTCGGCCACGCGATTGGCCAGCACGTGCAGCGAGGCCAGCAGCGCGAGCCGGTTGGCGCGCAGTTGCGGGTCTTCGGCCATCACCATGACATCGTTGAAGAACTGGTCGACCGCTTCGCGCAGTTGTGCCAGGTCGCGCAGCGCGGTGGCGAAGTCGCCGTTGGCGAAGGCGGCATCCACTTGCGGACGCACGCTTTCCACCGCCTTGTGCAGCGCGCTTTCGGCGGCTTCCTGGAGCAGGGCCGGCTGCACCGTGCCTACGGGGTCGGTGTTCTTGCGCAGGATGTTGGTGATACGCTTGTTGGCCGCGGCCAGCGCTTCGGCCTGGGGCAGGGCGGCAAAGGTGCGCACCGCTTCCAGGCGGGCCAGGATATCGTCCAGGCGCTGCGGGCGCAGGCTCACCACCGCTTCGACCTCATGGGTGGTGTAGCCCTTGTCCTTCAGGTAGCCGCGCAGGCGGTCGTAGAGGAAATCGGCAATCGCGGCTTGCGCGGGCTTGACCGCGGCAATGCCGGCGAAGGCTTGCTGGGTGAGTTCCAGCAGCGCGTCGATCGACAGCGGCAGCGGGGTTTCGACCAGCATGCGCAGGATGCCCAGCGCGTGGCGGCGCAGCGCGAACGGGTCCTTCTCGCCGGTGGGCGACAGGCCGATGCCCCAGATGCCCACCAGCGTTTCCAGCTTGTCGGCCAGCGCCACGGCCAGGCTCACCGGGCTGCCCGGCAGGGCATCGCCGGCAAAGCGCGGGCGGTAGTGCTCTGAGCAGGCCAGCGCCACGCTCTGCGCTTCGTCGTCGTGGCGCGCGTAGTACGTGCCCATGGTGCCTTGCAGTTCCGGGAATTCGCCCACCATGTCTGTCAGCAGGTCGGCCTTGGCGAGTTCGGCGCCACGCATGGCGGCCGCCTTTTCCACGGCAATGCCGGCTGCGGCCAATGCGTCGGCGATGTGGCCGGCGATCTGCTGCAGGCGCTGCACGCGGTCGAGCTGCGTGCCGATCTTGTTGTGATAGACCACGTTGGCCAGTTGCGGCACGCGCGAGGCGAGGGTCTTCTTGCGATCCTGGTCGAAGAAGAATTTGGCGTCCGCCAGGCGCGGGCGCACCACGCGCTCATTGCCGCTGATGATGGACTCCGGCGTATCGGTGGCCAGGTTGGAAACCACCAGGAAGCGGTTGCGCAGGTGGCCGGCGGCATCGGTCAGCGCGAAGTACTTCTGGTTGGTCTGCATGGTCAGGATCAGGCATTCCTGCGGCACTTCGAGGAAGGCCTCCTCGAAGTGGCAAGGATAGACCACCGGCCATTCCACCAGCGAGTTGACTTCATCGAGCAGCGCATCGGGCATCACGACCTGGTCGGCGCCCGCCTGCTCCAGCAGTGCGGTGCGGATGCGTTCGCGGCGATCCGCGTAGCTGGCCAGCACGTGGCCTTGCGACGCCAGCACGGCGGCGTATTCGCCTGCATGCGCGATCTCGATCTCGCCGCTGGAGAGGAAGCGATGGCCGCGCGTGGTGCGGCCCGCCTGCAGCCCCAGCACGCTGAGCGGCACCACCTCGGTGCCAAGTAGTGCGATCAAACTGTGCGCGGGGCGCACGAAATGCACCGTGCTGCCGTCCGGGCGCTGGTAGCTCATCACCTTGGGGATGGGCAGCTTGGCGATGGTGTCGTCCAGCGCTGCCTGCAGCCCGGCGCCCAGTTCGGCGCCGCGCGCGGTGTAGCGGTAGAAGAAGGCGTCGGCCTTGCCGTCGGAGGCGCGCTCCAGGGTTTGCCAGTCGATCGCCTCGACGCCTACCGATTTAGCCAGGGCGACCAGTTTCTTGGCCAGCGGGGCGGTGGGCTGGCCGGTGGCGTCCAGCGCCACGGTCAGTGGCAGCACTTTCTCGCGCTGCTCGCGGTCGGGCGCGTTACGGCGCACTTTGGTGACCAGCGCAGCCAGCCGGCGCGGCGTGGCGAACGCGGTCACGGCGGCGCCGTCACCTACCAAGCCACGCTCGGAGAGGCCGGCGAAGAGGCCCTGCGCGAAGGCGTCGCCCAAGCGTGCCAGCGCCTTGGGCGGCAGCTCTTCGGTGAGCAGTTCGATCAGCAGCGTATCGTTCGAATCGGTCAGGAGTTGCGACATGAATCGTTTCCAACAAGTTGTGGCACGCGCTGCGCTTTAGCAGCGCGGTGCAATAGTAGGTTCTACGCCGGACAACAGCCACAGGCCGTTTTGCTGGCGGAATTGCAGCGTGGTTGCTACGCACTGCGTGTCTGCGCTGGTGCCATTGGTGCCGTTGCTTGCGCTGCTGCCACGGCCGCCGGGGGCGGGACGAGGCGCGAAGAAGCGGGCATCGAGGCGGCGCAGCCGCTTGTCGTAGCGGATCTCGTCGATGCGGCCGCTCACCCAGAAGTCGATCCTGGGTGGCAGCTGCGCGGCCGAGTAGTATGTCCTGATCTGCCTGCGCACCCGCCCGTTGACCGTCTCGGTCTCAATCCACGAGAGCGGGTAGCGGATTGCGCTTTCATAGGCGCGCAGCGGCACGCGGTGCCAGCCAAGGTCCTTGGAGCCCGAGAGATCGCACGAGAACGTGCGCACCAGCTGGGTCCATTGGTCCAGCGAGTTGTTCGGGCCGAAAGCGCCATGCCAGTGCCGGTCGATCGCCTGCTGCAGGGCCTGCGGATTGGCCTCGCATACATTGGACAGGTCGGCCGGCAGGTACAGCACTTGCGGGCTCGGCATCGGCGCGGTGGCCTGGGCGGCGCCATGCGCTCCCAAGGCCAGCAGTGCCAGGGCAGCGCCTCGGCATAGCGCGCTGCGCGCTGTGCGGGTCATGCGGTGGCCTCGCGGTCGCACATCGGGAAGCCGAGCGACTCGCGCGAGTCGTAGTAGGCCTGGGCCACCAGCCGCGACAGGTTGCGGATGCGGCCGATGTAGGCCGCGCGCTCGGTGACCGAGATCGCGCCGCGCGCATCCAGCAGGTTGAATGTGTGAGCGGCCTTGAGCAGTTGCTCGTAGGCCGGCAGCGCCAGGCGCTTGGTGACTTCGGCCGATGCGTCCTGCTGCGTGGCTTCGGCGGCACCCATCAGGCGCTTGGCCTCGGACTCGTACTCGGCGAAGTGGCGGAACAGGATCTCGGTGTTGCTCTGCTCGAAGTTGTAGGTGGATTGCTCCACTTCGTTCTGGTGATAGACGTCGCCATAGGTCAGGCGGCGCGTCTTGCCGTTTTCTTCCCACTCGGTCCACACCAGGTCATAGATGTTCTCGACCTTCTGCAGGTACATCGCCAGGCGCTCGATGCCGTAGGTGATCTCGCCGGTGATGGGCTTGCAGTCGATGCCGCCAACCTGCTGGAAGTACGTGAATTGAGTGACTTCCATGCCGTTGAGCCAGACTTCCCAGCCCAGGCCCCAGGCGCCGAGGGTGGGGTTCTCCCAGTCGTCCTCGACGAAGCGGATGTCGTTTTGCTTGAGGTCCAGGCCCAGCGCTTCCAGCGAGCCGAGGTACAGCTCCAGGATGTTCTCGGGGGCCGGCTTGAGCACCACCTGGTACTGGTAGTAGTGCTGCAGGCGGTTGGGGTTCTCGCCATAGCGCCCGTCCTTGGGGCGGCGCGACGGCTGCACATAGGCGGCTCGCCACGGTTCCGGGCCGATCGCGCGCAGGAAGGTGTGCACGTGCGAGGTGCCGGCGCCGACCTCCAGATCGATAGGTTGCAAGAGTGCACAACCCTGCCGGTCCCAGTAGGCCTGCAGGGTGAGGATCATTTGTTGGAAGGTCAGCATAGGCGAAGACTAGTAAGGGCCTGCACGCAGGCCAGCAAGCAAGGGCGGACGGCGTGGCGGCAAAGTTGCCGCGGCGCCTCACGAAGATCGTGCCAAACCCTGAATTCTATCGGTTTTTTTGCCGCCGCCAGCCATCGGCACGGCCCTTGCATACGTCAGGGCGTCCAATCCCGCCCGCGGGGCTGGCATGTGGTGTCGGCGTTTTGCAACGAATCGGGTAAACACCGAAGGGTGCTAAAGGCCTGCCGGATACTGGCCGTTAGTGTTTTTGTATACAGTATTAGGCAGAGCTGTGCATAACAGCCGCAACCGTTTGAATCAATCCAGTTACGGGGACACCGGTCATGTCGCTACTTTCTCGCAAGCCTTATCTCGTCGCCATTGCAGTGATGATTGCCGCCGCCTTGCTATCGGTAGCAGCGGGGGCGTCTGCCTGACGACTGGCCCGGCGCAGGCCCGCCCGCCCGCCGTCAGCCCTGCCGGCGGCGGCGCCAGGCCGCCAGTGCCAGCACCAGCAGGCATGCCGCCAGCGCCGGTACATTGCCCCAACGCACGTAGGGGGTGAAACCCTGCGTGCCCTGCACATTGGCGGTGAGCGTGCCGACGGTGAAGGTCGGCAGCTGTCCCGCCACCACGCCGTCCGGCGTCACCACGGCCGTCATGCCGGTATTGGTCGAGCGCAACATCGGCCGGCGCGTTTCCAGCGCGCGCATGCGCGAGATCTGCAGATGCTGGTCCAGCGCGATGGTGTCGCCGAACCACGCCAGGTTGGTCACGTTGGCCAGGATATTGGCCGGCACCTTCTGGCTGCGCAGGGTCTCGGCGATTTCCTCGCCGAACAGATCCTCGTAGCAGATATTGGGCGCCACCAGGATGCCGCGCACGGGCAGCGGCGCCTGGTCCAGCCCGCCGCGGCGGAAATCCCCCAGCGGCATCTTCATCATGTCCACGAACCAATGGAAGCCGAAGGGAATGAACTCGCCGAACGGCACCAGGTGGTGCTTGTTGTAGCGGTACAGCCGTTCGGTCAACGGGCCCAGGCCAAAGACGCTGTTGGTGAAATCGACCGGCGAATCCGCGCCGGCGGCGCCGAACAGCACGGTGGTACCGCTGGCCACGGTGAAATCGCGCACCGCGATGGCGATGTCCACAGGCAGGTCCTGCAGGATCACCGGGAACGCCGTCTCCGGCGTCACGACCAGATCGGCCGGAGCGGCGGTGATCAGGTCACGATAAAGCTCGAGCGAGCGCTGCACGCCGACCGGCTCGAACTTGATGTCCTGCGCTACGTTGCCCTGCAGCAGCCGCACCGAAATGGGCTTGCCGGCAGGCGTGGTCCAGGCGATCGGCACCAGCGCGGCGCCGGCCAGCGGCAGCGCCACGGCGGCCGCCAGGGCGATCGCGCCGGCACGCATGCCATGCGGGTTGGCGTGCTCATTGCGACCACGGCCAAAGCCACGCGCGGCGGCCACCAGCAAGGCGGCCACGGTCGCGGCCAGCGCGCCGATGCCATAGACGCCCACCAGCGGCGCAAAGCCGGCCAGTGGGCCATCGGTATGGGCGTAGCCGCTCGACAGCCACGGAAAGCCGGTGAAGACCACGCCGCGCAGCCATTCCGACAGCCCCCAGGCCGCCCCAAAGGCGAGTGGCGCAAGCAGTGCCAATGAGGTTGTCCGCGTACGGCGGGCAGCCAGCCAGTGCCACGTGGCGGCGGCCAGTGCCGGATAGAGCGAGAGGAAGGCGCTGAACAGCAGCACGGCAAGCATCGCCATCCACGCCGGCATCTCGCCATAGACGTGCATGCTGATATAGAGCCACCAGATGCCGGAGAGGAACCAGCCGAGGCCGAAGGCGTAGCCGGTGGCGGCCGCGCCACGGGTGCGCGGCGCATCGGCGACCAGTGCCACCAGCCCCGCCAGCGACAGCAGTTGCAGCCACCACCAGGTGTGCGGCGCGTAGGCCTGGGTATGGGCCACGCCCAGCACGGCGGCCAGCAGCAGGCGGGGCAGGCTCACGCCGCGCGCGTCGTCGCGTCCGGCGCTAGCGGCGCCGGACCATGCCTGGACAACGCGCTTCATGCGCCGTCCACGTCGGGCGGGGCCTCGCGGCGCACCAGCATCAGGTGCGCCTGGCGGGCGTCGGCACGCAGGACTTCAAAGCGCATCGGCGGCAACACCACCACTTCGCCACGATGCGGCACGTGACCCAGGTGGTTGCTCAGCAAGCCGCCCACGGTATCGACGTCGTGATCCGAGAATTGCGTGCCGAAGGTTTCGTTGAACTGCTCGATTTCGGTCAGTCCATGCACGCGCCAGCTGCCATCGGGCAGCTGCACGATATTGTCATGGTCTTCGTCGAGGTCGAACTCATCCTCGATGTCGCCCACGATCTGCTCCAGCACGTCCTCAATGGTGACCAGGCCGGCGACGCCGCCGTACTCGTCCACCACCATGGCGATGTGGTTGCGGTTGATGCGGAAGTCGCGCAACAGGATATTGAGGCGCTTGGACTCGGGAATGAACACCGCCGGGCGCAAGGTCTCGCGCAGGTCGAACTCTTCATCGGTGTAATACCGCAAGAGGTCCTTGGCGAGCAGGATGCCGATGATGTTGTCGCGGCTGCCTTCATAGACCGGAAAGCGCGAGTGCGCTGTCTGCCGCATGAAGGGAATGAAGCTCTCCGGCGCATCGGCGATATTGACGGTGTCCATCTGGCCGCGGGGGACCATGATGTCGCGCGCGGTGAGTTCGGATACCTGGAACACGCCTTCGATCATGGAAAGCGAGTCGGCGTCGATCAGGTTGCGCGCATGCGCATCCTGGAGCACCTCGAGCAATTCGGCACGGGAGTCTGGCTCCGGAGAGATGAAATCCGAGAGCCGTTCGAGCAGGGATCGGGGACGGTCGGCTGACTTCGAACTGGGATAAGGGTCGTTCATGGCGCGACGAGCGCGGGGTGGATATCGGTTGAAGGATACACTAAAAGGGTTTGGGGGCAGTGATAGGGGAGGTTTGGCGGGGTTTGAAATGGCGACTGCAGCAGCAAAATTGGCTTCAGCTGGCTTGACGTCAAGGGTAACTGCAACTGCTTAACTGCGACTGCCTAACGTCAAAAGCAACTGCGGTTTCACCACCCCTGCGGGGCGGCGACCTACTTTCTTGTCTTGCCAAGAAAGTAGGCAAAGAAGGCGCGCCGGA